>DASSCV010000219.1:0-19432 GCA_035697505.1 Rubrobacter sp.
GGAGAAGGCCGCCGCCAAAGGTGTCGAGGACATCCACCTCATCGCGGCCCTCGGTCTCCACCGCAGGATGACGGAAGCCGAGCTCAGGCATTGCCTGGGGGGCAGGATCATGTCCCGCTACTACCCGGATCGGCTCTATAACTACGACGCCGAGGACCCTGAGGGGAACGTCATGATCGGCGAGACGGAGTTGGGCGAAGAGGTCAGCGTCAGCCGCCGCGTCGCCGAGAGCGACCTGCTCGTGTACGTAAACGTGAACTTCATCCCTATGGACGGTGGCCACAAGTCCGTGCACACAGGCCTGGCCCCCTACTCCTCCATCCGCCATCATCACACCCCGAAGATGCTGGCCAACACCCGCTCCCTGATGGACCCACCGAACTCCGCCATGCACGCCTCCATAAATCGGATGGGCAAGCTCTTCGACGAGAACGTCAAGGTCTTCCACATAGAGAGCACCCTGAACAACCAGACCTACCCCGCAGCTTTCGACTTCATGGCGAAACCTGAGTACCAGTGGAGCATGCTAACCAAAGCCAACTTCCTCGCTACCCACAAGGCCACGCAGACGATGCCGCTGGAAGCCGCCAGGCGCATCTCTCACTCCATAAACGCTCCGCACCGGGTGACCAGCATACAGGCGGGCGCCACCGAGCCCGTACACGCGGCGACCTTGAAGGACAATTACAGGCAGATGGTCGTCCCCGCCGAGGGCCAGTCAGACGTGCTCCTGTTGGGCATCCCTTACCTCGGACCCTACAACGTCAACTCCATCATGAACCCCATCCTCGTCTTCAATATGCTCCTCGGTTACCTCTTCAACCTCTACAAGGGCAGACCACTGGTGCGCGAGGGAGGCGTCCTGATCGGCACCCACCCCATGCCGGCCAACTTCAACAAGCTCCACCACCCGAGCTACATAGACCTTTGGAACGAAGTCTTCCCCGAGACGAACGACGTGCACGAGATCCACCACCGCTACGAGGAGAAGTACGCCAACGATCCCTGGTACCGTACCCTCTACCGAAACTCCTACGCCTACCACGGCGCTCACCCTTTCACAGTCCTCTACTGGGCAGCCCACGCCCTCGACCACCTCGGCGGCGTCATCCTGGTAGGCGGCGACGTGGCGACCACAAAACGTATGGGACTCGGACGGGCAGACACCGTAGCCGACGCGCTCCAGATGGCCCAGGACAAAGTTGGCCCGAACCCAAGCACGACCTACATGCACATCCCGCCACTCTTCATGTGCGAGGTGAGCTAGGGCCCGCGTCGTTACCAGCTTCGCACCACTACGATGTCAGCGTGCTCTCAACTGCCACAGCGGGTCGTCTTCGAGGTGGATGTTGTTGACCTGTAACCAGTGCCTCTCGGCGGTGTCGCCCCTCTTCTGCCAGGGCCGTGTCAGGCCGACGCTCAGGATCGCCTCGACGCCTGACTTGAGCCGCTTTTCCACGCTGGAAACGAGGTCCCGGCGGGGTGTTCGCCCGTCTCTTTCGTAAAGCCGCAGGTCGTTCACCGAGAGGTCGACGGAGGGCATCAAGTAGTCGAGCACCAGCCTGACCGTGCCCCTGTGGTCGACGTACAGCCACGGTTGTTTCTCCGGCCTCAGGCAGCCGAGTGAGGCGCGACCTTCCCCAACGTCCACCGTGCCGCTTTCGTCCCACAGCTCCAGCGCGGATCCGAAGATCTCCACCAGACTCTCCTGTGCCATCCCATCGAGGGCTTCCCAGTAGTCCTCAGGCTCTTCGTCGAAGAGCCATCGCACGCTTGATGGATCGAAGCGATGGTCCTCGAGTTCGGGAGCGCGTCCGGCGTGCATCGCCCGCCCAAGGTCCACGACGGACCCGATGTCGAAGGGTCCGTCATTTGTACTTAGTAGATCAATCGTGAGCCTGCCCCGGTGGAGGACAGGGCGGATGTGGCGCGGCGTCTTCACGTCCACGCCCGCCACGCAAAAGTAGCCCGGCTGCATCCGTGTCAGGTGGTTTACGAGTATCTGCAAGATCCTTACAGGTGAACGGCCCTGATCCCCTCCCATTCCAGGTCCAGGTACTCCAGGACCAGACGCCGGTGGCAATGCTCGGGCTCGGCCTCGCTGCATAGCAGCACCGTCGGAACGTCGAAGAGGTCTCTATCCAACGTTTCCTCGACCCTGCGCTCCCGCAGGAGATCCAGGAACGCCCTCTCGTAGTCAGGCCATCCGCCTCCTTTCCTGTAGGCGTCGAGGATCTCGCGGGTGGGGGCCAGTCTGGGCTCGTGGAAGTACTCCGCGTTGCAGAGCCTCTCCAGGAAGAAAGGAAGGTCCGCACGACGGGCGAACCCGGCGAGCCTGGACGCGTTGTTCAGTCGCACGTCGAGGAGGCGCTCGATGCCTGTGTCTTTCAACGCTCCGAAGAACTCGGGCGCCGTCTTTTTCGTGAAACCGATCGTATAGACTTCCGTGGGCTCGCCTCCCTCTCCGGGAACAGGACCGGCTGGCCGCCGTCCGCCGCGCCCTCTATCTGGATGCTACCGTCGCCCCTGATGTGCCGCAGCGTGAACCCTCGCTCCTCCAGAGCCCGCCCGACGAGTAGCCTGCGGTGGCAACGGGCGGGGTCTTCCTCGCTGCAAAGCAGGGTGACCCTGTTGCTCTGGACCTCCCTCTCCACCCTCTTTATACCATCGAGGAACGGTCGGGATCTTTCGACCAGCGCATAGTCTACCCGGCCCTTCGTATCGTAGAACGTCTCTTCTTCGGGTTTTCCGCCCAGCTCCCTGCCCAGGAACAGGTATCGGATCCCATTTCCCGACAGGATCGCTTCGATGCCGCTGGCGTTGAACTGCGGCGCATGCCTGGAGTACGGACGAGAGCGGATGTCCACCAGAACCTCGATCCTGTGCCTCTTCAACAGTGCGGCTAGCCTCTCAGCCGAGTGGTTGGAATGTCCGATTGTGAACACTAGTCCCCGACACTCCGTCGACCACTGATCGCCGATGGCTAATCATCCTCCCGCAACGCGCTCCCTGTAATCTTCGGACGTTTAGGATAATCGCAAGACCGTGCTCTCCCCAGACCTTCTTTCCTGAAAACTTGCGACACTGCAAGGAAGCTCATAGAACCTGTGTTGCCCTGCCGGGGAGGAGGAATTACCTTAGGCTATTCTTTGGCCAGATTCGCATATCGGGCTGGTTCTCTTCGTTGGAGCCTGTAGTCTAGAATGATGGGCGTCTAACGGCGGTAAGGGAGGACGCATGGCTGAGGAGATGACGCCGGGGATTCGGGAATGGCGCGGGCTCTATGAGTCGGCAGTCCGGGTCAAGGAGATCTCACCCTGGGAGTGGATGACCGAGACTGACGTCTTCGGCGTGCGGAGTCCCGAGTCGGGCGAGCTGGGATTCGTCAGCGTGATGGGATTACTTGGCGAACATTACGCTGTGAGCCTCTACCTCGGCTCCGAGGGCATCCACGGTTTTCTGGACCTCCAGGATATGGGACCCTTCGCGGACCCGGAGGCCCTGATCCAGATCCCCCAGATCCAGGCGTCGTTCGAGAATCGCGAGGAGCTGGAGAAGAGAGATCGCGAGGTCATCAAGGAACTAGGGTTGAAGTTCAGGGGGCGAAACGCCTGGCCGATGTTCCGGAGCTACCGCCCGTCACTCTTCCCCTGGTTTTTGGAGGCCGGAGAGGTCCGTTTTCTATCGTGTGCGCTGGAGCAGTTGGCGGACGTCGCCCCACGCTTCAGAGAGGACCCTTCTTTGCTGGAGCCTTCCGGCGGCGATAGCTATCTGCTTCGCGTCCCCCGCCAGGAAGGGGGGAGGCGTCTCTGGGAAGACGCTTCGACGGGTGTGCCTCCACTGGACGCTCCGCCCATCGAAGTCGAGATGGAGGCGTCCAAGATCGAGGCTCTCGGGCGGTTGCCGCGAGGGGAAGGGCGTCTGGAGGTGGACTTCTTCATGTTCCCCGCACCCGTCCAGGATGAGGGTGATCGTCCGTACTTCCCGCACATGCTGCTGGTAGTCGACGCCGGAAGCGGCCTTGTCCTCGGAAGCGACCTCCTCACGCCACACCCCTCCCTGGAGGCAATGTGGGGCCGGGTCCCTGAGACCCTCGCAGAGCAACTCTTCGCAGTGGGGCTGGCGCCCGAATGGATCTCGGTGGATTCGGATCTGCTGTTCGACCTTCTGGAGCCACTGGCTAGTGAAGCTGGCTTCGACCTGAGACTGTCGCCGTCCCTGCCGGGTCTGGAATCGGCCAGGGAGAACCTGCTCCGGACATTTGGCGAATGAGCTCGCGGGCTGACGTGGCCGGATAGAGTGGCCGGGCTCGACACGACATCCCAAGTGCCCGTAAAGTCCACGGAAGTCTCCTCCCCAATGCCACGCAACCACCAACGGTATACTCATCAGGCTCGTAGCGAGCCCCTAGTCAGCTTGCCGCGCTTTCTTTCCCAATGTCACAATACAGTGTATGCAAGATCCAGAGTTCCTGGCCAAACACGTTGATGATTGCGCTGCATTCATCCGGAATTCATCGCTGTCTGCTTTCATGGACGAGTCATGATCCGGACGGGAGACAGGAGCGATAACCCCATCGCATTGCGGCGGTCTCATCCGGCACGAGCTCGTTAAAAGGGGACAGGCGATGACGCGACATGGTCACTATACGCTTGGCGGCGAGAACCCGCCCAGATCCACGTACTACGATCAGGGCAAGTTCGGGCGTTTGTTTCCCATGCTACCGCCGTTCGCCGCCGATACGCAAACGGTGAAAGATGCGCTCGAGGAATTGGGCAAGAAGGGCGGCATCATGGATGCGGCCGACGAGATGGACATCGCCGCCAACCCGAACCTGGCGCGGGATTTGATCACCGACCCCGCGTTGAACGTCAACAACCCGAACAACCCCGCGCTCTGGCGGGGATGACGTTCCTCGGCCAGTTCCTCGACCACGACGTGACGTTCGACCCGACATCGAGCCTGGAACGCCAGGCGGACCCGGAAGCCATCCAGAACTTCCGGAACCCCTTGCTCGAGCTCGACAACATGTACGGGTCGGGCCCAGGAGCTTCCCCGCATCTCTACGACCAGAGCTCGGGCGGCGGGGGCATCAAGTTCCTCGTGGAAGAAATCCCCGGCGCGGCGGCGGTCTCCGCCGGTGGTTTCGCTCGATTCGACCTGCCCCGCAACAGCCAGAACACCGCGCTTCTCGGGGACCCCCGCAACGACGAGAACCTGATCGTCTCCCAGCTACACACGTCCATGCTCAGGTTCCACAACGCGGTCGTAGATCACGTAAAGAGCGACCTCGGGCTTACGCGTCCCGGCGAGGTGTTCGCCAAGGCGCAGCGCCTGGTACGCTGGCATTACCAGTGGATCATCGTCCACGAGTTCCTCGAAAAGACCGTCGGCAAACGGGTGGTGGATGACATCCTCGAAAAAGGTCGCAAGTTCTACAAGTGGCGCAACCAACCCTTCATCCCCGTCGAGTTCTCGGTAGGGGCGTATCGCTTCGGCCATTCGCAGGTGCGGCCGTCGTACCGCTCCAACTTCGGGCCCACGCCTGCTGACATCAACTCGCAGGTGTTCAAGCTGATATTCAACGACAGCCTGCCCGACGGTCCCGACCCGAACGACCTCCGGGGCGGAAAGCGCGCGCCGACGCGCTTCATTGATTGGCAGACGTTCTTCGATTTCGGTGACAACAACGTGCGGCCGAACAAGAAGATCGATACCAGGCTGTCCACCGTGTTGTTCGACTTGCCTGGCTTTGCTCCCGGTGACGTGCAGTCGCTCGCGCAGCGCAACCTGCTACGCCACCTCACCTTTGGCTTGCCATCGGGCCAGAGCGTGGCGAAAGCAATGAAGCTGCCGGTTCTCGACGACGACCATCTGGACGACCTCGAGCCGCTCAATTTGCACAAGCGTACGCCACTCTGGTTCTACGTACTGCGTGAAGCCGATGTAAAGAAAGACGGTGAGCAACTAGGCCCGGTCGGCGGCCGCATCGTCGCCGAAGTGTTTATCGGCCTTTTGCAAGGCGACGCGTTGTCGTACCTGAAGCAAGACCCGGACTGGACGCCGACGCTCCCGAGCGCTACGCCGGACACGTTCGAGATGACAGACTTGCTCCAGTTCGCGGGGGTAGTCGCGCCGCTGTAAGCGAACATCAGGACAGCTTGCAGAGAGGTTGGATCTCTCTGCAAGCTGTTCAGCTAGTCAGCACTTCACCTGGTCAGCTTGGTGCTTTCGCCTTTGGCCTCTCACTTGTAGCCGAATGCGCGATTCGCTTAGGTATTGACCTGCCAAGAATCGCTTTAGTAGCGGACTCCGGTAGAGACGGCATAAGTGAGGTAATCCTAGCCGCCGATACCATCGCTCAGAAGGTGATCTCTTTCACCGGAGCACCGGGTCTGGACGTTACAAAGTCGGATTTGCGGTGGTGAGTTTGCTACACTCAGTAGCGAAGATTTTGAGAGAGATATATCCGGAGTGAGAGTTTTCGAGCGTAGTCGGGAGGACGTTGGGCGCTGGTTCGAGAACACCGGCGGCCTCCCTTATTTGCGTGGCCTGTAGGATCGCGACTTGTCTGCCGGCGTTCGCCGCACCTGACGAATTCCGGAGTATACGGGAAGGAGATTTACGCCACATACGGTTGTTGGGCCGCCTCTTATGGCGGCCAGGCACAGAAGCACATCTGCAGGAGGAGATCTCGCCGTTCTAAGCGTACGCCGCTTGGCGCAAGGGGGTGGCGAATGAGGTCTTTGCGGGTCGACGGAAGGCTATCTTTCATCGTGCTGCTCCTCTCGCAGCTCGCTGCGACGATGGGGTTCACGTTCGTCTTGCCTTTCATGCCGATCTACGTCCAGGCACTCGGCGTCGAGGACGCAGGCAGTGCGGCGGCGTGGGCCGGGGTGATCAACAGCTCGACCGCCGTGACGATGGCCCTCGTCGCACCGCTGTGGGGCAGGCTGGGTGACCGGGTCGGACTCAAGCCTATGTTACTCAGGGCCACGATTGCGGGCTCTCTCGTCGTCGGGTTGATGGGGCTCGTGGGAAGCCCGTGGCAGTTGCTTGCCCTCAAGACGCTGCAGGGATGCCTGACCGGTACGGTCGCGGCCGCGACGGTCCTCGTATCGGCCACGGCCCCGCCGGAGAGGGCGGGGGAGAGGCTGGGAACCCTGCAGATGGTTCTCTTCGTCGCTGCTGCGGCCGGGCCGTTCTTCGGTGGAGTATTCGCCGACCTCGTCGGCATCAGGGCCTCTTTCGGGGTGACCGCGGCCCTCCTGGCCGTGTCCGCCGTTTTGATCTCGGTCTGGGTCAAGGAAGAGCGGCCTGAGGAAGAGGAGTCGGAGAGTGAGGAGTCTGTCGGGGCAGAAGGTCCGTTGCCGCACAGGCGGCTCGCGCCGACGCTCCTGGCGCTCTTCGTGGTGCAGGTCGCGATCATGAGCGCAGCGCCGGCACTGCCGGGTTTCCTCTCGACCTTGATGGAAGAGCCTGTTCGGGTCGCAACGCTTGCAGGTTGGATCATCGCGACCGGTGCCCTGGCCGCCTCGCTCGGCTCCGTCATCGGAGGAAAGCTCGCGGCGAGGTTCGGAGCGCGGAAGGTCATCATCTGGACCTTGTTGCTGGCAGGCATCTCGGCGCTGCCGCAGGCCGGGGTCGACTCCATCGCCCTGCTGTGGATCCTGCGCCTGGCGACGGGCCTGTTCGTTGGGATCGCCGTCCCCGTGGCCAACCTCGCGATCCGCGGCGCCGTACACTCCAGGCGCCAGGGCGAGGCGTTCGGGGTCGCAGCGACGGCCACGTCGGCAGGCAACGCCGTCGGGCCAGCGGCTGGTGGTCTGCTAGCCTCGTCGTTCGGCTTCGGCGCGCCTTTCCTGGTCCCTGGGCTCTGCCTGGCCGCCGTCTCCGCGATCATCTGGGGAGCGCCCCTGCTCGCCGTTGGATATCGCACCGCAGTGCGTGAGCACTAGAGCGACTCTAACTCCTCTTCGGGCCGCCTCCGAACAGCGTCCGGCGGGTATCGTCGTCCATATCGTCCAGCGAGCGGCGTAGCTCCTTGCCGACCTCCAGCGCGCGGCCGACGGCGGGGCGCGACTCAATGGCATCGTACCAGCGTTTGAGGTCAGGATAGTCACCCAGGTCCTGGCCCTGCCTCTCGTGCGAGACGACCCATGGGAAGATCGCCATATCAGCGATCGTGTACTCCTCGCCGGCGAAGTACTCTGCCTCGGAGAGTCGCCGGTCCATGACCCTGTAGAGCCTGGCGGCTTCGTCCGTGTAGCGCTCTATTGCGTAGGGTATCTTCTCGGGAGCGTAGCCTCTGAAGTGGTGCGCCTGCCCAAGCATCGGCCCCACGTGTCCCATCTGGAACATCAGCCACTGCAGCACCAGGTACCTGTCGCGTGGAGCATCGGGTAGGAACTCACCCGTTTTGTCAGCGAGGTAGATCAGGATGGCTCCCGACTCGGAGAGTGACATGGGCTCTCCGTCAGGGCCTTGCGGGTCTACGATAGCAGGTATCTTGTTGTTCGGGCTTATCTCCAGGAACTCCGACTCGTACTGGTCGCCCGACCTTATGTCCACGGGTACCAGGTTGTAAGGGAGCCCTGCTTCTTCGAGAAAGATCGTAATCTTCCAGCCGTTGAGGGTCGGCCAGTAGTAGAGATCGATCGGCTGCACCATTCGGCTTCTCCTCGCTCTCGGCGGGTACTCTACAGAAGGCTAGTCCCTCTGTGAGGGCATAGTATAGGCTGAGTTCAGAGGGCGCGGTAGGTTCTTCTGTATGAACACAAACGTGCACCCCGGGATCGAGGTTGCTGTGAGGGTGCATGCAACGACATCACACGCAAGCGCAAAGATCGGGCAAAGAAACGCAGCTCCATGGTCAGTGCAGTTGACCCAATCTCCTCACCGGTGCTATGCAGATTTTCGATTGTGCACTTCGGAGAGGACCTCTTCCAGGTACATCGGTGAAGCAGGATGAGAGGAGGGCCGAAGCACTTGGCCCCGGCCCTCTCTCTGCGAGATCCTTGCCCTCACCCTAGAGTGCGGGGAGACCTCCTTGTTCTTCCCCGTGACCGTTACCTACAAGCAGTCTTGGGGCTTCGAATTCGAAGCTGTGAACGGACCCGCGTTGATGCAGCGTGCCACCAGGTCCTCGAGCGCCCCCTCCTGCCAGGCGTTGAAGAAGTCGGCGTGCATGGTAGATCCCGGAGGGGCGCCAAGGTGGTCGGAGGAGAGTTTCACCTTCCCACGAGTGGTTGGCATAGGGAACTGGAAGTTCGTTTGGAGCCGCGGTACGGGGATGTAGTTGCTCGGGCACCCCGCAGACCCAGCGTCGACCATGTGCGAGCGGTGGTCGGCGCTGTCGATCAGCGGCCCGTTCGCGTCTTCCTGGAGGCAGTCGGGGAAGAAGATGCGCAACACCAACTTGCCGTTGGAGCACTGAGTCGGTGGAGTCGGCGACCAGGTGCCGCCAAAGCACCTCCATTGGACGTTCTTGCCCTGCTCAGTGACTATCTTTAGCCCGGCCGGCTGGGGCTGCACATCGGCGGGGTCCTTCAGACCCGCCCGGTAGTAGAAGAATGTTTGGCTGGCCTTGAGGGCAGTGGTGCCGCGGCTGTCTTTCCAAGAGACCTTCGGGATCCAGTAGGCCGCTGTGTCTCCAAATGTGTTTCCAGGCCTCGGTTCGCACGTGGTGCCATGATCACGCCTCGAACCAGCAAGCCGCAAACTGTCCAAGGTGGAGTTGGCATCGGTAGTAGTGTTGCCGAAGAAGTCGTGCATGTGGAAAGATGGTTTGTCAGGAGGGGGGCCAGGGGTGACGATCGGATCGACTTTTGCGCGGTGGCTGAATCCGCAGCTTACGACGAAGTTCGCTCCGGTGGGTGACGTCTCCTCCTGGCCTGAGGCGGCAGGCGCCTTCCACCACAAAAGCATCGCTACGCAGGCGGCTGCTGCTACCCCCAAGATCAACATGAGTGCCAGACGAGTTTGCCAAGCTCCTCGATTGGTTGCTTGCATCTTCCTTACTCCCTTCACTTTGGAGGGCGAAAGACTCCCCACCCCGATACATAACGAGCTCAGTCTACACGATTCGCTACGGGCTGCATATCCGTCATGTGGCTATTTATCTCGACCTGAATGGGCTAGTTCATATGCCAGGTGGCTATTTGTAGAGGGTTTCTGAAAAAATCTGATTCGCTGCCGAAAAGACCTCTGAACTCACGTGTCTATAGCTGGGCAACATTACGTCATGTAGGGAACCCAACGCTTGCTGCTACCACAGCGGTTGCCAGGGCACGTACTCGCGAACCTCTCTCTCGCTCCTGGACTCCTTCACCAGGTCACGAAACACCGCAAGTACCTCTTCTTTATGGTCCTCCTCCTTGGCGGACGTGCTCGTGCCCTCCCACAGCGCCTCCATCCAGCGTAGGTTCCTTTCCCTGGCCCTGGCCTTCTCTCCGCCGGTCTCTCTCATGCCTAGACTCCCTCCTCCGGTGACACGGTTCCTACTCTAAGACTAACAAAGCGTCCGTTTCAGCCTAGCAGTTCGTACAGATCCATGCATGAAACACGTTATGTATCATGCATCTCGGAAATGGCCCCAACATGTTGGTGTTTCGTGCATAGGGCTATAGCTTTACGCGCGGCGTTGTAGGATACTCTCGGTGCCTGCAACTACCAGGGTGGGGCAGCGTATCAGGTAGAGAGCGAGCAACAGAAAGAGGCTTAGGATGGATCTGCTACGCATCATTATCGCGATACTTCTCCCTCCCCTGGGGGTATTCTTGCAGGTGGGGATCGGCAAGCAGTTCTGGATAAACATCCTACTTACCCTCCTCGGCTACATCCCCGGCATAGTCCATGCCGTGTGGGTCATCGCGAAATACTAAGGTGATTCGCACAGGCATCGACCTACCGCGAATCGCACGTTGGTAATAGAGCGAAAACAACAGGCCGAAATGCTGTCGCTTCAGGCCGTACGGCGGAGCAGGACGATCGTCAGCAGGCAGACCCCCGTAAGCGTGAGATAGGAGAGGGCGTCGCCTCTGAGGTCTGCAAGGAAGCCTCCTACGGGGGCTCCGACGGCGTAGCCGGAGGCCCAGGCGAAGTTCGTGATCGCGAAAGCCACGGCCCTCTCCATCCCGGCCTTCTCGGTGCCGCGGGAGAAGAGCGCCGTCCCTGGGACGAGCGTCGCGTTGAAGGCCCCGGCCGCGAGCACGACGAGAAGCCCGATCATCCAGGGGTTCCCAACCCACGTCAGGAGGAGCAGGATGCCGATGGAGGTGAGCAACCCGGCGAAGACGGGCGGGCGGTAGCCCGAGCGGTCGGACCAGCGGCCGAGCAGAGGATGGACAAAGGCCTCGAAAATGGCGCTCACAAAGAAGACCGTCCCCACCGCCGCAGCACCCCATCCTAGCCGGTTCAGATCCAGCGGTACAAGGACGGCCAGCGCGCTGAATAGCAGGGGGGAGAGCCCTATGAACCAGAGGCTTGTAAGTAGTAAGGGCTCACGTAGCGTTCTTAGCGCCGGTAACAGGGAGATATCACCGGAGGAAACCGGTGCCTGCTCCAGGGCGGCCCAGACGGCGATGACTCCACCCACGATGGCGACGGAAGCGAAAGCCGGCAAGAGGCCGAGAGTCGCTGCCACGCTGCCAAGTACGGGTCCCAGTAGTGCCCCCACCACGGCTGCGCTGATCATCACCCCGATCATCTCGGCGCGCCGCTCCTCCGGAGCCCGGTCCACCAGCCAGGTGAACGCCGCGACCCATGAGAGCGCACTACCGAACCCGCCTGCGAACCGCACCGCAACGAGTAGCCACGTCGTGTCCACGATCGCGAACATCACGCTGGTTACGGACATAAGGATCAATCCGACGAGGGCCGTAATCCTCACTCCTGACCGCGAAGCCAGGTATCCTCCAGGCACGCTGCCTACCAGGACGCCTGCCCCGTAGGCCCCGCTCAAGATGCCGACCACGGATTTGGATAGGCCGAACTCCTCCTCGAAGAGAGGGACGAGCGGCGTAAGCGCAGCGTAGAAGATTGTATCCACCAACACTATCGCGCAGCTGAGGGCAAGGAGTCGGCGCACGACGGTCATTTTAATGTCTCGGTACAGCGCGTGAGCCGGAAACTTTCACGGCGCCCCACGTTCTGGCTGCTAACATGACTGATGTGAGCAGTGTCCATACCATCTTGACCGACTGGCTAGCATGGAAGCGCAGGGGACCGGCGAACAGGGTCCTGTTCGTCCTGTCGCTCTCTCTGGCTGCTTTCGTGACGCTAACCTTCGCTGGGGCTTCGCTCTACCCTGACCCCGGCAACTTCGCGCGCTACTTCGCTTTCTACTGGGTGTGGGGTCTCTGCGCCCTCGGTGTGCTCCTCGGGATGGCCGAGTACAAAACCAGTCCCTTGCGCAAGGGCAAAGAACGTGGCCATCTCTTCGTACTCTTGTACATGGGCGTGCTGCTTATCGTTACCCGCGCTCTCAACATGGTCCTCTACGCCGGTTAGCGGTTTGTACCGGGCCCTGCTATTCGACCTCGATGGCACGCTGGCGGAGACTGACTCCCTGCACCTGCCAACGTGGGTGGATGCGCTCGAACCATACGGCGTCGAAGTAGACGAGGAGTTCTATCGCGACAGGATCAGCGGCCGGAGCACGGCCGAGATCGTGCGCGAACTGCTCCCCGAGCTCACCGACGAACAAGGGAGGTCGATCGGTGACGCCAAAGAGGCGAGCTTCCGCAAGCGAGCCTTCGAGTTGGACCCCCTGCCAGGTCTCGAGGACTTTGTAGAGCGAGGCAGGAAGCGAGGGATGTGGATCGCCCTCGTCACCAACGCGCCCGAGGAGAACGTCGAGGCGATACTGCTCGCCCTGAAGCTTCGGGACTTCTTCGACACCGTCGTGCTCGCCGACGAGGTTGAGGCTGTGAAGCCGGATCCAGCCCCCTACATCGCCGCCCTGGAGAAGACCGGCGTCCCTGCCGAAGAAGCCCTGGCCTTCGAGGACTCGATCTCGGGCATATCCTCTTCCGTCGCCGCGGGCATCCCGACCGTAGGCATCGCCTCGAGCCAGGAGCCTGCGAAGCTCCTCGGGGCAGGGGCCTTTATGGCGGCACAGGACTTCACCGACCCGCAGCTGAGAGCCCTCATCTAGCGAAGTTCGCTGTAAGGGCGGTTTACGATCCGCCCACTCTCACCGGGATGCGTCCAAGAACGCCCGCAACCTCTGCGCATACTCGGGATGCTGGTACGCTTCGACATGCGCGTAACCCTCCAACTTCCAGACGCGCGCATCGGGGTGGGCCGAGGCGAAGGTCCTGGCCTGTTCGTAAGGGACTATGCCGTCTTCCGTAGAGTGGATGACGAAGAGCGGTATACCCTCATCGGAGAGCTTCGCGGCATCCTTTTTCGGTACCACGTCCCAGGGGTCGAAGTCGGGGAAGAGCCTCCCCGCGAGCAGGATCGCCGGGCGAAGGGGCCTCCCGAAGCGTACGAACTCGGGAATCTCGCCCCTCAGAAGGATTGGGAGGTCCGCGTACCCGGCTTCCTCGATGACTGCGGCGACACCCGTCCCCGGCGCCGCACGCAAGGCTGTCGCGCCCCCCATCGACCAGCCGTGAAGCACGATCTGGTCCAGCCTGTAACCTTGCTGCTGTAACCAGGCGAGCGCGCCGCGCACGTCGCGAACTTCCCTGTAGCCCAGGGTGCGGCGCGTACCGTCCGACTCGCCCTGTGCCCGTAGATCCAGAAGGAGCACACTATAGCCGGCGTCATGGTAGACGGGAAGAGTCTGCAGCAGGTGCTCGTCGAACTTGTATCCGCCCCAGCCAGGGACGAGCACCGCTGCCAGGGACGAACCCTCCACAGGCACCCACCAGGCGCTCAGACGGACTCCATCGGTGCTCAGGAGCCTGACCTCGCTGTATCCGAGACCGAAGGACGCAGGCGTCGCCTCCGGGGATCTGCGGCTCGGGGAAGTCATCCACAGTACCACTAGCAATCCCACGCCGAAGTACCCCACCAGCAGGGTGATGAGGAGGACGAAAATATGGCGGAGCATCGTTAGCATCCTCCTGGCGCCGGGCGGCTAGAGGATCACCTCCACTGTCGTCGGAGCGGACTCTTCGCCGAGTTCGACGGTGAGGGCGTCACCCTCCACTCGGTCCGGCGCGTGTTCCTCATCGTTGATGGTTACACCCTGCGCCGTTGGAATGCCGCGTAGCACCAAACGTACCTCCCTACGCTCGGGGACGAAGGAGCCCTGGCGTGCACCGAGGCGGATGGTAATCCGGCCGTCCGAGTACTCGCAGGAGATCCTGCGCCTGGCGTACTCCCCTTCTTCGTAACCGAAGCCGTTCCCCTCATCCTCGTAGAGTGTGGATTCTCCATTGCCCTCCACCGGGTAGACCAGCAGCGTCAGCGGGTCGGCCGGCCTCTCGCCCGTGTGGGCCGCGTCGGGGGCCATCGGTATGGGAGAATTTCCCTTTACATAGAGGGCGGGCTCGCCCAGGGGTGCGTGAGCCAGGATGTGGACCGGCCCTTCGAACCTCTCGCCGCTGTAGTAATGGAACCAGGTGCCCTCGGGTAGGTAGACGTGGCGGTGCTCGATACCGGGACGGGTTATGGGGGCAACGAGGAGGGCGTCGCCGAGCAGGAACTCGTCGTCGGCCGTGTATGTGGTTTCGTCGGCGGGGTATTCGAACAGGAGGGGGCGCAGGATCGGCGCGCCCGTTCTGTGGCACTCATCGAAGAGCGAGTAGAAATAGGGCAGGAGCCGCTGGCGAAGTTTGATCATCTGCCTGCACACCGACTCGTAGGGCTCGCCGAAGGCCCACGGCTCCTGTCGGCGGGTCCCTATCGTGGTGTGGTTGCGGCAATAAGGTTGGAAGACCCCGAACTCAGTCCAGCGGGCCAGGAGCTCTCCGTTCGTGTCGCCGCCGAATCCTCCCACGTCGACACCCGCCCAGGCGACGCCTGAGAGGGCGAGGTTCTGGAGTTGTGGCATGCTCATCCACAGGTGCTCCCACCAGCTTGAGTTGTCCCCGGTCCAGTGCATGGCGTGGCGCTGCAGGCCGGCATACCCGGCGCGCGTGATCACGAACGGCCGCTCCTCTGGCCGCAATGCCAGGAGGCCATCTCTGGCGGCGCGGGCCATCAGGGAGCCATATGTGTTATGGATCTGGGCGTGCCACCTGGCCTCGCCGGCCCGTCCGCCGGGATGGACCACCTCGTCCGGAAGAGTAGACACGTGGGGGATGAAGAGCGCAGGTTCATTCATATCGCACCAGATTCCGGCCACCCCGGCATCGGTAAGTACACTCTGGCTCTCCCCCCACCACTGGCGCGTCTCGGGGTTGGTGAAGTCGGGGAAGGCACACACGCCGGGCCAAACGACGTTGTGGTACTCCTCGCCCTCGCGCGTCTTGCAGTAAAGATCCCTCTCCCGTCCCTCGGTGTATACGGAGTAGTTCTCGTCTACCTTCACGCCGGGATCGACGATGGTGACCACGCGGAAGCCCTGCTCCCTCAGGTCGGAGATCAGGCGCCGCGGGTCGGGGAAGCGGTCCTCGTTCCAGGTGAAGACCCTGTAGCTGTCCATGTAATGGATGTCCAGGTAGATCACATCGCACGGGATGTCCCGCTCCCGAAAACCACGTGCGACCTCGCGCACCTCTTCCTCGTTCATGTAGGAGTAGCGGCTCTGCTGGTTCCCCAAAGTCCACAGGGGTGGCATCGGGGTGCGGCCCGTGAGCTCGGTGTAGCGGTCGACGACCTCCCTTGGGGTCGGCCCACAGAAGACGTAGTACACGATGGCCCCGCCCTCGGCCCCGTAGTAGGCGCGGTTCTCATCTTCCAGCGCGAGGTCGAACTCTACCCTGTGGGTGTTGTCGAAGAATAGGCCGTGGGCCTTGCCGTTCGTAATCGAGAAGGTGAACGGGATAGAGCTGTAGAGGTTGTTGAAGGAGGCGGTGTGCCCCAGAGGCGGGTCGATGTTGTAGAAGATCTGGTAGGTGCCTGTCTTCTCCAGCCCGCTCGTCCGCTCGCCGCACCCGAAGTACCGTTCTCCCGCCTCTCGCCTCTTGTAGAGCCGTACCGGACTACCCAAGGGTTCCGAGAAGACATCGGCCCCAGGGGTCTCGACGGCGCCCATCCCGAGCTCTGTGTCGTCGACAGCGAACTGTCTGCCGGAAGGGTCGGCGAACCCGATCCGCAGGGGGTTCAAAGAGACGCTGGCAGTCGCCGCGGTGGTCGAGAGCGTGATCTCCTCGTCGGACTCCTGCATGGAGACCTCGATAATATTCCAGTCCTCTTTGGCAATGCCCTCCGAGTCGTACCTCGGCGGACCGCCGGCGGGGAACATCCCGACCCGGAAAAGGTCGGGTGCCAGTGCTGCCACTTCGACGGTCGTGGCCCCGGCCCTCACCCGCAGTCCCCTGTCGTCATGGTCGAGCAACTCCGCTGCGCCGAGCGGCTCGTAGTTGCCCCCTGTCTCGGGCTGCTTCTCTAAGGTTTCGGACAATGTTCCTCCCTGGGGTCGTCGCTAGCCACTCAGCTCCGGCTGACGCCTCTGCTTGTCAGCTCTTTGTTTGAGGCTGGCATTGTACAGGACTACTGTGCTTTGCCTCCCCCTGTCTTGACGGCCCCGGCGAAGACTACGATGGCGATGCTGAGGGCTACGACGAGGTAGAGGGCCTGGCCGAGGCCTGTCAGTTCGGCGAGGAACCCGATAAAGGGCGGGCCGACGAGGAAGCCTGTGTAAGCTGTTGTGGAGACGGCAGCCAGGGCTGGCCCTGCGGTCATACCCTCGGTGCGGCCCGCGGCGCTGAGGGCCGCGGGGAAGACTATAGAGAAACCGGCGCCGGCGCAGGCGAAGCCGACGAGTGCGACGAGAGGGTGCCCTACGGCCAGCGCGGTGCCAAGTCCTACGGCGGCCAGAGCGCCGCACGAGCGGACGAGCGTGGCCGGGCCCAGGCGTTCTGTGAACCCATCGCCGAAGAGGCGTCCAAAGGCCATCGAGACGGAGAACGCCGCGTATCCCGCGGCCGCGAAGCCCGGGCCTGTCCCGAGGGTGTTGTCCAGGTAGACGGCGCTCCAGTCTCCCATCGCGCCCTCCCCGAGGAGGACGCAGAACGAGATGATCCCAAGCCCGAACAGAGCCCGCGTCGGACGGGCGAACGCCGGCGCCCCTTCCTCGGAGGCATCGGCGTGCGAAGGCAAGAGCGCCCTGTAGGCACCGACGAACGCTATCGCAGAGAGGATGGCCACGGCAGAGAAATGGGGCAGGGGGCCCACCCCGAGGGAAGCCAGGAGCCCGCCGAGAGCGGCTCCGGCGAGGCCTCCGAAGCTCCAGGCCGCATGGAAGGAGGACATGATCGGCCGCCCGTACCCTCTCTCGACCTCGACGGCCTGAGCGTTCATCGAGACGTCTAGCCCTCCGTTCGCCGCCCCCAGTAGCATGAGGGCGGCCATGAGCAAGAACAGGTTCGGCGCCAGCGCCGGCGTGACGAGCGAGAGGGAGAGCAAGAGCGCCGTCGTACCAACGACGCGCCGGCTCCCGAAGCGGGAGACCAGGGCCCCGACAAGCGGCATGGCGGCCAGAGCCCCAACCGCAGCCCCGAGCAAGGCGACGCCAAGGAGGCCCTCGCCGAGGCCTAGTCGCTGCTGCACGGCGGGTATCCTGACGACCCAGGTCCCAATCACGACGCCGTTGGCGAAAAACACACCGAGCACCGCGAGCCGCGGCGCGCGAAGCGCCGGCCGGTGATGTGCGTGCGCATCGCTCACAACCGCACCAGCGACGAGGAACGTAGGGGCGGTTCGCGTGTAGGGGCGGGTTTGAAACCCGCCCCTACGGGTCTCGTCCTAAAACGCAATATCTCTGCCCACGTCGCGCTCGACCGCGCGAGCGTAGACCACGCGGGCTGCGGCCATGTCCTCCAGGGCCAGGCCCTGGCTTGCAAAGAGGGTTATGTCCTCAGGGCCGCGGCGGCCCGGCACCTGTCCGGCGATGACCTGGCCGAGCTCGTAGACGGCCTCTGGCAGGATGGCGCCGGTTTCCAGGGATTGCATCAGGTCCCCTGCCTCGAGACCGAGCTCCTCACGCGAGTCGGCGCACACGAAGCTTGCCCGCCTGACGACTTCGCGGTCGATCTCGGCCTTGAACAGGAAATTGGACCCGGCGGCGTTGACGTGCGCCCCTGGCCTGAGCCACTCGCCGAGGAGCACGGGCTCCCTCGATGACGTCACGGTGACGACGATGTCCTGGGCTGCAGGCTCCTCGGCCGCGTGGGTCGTCTCTATCTCCATCCCCAGCCGCCCGCCCATCTTCTCCGCAAACTCCTTGCGCGACTCCTCGCTGCGGCTGTAGACGATTACCCGGTCCAGGTCCCTTACGGCCGCTATGGCCTCTAGCTGGCTCTCGGCCTGCCAGCCGGCCCCGTAGATCCCTAAAGTGTTCGCCTCCTCCCGGGCGAGGTACTTGGTCGCCACCCCGCTTGCCGCGCCTGTGCGCACCTGTCCTAGCCTGTCTGACTGCATGATAGAGAGAAGCTCCCCGCCCTCGGGGTCGAAGAGCATGGTGTAGAAACGGGCGCCGGTGCGCGCGACGGTGTAGGCCTTGAGTCCGAGGGCCCCGATCTCGGGCGCCCCTGCGGCCATGTAGTTGAGTCCGCCCGTAGGGAGGGCTACGCGGCGCCGGGCGCGGTTGGTGGCGCGTCCTTCTGCGTGCTGGCGTAGGACCGACTCGACGGCATCCAGCGTCGAAGGCATGTCGAGAAGGTCTTCGACCTCGTTCTCGGTCAGGAGCAAAGTCAAGGCTTCTCCCCCCTGTTCACGGGCGGCTTATCCGCTAAAATCGCTCCACTTATGCGGGTCCTCGTTATAGACAACTACGACTCCTTTACGTACAACCTGGTCCAGTACCTTGGAGAGCTCGGGGCCGAGGTCCTCGTGCGGCGTAACGACGAGGTCACGCCGGAGGAGGTGTCCGCGCTCCACCCGGATAGGATAGTAGTCTCACCCGGTCCCTGCACGCCGAACGAGGCTGGTGTCTCGGTCGAGCTGATCGAGGAGGTAGGTGAGCGCATCCCGACTCTAGGCGTCTGCCTCGGACACCAGTCCATCGCTCAGGCTTTCGGCGCCGAGGTAGTGCGCGGCGAGCCTGTCCACGGCAAGACTGCCAGGATAATGCACGATGGCAGGGGGGTCTACAGAGGCCTGGACCAGGGCTTCGAGGCTACACGCTACCATTCGCTCGTCATCGAGCCAGGTTCTGTCCCCGAATGCCTCCTCGTCACCAGCCGCACCGAAGACGGTACGATCATGGGCGTCAGGCACCGCGAGTACCCCGTCGAGGGCGTCCAGTTCCACCCCGAGAGCATCCTGACCCGAAGCGGTCACGACCTCCTGAAGAACTTCCTGGGGCTCTGAG
>DASSCV010000220.1:0-32617 GCA_035697505.1 Rubrobacter sp.
GGCGAGGAAGTTCCTGTACAGCATCGTCGAGGGTTTCTGGAACGGCTCGGAGAGAGACATCGCCGGAAGTTCGACCGGAAACCCACCGGCCTGCCAGACGCCACGTTTGACCTCCTCGGCCCTCTCCCTGAAGTGGGTGTGGCAGGGGTTTATATCGCTCCAGGTGTTGATGATCCCGACGACCGGCTTCCCGCTATAGTCCTCCGCGGCATAGCCCATCTGCTTGGTCCGCGAGCGGTGGCCGAACGAGCGCAGGTCGCGAACCCCGTACCAGCGGTGGCTGCGCAGCTCTTCGGCCCTCTTCTTCCGGTTCATGTTCTCCCTTCCACCGATAATCCATGTGCGCAGGCGGCAAAATGACTTCCCAGACGTTCCCTTTTCATTCTACCTTCGACATCAGGTACCGGGTTCAGGGAACGACATGGTCTAGTAGTCTAATGCGATGCTCGCAGGGGCATTCACCTACCGCGAATCGCACATTCGACCACGAGCGAGAGGAGGAGTGGAAACGAGAAGCTGACGTGCTGATGACTAGCCGTTCTTCCGGGCAGAAACTAGCCGGACGGGTGATGTTCCGCCCCTAGCCCGGGGATAGAGTATCCATGTAAACCAACAGGATCAGGAGAGAACCATGGAGCACACGGATACTTTGGCCGCCCTGTCGGACGGTATGGCAGATGCGGTAGAGAATGTGGCGACGTCGATCGTGCGGGTGAACGGACGGAGGCGTCGTTCTGGGAGCGGCCTGGTCTTTGCGCAGAACAAGGTGCTGACGGCGAGCCACGTGCTCGAGCGCGAGGAAGACCTCTCAGTAGAGACCGCCGACGGAAGGACCCTGACGGCGCGGTTCGCGGGGAGGGATCCCTCTACGGACCTTGCGGTGCTGAACGTGGAGGGCCTCGACATCGAGCCCGCGATACCAGCGGAAGGTGAAGCCCGGGTCGGCCAGATCTCGCTGGCCGTGGGCAGCCACTCCCGCAGCGAAGGACCTAGGGCCACCCTGGGGGTGGTTAGCGCCGTCGGGGGCCCGGTCCGTACCCGGCGGGGACCGAGGCTGGAACGTTACATCCAGACCGACGCGACGCCGTACCCCGGATTCTCGGGAGGACCACTCATCGACGTGCTGGGGAACGTGCTTGGCATTCTGGTCTCGGGCTGGGGACGCGGCGCGGCGTTCGCCATACCTGCCGACCTGGCCTGGCGTACCGCGGGGACGCTCTCGGAGAGGGGCTCCGTCAAGCGGGGATACCTGGGCATCCTGAGCCAGCCGGTGCGCCTCCCCGACGGACAGCGGCTCGGCCTCACGCAGAGGGGCGGACTGCTGGTCGTAGGCGTGGAGGACGGTAGTCCCGCTGGGCGTGGTGGCCTCATCGTAGGCGACATCCTGGCGACGCTTGACGGACAGCCCGTCGAGGACACCGACGATCTGCTCGTGCTGCTTGCAGGAGACAGAGTCGGGAGTTCTGTACCCCTCGGGCTCGTGCGCGGCGGCGAGCTCGCGGAGATCGAGATCACCGTGGGCGAGCGCGATTAGGAGTTCGGGAGATGGCCGAATACTCCTCCGCCGCCCTGGCTGCCGTGCGGATGATAGAGGGCGTACAGAGGAGCGTCGTACAGGTACGCAGTAGCGGCCGGGGTATCGGCGCGGGTGTGATCTGGCCCGGCGACGGCCTCGTCCTGACGAACCATCATGTGGTCTCAGGAAGGCGCCGGAGAGGCAATATCAGGGTTGCCCTCCGCGACGGACGGACGATCGAGGCTGATGTAGTAAAGAGTGGCCTTGACCTTGACCTCGCGCTGCTCAGGTTGGAGGGCGACCACGGAGACCTGCCGGCTGCTCCCGTCGGGGATTCTGACGCCCTTCGTGTTGGCGAACTGGTCTACGCTATCGGGCATCCCTGGGGAAGTGTCGGGGCCGTAAGCGCCGGTATCGTTGGCGGTGTTGGCGAGCTTCGCGGTCCCGGCCGGGGTTCCTCCGCGCGCTACGTGAGGTCGGACGTGGCCCTCGCGCCAGGAAACTCGGGCGGGCCGCTCCTGAACGCAAGGGGTGAGGTCGTCGCCATCAACACCATGATATTCGGCCTTATGGCGCTCTCTATCCCAAGCAACGAGGCACAAGCCTGGGTCGCCGGAGAACGCCGTCCGAGGCTAGGCATCAGGGTCTTGCCCGTCGAGCTTCCGGCATTCTTGCGCCGGGAAGCAGGTACTGCCGGGCTCGTGATCGCCGGCGTCGAGACCGGTGGCGCCGCCGACATGGCCGGCCTGCTTGTCGGCGATGTCTTGCTCGCCATCGCCGGGAAACCGCTCGGGGAGGCAGGGACCTTGTTGGAGACCATGGCACACGCCGGTGATGTCGTCTCTTTGCGGCTCATGCGCGGCGGTAAAATCATGGTCATGGAAGTGCGCCTGGAAGAGTCGGGACGCGCCGCATGACGCCTACGCGGGTGTTCGTCGTGGCCCCGACGCCAACCATGCGGGCGGGGCTGCGTTCGATGCTCGAGGCCGCCGACTTGCTTGTGGTCGGCGAAGCCGGGCTATCCGCCGGGCCCGTTCCCCCGCTCTCTGGTGCCGACGTGGTGCTCGTCGCTGACGAGGAGTTGCTCGAAGAGACTGCGCTCTCCGTTTCGGAAGACGGGACGCAGTCGCTACTGCTGCTCTCGGAGGATGAGAGCACGGCGTCAAGGCTGCGCACTCTGTCTCTAAAGGGTTGGGGCGTCGTGCCGCCTGACGCCCCGTCGGAGGAGCTGGGTGCCGCTGTCGCCGCGGTGGCCCAGGGCCTGACCGTGCTCCCGAAGACCCTGGCCGAGCAGTTGCTCGACGAGCCTGCGGCGGCAGTCGAAGATCTCTCGGAGCCGCTGACCGCGCGTGAGAGCGAGGTGCTCGGCCTGATCGGGCATGGGCTGTCCAACAAGATGATCGCGCGCGATCTACACATCAGCGAACATACCGTCAAGTTCCATATCTCCTCGATCTACTCCAAGCTCGGGGTGAGCAACCGCGCCGAGGCGGTCAGCCAGGGCGCGCGTCACGGACTCATCTCTCTTTAGAAGAGCATTTCGGCTTGTAACTCTCGCTGATCATCAGTCGCTCCTGGGCGAACGCATGAATTGCGGAGGATCGGTACCTCTGCAAGCTGCTTTGAGCCATCGCTAACCCGTATTTACCACTCCCGGTATAGAATGGAGTCGGCCATGCGGGGTGGTGGAAGGCTGGGCAATCTCGGACTCTCCTATGAAAACGGCGATTCTACCTATCCTGGCACTCTTTTGCCTCCTTGTTGGGTGCGAGCAAGATCGGGATAAAGGGAAGTCGCAGTCGGAGGGCAACAATAGACAGCGTACACCTGTTATTTACCAGGAGCCTACACGGGTGATAGTCACCAGCGACGACGCCTCGCTTCCTGAGGGTTGCCACCCACGCCAGTTGGCCGGGCTCGTAATCTCCTTCGTCAATGCTTTCAACAGCGGGGATCAGGCGAGCCTTTCCCGCATCTTCTTCCTGTCCGAGGGCCCCAGTCCCCCTGACTTCGCGGATAGGGGCTACGATCCGTGGTCCTGGTACACCGTAAGCGAGGTCGACACAGAAGGCAGAATAGAGGGCGGCTTCGTTACCTACGACCAGGGCGAACTGCTCCGGTACTTCGCCAAGAGACACAGAAAGGGAGAGCAACTGAGACTGCTCAAGATCAGCCTGACGCAGACGGGTCTACTCGGCAAAGATGACAACGTTGGCTTCGTCTATGTCCTCAATCGGACCGCCAGGGACCTCGAACCGGGCCTCGGTGGACCGGCGCGTATAGCCTCCGGCCAGGGTGCTATCAACTGCACGAACCGCCGCATCTTTGCCTGGCGCATGGATATGAAGGCCGATGATGAGCGTACGGCCCGCGAAGCTTCCAACTGGCTGTGTACCGACCCACCCGGTTGGAAACCTGGCAAAGCCGTTGTCGCGTGTACATGAATATGAGGTGTCAGGTAGAGTGCCAAGGGCGAGGCTCCGTGAGAGATGTCTATCCTCGAGTGTGGAGCGGGGCTCCTGTGGCCTTCTGTATTAGTGAGCTTCTCGGTGACCTGGCAAGATCAAATGCAGGTCTCCGAACTCGTGCCAGAGGTAGCCTCTTTTCAGTGCTTCGGAGTAGGCGACTTCGAGATGATCCGTGCCGGAGGTGGCAAGTTGGCATTCCGACACGCTTCCCACGAGCGCCTCGAGCATAGACAGATGGGTGGAGCGCGGTTCGTGCAGCCCCGTCAGCATCGCGTCAACGGACCGTATGCCGCGCTCCGGGGTTATGAAGACATCGGTCCAGCCCTCGCCTGAATGGGTCGAGCCGTCCCTATCGGTGACCGTCTCGAGGGCGCGCACGACTGTGGTTCCGACGGCCACCACCCTGCGGCCCGCCGTGCGGGCCGCGTTGATCGCGGCTGCGGTCTCAGGAGGGACACGGTAGAACTCCTCATAGGGCGGCTCGTCGTCTTCCAGGCTTGCTACGCCCGTGTGCAATATTAGTGGCACGACCCTGACCCCGTTCGCGACGAGGCGAGTGATAAGCTCAGGGGTAAAAGCCCTTCCCGCCGAGGGCATCTCGGCGCTACCTACCTCAGTGGCGTAGACCGTCTGGTAGTAGACCGCTGGCCAGGTCTCCCTGACGTAGCGGTACTTGATGGGTGACCCGTTACGGTCCAGATAATCATTGAAGTTCACAGGCAGGTTCAGGGTGGAGATCCAGAGCCGGTTGGGCTCGTCGTCGGACTGCCGCCTCTCCGAGAGATAGGGGGTGAGCAGGACCATGCTGGCACCTGCAGGGAGTGACACGATCTCACCAGACTCACCGTCGAGCACAGGTTCATCGCCGGAGGATGATCTCAACTCGACGACCCAGAGGTCCGCCGGCAGGTGTGTCGAGAGGTGCACGGTGAGGGGTGTGCCGTCCCCGCGCTCGGCGGGGAGCGCGGCGTTCATAGTACCGCTGGTATTGATGACTAGGGTGTCGCCGGCTCCGAGGAACTCGGGGAGGTCGCCGAACGTGGAGTGGACGACGCGGTCTTCCTCCAGGTAGGAGACCATCAGGCGGACTTCGTCGCGGCGCAGCCCTCGTGCCTCAGGCGGCTCGCCGGCCTCCAGCTCCGGAGGCAACTCGAATTGGAGCGGGGATCTCGCCTCAGGATAGTCGGGAAACGTTTCTATGGTTCTAAAAGCCTCTGTAGTAGTGTTGGACAATTTGGACATCTCCTTCTATGAGTCCGCGGTGGTTGTCTCCACCCTCGCGGCCAGCTCGCGGGCCTCGTAGCGTCCGCTCGGCAGGTCGCCCGTCAAGAGCTCCATGAACCCAGGCACGCTCTCTTCCGGGGGCGGTCGGTCGCTTATGTCCTCGTCGGGGAAAGCCTCCTGATGCATCTGGGTTCGCATGTCGCCTGGGTCTACGCGGTAGACGCGCAGCCCGGGGTTCTCGGCCGCGAGGATGTTGGAGAGCTGTTCCAGTGCGGCTTTGCTCGACCCGTATCCGCCCCAGCCTTCGTACGGCTCGACAGCGGCGTCGCTCGTGACGTTGATAATGCGGGCCTGTGGTTTCAGTTGGTTGTTGAGCGCCTGGATGAGCGCGAGTGGTGAGATCACATTGCTTTGGTAGACCTGTTCCAACACGTCTAGCGGGTAGTCGAGCAACTCCGGCTGGGGACTCGGGCCGAGGATGCTGGCGTTGTTGACGAGCGCGTCGACGCCGCCGGCCTCGCGTGCCGCCTCAGCGAGATCCTCTCGATGTTCCGGATCGGTAACGTCGCCAGGGATGGCGATCACGCGCGTGGATCTGGATAGCTCGGCGCGGGCGCTCTCCAGGACTTCCTCGGTGCGGGCGTCGATGATCAGGGTCCAGCCGTGCTCGGCCAGAGTGCGGGCGAGCGCCAGGCCGAGGCCGCGGGAGGCGCCTGTGATGATCGCCGTGCGATCCAATGATTCTCCGGTCATTTCTCTTGCCTCCAATTCTTGCTTGAATACAATGTATCGCTGTGTCCGACGCCGGGAAACGTCAGGAGGGACGGTTTTCGGCCTGTACTTTGGTACAGCGCGGCTTCGGGAATCAGGATTTATGGTTTCGGGGGTCAGGGGGCCTCGACGAGCCCGCGGCGGACGGCGATCCTGGCCGCTTCGGTACGGTTCTGGGCTTCCAGCTTGGCGAGGATAGAGCCGACGTGGAACTTGACCGTTCTTTCCGAGATAAAGAGTCGACCTGCGATCTCGGCGTTCTTCAGGCCGCGGGCGAGGAGCGCGAGCACCTCGAGTTCCCTGGAAGTGAGGCGGCGGTTCGAAGGGACTTTCTCCTCACCCTCTATGCGCTCCAGCAGCCTATCTGCGACGGCAGGCTCGAGGAGGGAACCTCCGGCCTGGACGGTGCGGATGGCGCCGAAGATCTCCTTTCGGGAAGCGCCCTTGAGCAGGTAACCGCGGGCGCCCGCGCGTAGAGAGCCGAGTATGCGAGCGTCCGTGTCGTAGGCCGTGAAGACGACGGTGCGGGCGCGAGAGCCAGCGTCGCGGAGTCTCTCCAGGGCCTCGACGCCGTCGGTCCCGGGCATCTCCAGATCCAGAAGTATCACATCAGGGTCCAGGCTCTGTGCCAGCCTTACGACGTCGTCCCCGTCTGCGGCCTCGCCCACCACCTCGAAGTCAGGCTGGGTGCCGAGCACGGCGACGAGGCCCTCGCGCAGCATCGGGTGGTCGTCGGCGACGAGGAGCCTTACCTTATCCACCCGGCAGCCCTTCGAGCGGAACGGTAACTTCGACGCGCGTACCCTCACCGGGGCCGCTCTCCGTCTCCAGAGAGCCGCCGAGCATCTCGACCCTCTCCCTCATGCCGACGATGCCATGCCGATCATCCCCCACGCTGGAAGGGTCGAAGCCGTGGCCATCATCCCTTATGCTTAGTTGCACCGCCTCCGGTGTGGCCACGAGCCTGACCGTTACGCGGCCTGCGCTTGCGTGGCTGGCGATGTTGGTGAGAGCTTCCTGGCAGACGCGGTAGAGGGCGACCTCGACCCGCGGCGGGAGCGGTCGACTGCCGTTCACAGCCCTGAATCTCGTGGCCACATCCGTCTCTGCTTCCCAGCGGTCGACGAGGGTCTTTAGCGCCTCGGGGAGGGAGCGGCCTTCGAGCGGGGCGGCGCGGAGGTCGAGGACAGAACGACGCGCCTCATCGAGGTTGGAACGGGTCAGCGAGAGGGCGCGGCGCAGCGGTTCGCGGGCGCGCTCCGCGCCGGACTCGTGGTCGAGTAAGGCTTCGGCCGATTCGAGCTGGAGTCCCGTGGCAGTAAGCCCCTGGGCGAGGGTATCGTGGATCTCACGCGCCAGACGATTGCGCTCCTCGACGGCGCCCAGCCTGGCGCTGCGGTCGAAGAGCCTGGCCCGCTCGACGGCGATAGCTAACAGGTCGCCTATGGTGGACAGAAGCTGCAAGTCTTCCGGCGAGAGGCCCCGCCACTGTGGGCTCGCGACGTTCATGACGCCGAGCTTCTTCTCCCCGGCGTAGAGGGGGATACTGGCGTGGTAGCGTAGACCGCCCGTGCCGTCGACCAGGCCGTCCAGACGGCTGCAAGTGAGGACGTTGACGTTGGCAGCGCCTTCCAGGTCACCCCTCTTGTAAGTGTCCAGGCAATAGCAGTAGCCCGAGCCGTCCATGCGGCTCGGGTCGTCCGCCAGGGCAGGAGGGAGGTTGCGGGCCGCGGCCAGGTAGGGCTCGGGAGAAGAATCGTCCATGAGCCAGATCCAGGCTGTACGCAATCCCAGTAGCTCGGCTACCTGCGACAGCGTGAACCCGAGGGCTTCGCCAAGTTCGACAGAGCGGTTGAGCTCGCGCGCGATCTCGTTGAGCACCGAGAGCTCGTGGTTGCGCCGCTCCAGATCCTCTTTTCCCCAGGTGTTCAGCCCAGACAACGTCGCCTCTCCAGCCTCTCAACGCTTGAATGATTCTATCAGCGTGTACGCCAGGCTCACTAACTTCGCCTCGCACATTCGGCAAAGCTGACAAGCCGAAATGCTTGCAAAGGGGGTAAATCTCTTTGCAACCGAGGCCCTGCTCTACTTCAGCCTGTTCCTGAACCGGCGTCGCCTGAGGACGTAGGCGAGGAACACCAGCGCTACGAGTCCGATGGCGCCGTAGCCGAGGGACTTCACGATGGCGAGCAGCTCCTCCCAATACTGGCCGAAGACGTAACCGACCAGCGAGTAGACCACGGCCCACACGACGCCTGCGGCCAGGTTATAGGGGAGAAACCTGTAGTACTTCATCCTGGTAACGCCGGCGAAGAGTGGGGTCATGCTACGCAGGCCCGGTCCGAAGCGTCCGACGAAGACGGTCTTCCCACCGTGCGCCTCGAAGTAGCGTTCCACCTTGACGAGGCTCTTCTCGTTGACCAGGAAATGGAGGAAACGCATCTTGAGGATGCGGTGGATCATGGGTCTACCGCCGATGCGCCCGATCCAATACACGGAGTTGTCGGAGACGAAGGCCCCAACGAATCCGCTTAGCATGACTAGCGGGAGCGCGAGTCGTCCGCCGTTGGCGAACAACCCACCTGCCAATACAACGATGTCTCCCGAAGCAGGGAGGCCGAAGTTGTCCAGGGCCGCACCGAAAAGTATTACCAGGTAGCCGTGGGCTACGAGCAGGTTCGTTACGAAACCCAGTACACCGCTGGGAGAGTTTGGGATGGATCTGATGAAGTCCAGAAGGCTTTCCATGCGCCGGAGGGGTTATACCACGCCGCACGCACCTGCATACGTAACGGTTGACGCGTGCCGACAGCGCGGCTATGCTGCTTGAGGACAAACAGGGGGTGAAGGGCCCAGGAAGCCGGTGCGAGTCCGGCACGGTCCCGCCACTGTAACCGGGGAGCGAACCCGAGAAGGCCACCGCCGGAGCGGGAAGGCAGGGTTAGCAGAGAGCCGGGAGTCAGGAGACTGGCCTTTCGCCCGTGACCCCACACCGGGGCGAGGACCCCGAGAAGGAGGCATCTATGGAGAAGATCCTCGGGCGGAGACACACATCGACCCTGCCGTTGTGGAGCTTGCTCGCCCTCGCTCTGTTGCTCGTCGCGCTGTTCGTGCTCCTCTCGGCCAGCGGGACCCTGCTCGCACCGCTCCTGGGACAGGCCGCCGGTCCCTTCGATTACCTGCACGAGTTCGCCCATGACGGGCGGCACCTGCTCGGCGTTCCCTGCCACTAGGGCCACCTGTGGTCTCGGCCTACCTGCGCCGCGGCATGGCCGCCGGGCTGCTCGCCGGGCTGGTCGCCGGCCTCTTCGCCTTCCTCGTCGGGGAGCCTATCCTCGATCGGGCGATAGCACTCGAGGAGGCGTCGGCAGGCGCCCACCACGAGGAGATCTTCACCCGCCCGACCCAGAAGGCCGGCCTGTTTTTCGCCACGGGACTCTTCGGGGTGACTGTAGGTGGGGTGTTCGGTATCGGCTACGCGTTCTTTCGCGAACGTCTGGCAGCCGGCAGCGATTTCAAGCGCAGCATCTCCCTGGCCGGTGCCATCTTCGTGGGTGCGTTCTTGATCCCCTTCTTCAAGTATCCGGCCAACCCGCCATCCGTCGGCGACCCCTCCACCATAAGGGAGCGCACCGCGGCCTACTTCACGCTCGTCGTCCTCTCGCTCCTCGCCATCCTCCTTGCCTGGCTCGCCGCAAGGACGCTCAGGTCACGCGGTGTCGGTGTCTGGCGACGCCGTCTGACGGTCGGCGCGGGCCTGGTGTTCGTCGTTAGTGTGCTGTTCCTGCTCTTGCCTGCTGCGCCATCTTCCGGTGGGTTTCCGTCAGGGACGCTCTGGGCTTTCAGGCTTTCCTCTTTCTGTACCCAGCTGGCCTTTTGGGCCGGGCTCGGACTACTCTTCGGGGTGCTGTGTGAGCGTGCCAGGAGGAAGGGCGTGGCGGCTTGAGCGGCGCCGTACTCGTCGCAGGGACCCACTCCGACGCCGGAAAGAGCGTCATCGTGGCCGGCATCTGCCGCTGGCTGGCGCGCGAGGGTGTAGGCGTCGCGCCATTCAAGGCCCAGAACATGGCCCTCAACTCCTTCGTGACACGGGAGGGCGCTGAGATCGGACGCGCCCAGGCCTCCCAGGCCGCTGCCGCGATGGTCGAGCCCGAGGTGGCCATGAACCCCATCCTGCTCAAGCCCTCTGCCGAACGGACCACGCAGGTCGTCGTGCGCGGCAAAGTACGGGCGAAGGCGAGCGCCATAGGCTACGGGGGGATGAAGAAGACGCTGATGCCCGTGGTGCTGGAGTCGCTCGAAGAGTTGCGGCGGCGTTTCGACGTTGTCATCTGCGAAGGGGCGGGGAGTCCGGCGGAGATCAACCTGCGGGAGAACGACCTCGCCAATATGGGTCTGGCGCGCGCCGCCGACCTGCCTGTCCTGCTCGTTGGGGACATCGACCGCGGCGGCCTCTTTGCGAGTCTCTACGGGACGCTCGCGCTCCTCTCGCCGGAGGACCAATCCCTCGTCGCAGGCTTCCTCGTCAACAAGTTCAGGGGTGATCCGGCGGTCCTGGCCCCCGGCCTGGAACGGATGACCTCTTTGACAGGCCGCCCCTTCCTCGGGACACTGCCCTGGATCCCCGATCTCGGCCTCGATGGGGAAGATTCCCTGGCCCTCGACATCCCACGCCCCGTGAAGCCTCCGCTGGGCCGCGACGTGCTAAGCGTCGCCGTCGCCCGCCTCGGGCGCATCAGCAACTTCACTGACTTCGACGCCCTGGCCCATGAGCCCGGCGTCACCGTGCGCTTTACCTGGTCGGCGGAAGAGATACTGGATGCTGACCTCGCCGTCCTCCCAGGAACGAAAGCGACGGTCGAAGACCTGAAACTGCTCCGCTCACGCGGAATCGACCATGCCTTCGCCGAAAGGGCGAAGCGTGCCCTTCCCACGCTGGGCATCTGCGGCGGCTACCAGATGCTCGGCAGGCGCATCGAAGACGGCGTGGAGAGCGGCGAGGCAGAAGCCGTCGGGCTCGGTCTCCTGCCCGTCGAGACTTTCTTCGAAGGGGAGAAGGTCTTGGGGCGTCCCGAAGGACGGGCTCTAGGTTTCGGAGGCGTGGAAGTAGCAGGGTATGAGATCCACCACGGCAGAGTCAAGCGAGAAGGAGGCGACCCTCTCTTCGAGATCGGCGAAGACACAGAAGGCTGCCGGTCAGGAACGACGCTCGGCACGTCCTGGCACGGCATCCTAGAGTCAGACGGCTTCCGTCGCGCCGTGTTGCTATGGGTGACCGAAGAACGCAGCCTCGACTGGAAGCCGGGCGAAACGCCGTTCGCTGCCGCCCGCGAAGCGCAACTGGAGAAGCTTGGAGATCTCGTGGCGGATCACGTGGATCGTGAAGCGTTGATGCGCCTGATAGACGAGGGGCGGCCCTCGGGACTACCCGTTGTCAGAGGTCAGCTTGTCAGCAACGCAGCCGGTCAGCAAACCTCAGATGGCGGTACGCAGAGCGGAAAAGCGTTGCCTACAGCCCACGACGAAGCTTGGGATACCCCTCCCCTTGCTCTTACGATACCTGGTTCCGCCGACCTGCGGAGCAAGAGCTGATGGCTGACAGGCTGATAGCTGGCGGCGCAGCAGAGGCCGGCCGGCTTCTGCTGCTCACAACCGCGGATACAGAGATCCTGGCTGCTGCCAAGGCTTCGGAGCGTCTGCCCGAAGGTTTCCCGAAGCTCTTGTGCGCCAACCCTGTTGGGCTGGATGACCCGGCGGCGTTCTTCGAGAGGGAACTGCCTGGGGCCGGGGCCGTCCTGGTGCGGCTGCTGGGCGGACGGAGGGCCTGGCCAGAGGGACTCGAGGAGTTGCTGCGGCGGTGCGCGCGGCTGAGGGTTCCGCTGCTCGCCTTCGGCGGGGAGGCCGAGCCGGACGCGGAGCTGACCGCGCTCTCGACCGTTCCTTCGGGGACAGTCCTCGAGGCTTTCGAGTACCTGCGTCATGGAGGTGTCAGAAATACGGAGAACCTGCTCCGCTTCGTCGCCGACACCGTACTAATGGAAGGCTACGGCTTCGAGTCTGCGTCGCCGCTGCCCGAGGTGGGTGTCTACCGTCCGGGGTTGCCCGAAGGCTCTACGGGCGAAGAACTGCTCGCCCGGCACAATCCGGCGCGGCCTACAGTTGGCGTTATCTTCTACCGCGCGCACTGGATGAGCGGGAACACAGCCTTCGTGGATGCGCTCGTCGAGGCGCTGGAGGCCGCCGGGGCCGATGCCCTGCCTGCCTTCTGCTACTCGTTGCGGGCAGGTCCTGACGGACGGGTGCCAGGACTGGAGCTCCTGAAAGACAGAGTAGATTGCCTCGTCACCACCGTCCTCGCCGGTGGTGGGTCCAACGCGGCGGACGCCAGGAGATCGGGCTCTCCCGAAGAGTGGCTGGAGTGGGACGTCCCTGCACTCGAAGAGCTCGGCGTCCCCGTCATACAGGGCATCTGCACGACCTCGACACGGGAGGCCTGGCTCGCTTCGGACGCCGGCCTCTCCCCACTGGACACAGCATGGCAGGTGGCCATACCTGAGTTCGACGGGCGCATCATCGGGGTCCCCTTCTCGTTCAAAGAACGCCTCGGCGAAGGTTCGCCCGTCGGCGCCCCGCTCACCCTCTACAAAGCCGCCCCCGAACGCACCGCGCGCCTCGCAGGGCTCGCGGCTCGCTTCGCCAGACTCGGGCGTATCCCGAACTCGGAGAAGAGAGTCGCCGTTCTGCTCTCCAACTACCCGACCAAGCACTCGCGGGTAGGTAACGCTGTGGGACTAGATACTCCGGTTAGCGCTATCAGGTTGCTCGAGGCAATGCGGGAGGCGGGCTATACGGTAGAGGGTGCGCCAGAGAGAGGTGACGAACTCATCCACTCGCTCATCGCCGCTGGGGGCCATGATCTCGAGTTCCTGACCGCAGATCAGCTCGAGAACGCCGCCGGACGCCTGGATGCGAAACGCTACGCGGAGTGGTTCGGCCGGCTGCCAGAGGAACTGCGGAGCGACGTGGAGGAACACTGGGGGAGGCCGCCGGGTGATCTGTACGTCGATGGGGACGAGTTCGTAGTAGCGGGGCTCTCTTTCGGAAACGTCTTCGTGGGCATCCAGCCGCCGAGAGGTTTCGGGGAGAATCCGATCGCGATCTACCACGACCCCGACCTCCCGCCGACGCACCACTACCTCGCTGCCTACTGGTGGATGATCGAGGAGTTCGGTGCTGACGCGATAGTCCACCTCGGCAAGCATGGTACGCTGGAGTGGCTGCCTGGCAAATCTCTTGGCCTCTCCCCCTCATGCGCCCCCGATGCCGCCCTGCGCGACGTGCCGCTCTACTATCCCTTTGTCGTAAACGACCCTGGCGAGGGGACGCAGGCCAAAAGAAGGGCGCACGCGACCGTCGTTGACCATCTGATCCCACCCATGACCCGGGCAGAGACGTACGACGATCTGGCGAAGCTCGAGCAACTCCTGGACGAGTATTATCAGGTAGAGACGCTCGACCCCTCGAAGCTGCCAGCGATAAGGGTCAGGATCTGGGAGACCCTCCGCAATGCGGAGCTTCACCGCGACCTCGGCGTCGAGGAGCAGCCCGAAGAGTTCTCCGATTTCCTCACCCACGTCGACGGATACCTCTGTGAGATCAAAGACCTGCCCATAAGGGGCGGCCTGCACATCCTGGGCGAGGCGCCTGATGGCGAGCCCCTGCGCCACCTCCTGGCCTCCATCCTGCGCCTCGGCGCCGGTGACGTACCTGGGTTGCGCCGTGCCGCAGGCGCCGCCTTCGGCCTCGAGGAGAAAATTCTTGCAGAGAACGGCGGCACGAAGGTCGAGGCTCCGCCCGGACTCGTCGAGCACTTCCCCGGTACATTGGTAACGGCCTCAGATCTCCTCGACAGGCTGGAGGAAGCGCAGCAGGCACTGCTCCGAGGGATGGAGAAGCGGGGCTGGGACGCGTACGCCGTCGGCGCGGTGTGTCAGGAGACGCTAGGCTTCGCCGATGCCGGCGTGGAGCGGTCTTTGCGTTTTGCGGCCGAGGAGGTCGTTCCGCGCCTGATGCGCACGCCCGAAGAGATGGGGAACCTGCTCTCTGGTCTCGGGGGTGGATACGTGCCCGCCGGACCTTCCGGGTCCCCGACGCGCGGGCTGGTGAATGTGCTTCCAACGGGGCGCAACTTCTACTCCGTGGACCCCAAGGCGCTGCCGAGCGCGCTCTCGTGGGAAGTTGGACAGGGGCTCGCGAACGACTTGCTTCGGCGCTATCTCGAAGAAGAGGGCCGTTATCCGGAGACGGTCGGCATCGTGGTGTGGGGGACGGCAGCCATGAGAACCCAGGGCGACGACGTCTCGGAGATCCTGGCTCTGCTCGGCGTGAGACCCGTCTGGAACGAGGAGTCGCGGCGAGTCATCGGACTCGAAGTGATTCCGCTCCAGGATCTAGGAAGGCCAAGGATCGACGTAACGGTCAGGATCAGCGGCTTCTTCAGGGATGCTTTTCCGAACCTGATCTCCCTCCTCGACGATGCCTTCATCACCCTCGCCAACCTCGACGAGCCCGACGACATGAACTTCGTCAAAAAGCACGCCGGCGAGGAGAGAAGCCGGGGCGCCGACGAACGCCGCTCGACCACGCGCATCTTCGGGTCCAAACCAGGGGCCTACGGCGCAGGCCTCCTACCCCTGATGGACGCACGCAACTGGCGTACGGACGAGGACCTTGCCGAAGTCTACGCCGTCTGGGGAGGGTATGCCTATGGTAGAGGGTTAGATGGCATCGAGGCGCGGGGGGCCATGGAGTCCAACCTGCGCAGGACGGAGATCGCAGTAAAGAACGTGGACAACCGCGAGCACGACCTCTTCGACTCGGACGACTACTTTCAATACCACGGAGGTATGATCGCCGCCGTCCGGGCCCTTACGGGCCGCGACCCGAAAGCGTACATCGGAGACTCCGCAGACCCGTCGAGGGTGAAGACGAGGGATCTCTCCGAAGAGGCCCGCCGCGTCTTCCGGAGCCGCGTGGTCAACCCGAAGTGGATAACGGCCATGCAGCGCCACGGCTACAAGGGCGCCTTCGAGCTCTCTGCTACCGTGGACTACCTCTTCGGCTACGATGCCACAGCTGGCGTCGTCGAAGACTGGATGTACAGCGACGTAACCAGGAAGTACGTCCTCGACCAGGGGGTAAGGGACTTCATGCAGCAGTCCAACCCCTGGGCGCTCCGCGCCATCTCGGAGCGTCTGCTCGAGGCGGCGCAACGCGGCCTCTGGTCCGAACCAGACAGCGAAGACCTTGAAGCTCTCAAACAGGTTTATCTGGAGAACGAGGGGATGCTGGAGGAAGGTATATCATGAACGCCTACCTGCATCCCTATCCATTCTCTGCCATCGTGGGCCAGGACGATCTGAAACTGGCTCTGCTCGTGAACGCCATCTCCCCCCAGGTAGGGGGTGTGCTCGTGCGCGGCGAGAAAGGGACGGCGAAGTCCACGGCGGTGCGGGCGCTGGCGAGCCTACTGCCCGGCATACGGGTCATCTCCGGCTGCCCTTATTCCTGCGATCCGGAAGCCCCCAACCCGGAATGCCCGGCGGGACCGCACCAGCTTGATGCCTCCGCCGAGTCGAGGCCGGTGAGGCTTGTGGAGCTACCTGTGGGGGCCAGCACGGACCGTCTCGCCGGGACTCTGGACATCGAGAAGGCGCTCTCGGAGGGGAGGAAGGCGTTCGAGCCTGGGTTGCTGGCGGCGGCGCACAGGGGCATCCTGTACGTGGACGAGGTGAATCTTCTCTCCGACCACCTCGTGGATCTGCTCCTCGACGTAGCCGCTATGGGCGTGAACCACGTCGAGCGCGAGGGCGTGAGCGTGCGTCATCCCTCGCGTTTTATCCTGGTCGGCACTATGAACCCCGAGGAGGGCGAGCTCCGCCCACAACTCCTCGACCGCTTCGGCGTCACCGTGGAGGTCTCAGGGAGCCTGGATCCCGCAGACAGGGTCGAGGTCGTCAGGCGCAGGTTACGCTACGAGGCTGACCCTGGGGAGTTCTCCAGGGAATGGTCGAACGTGGACGCGAAGCTCGCGGCTTCCGTGGAATCGGCCCGTCTGCTGCTTCCCGGCGTCGGCCTGGACGAGGACATCTTGTTCAGGATATCGACCCTGTGCGCGGAACTCGGCGTCGATGGCCTGCGCGGCGACCTGGTTACAGCCAGGACCGCCCGTACGCTGGCCGCATGGGATGCCAGAAACGAAGTGGTTCTCGACGACGTGAAGCGGGCAGCTCTGCTGGCCCTCTCGCACCGCCGCAGACGAGGGCCCTTCGAGCAGCCTGGCGTTGACCCCGAAGAACTGGAGAACGCCCTCTCCGAAGACCCCGACCCGCCTGAAGGTCCTGACGGTGGCACGCTCCCGCCTTCTGCGAGCGGGGAGGTATCCAGTAGCGTGCGAGAGCCTGAGCCTTCGGAGGCACAGACGGGAGCCGGAGAGCGGAGCCACGCAGCTTCGGATCCGTTCGACCCTGTGCGGCTCGAGATTACCGAGAAGGGCAAGGGAGGACCTCTCGGCCGCAGGAGCCGCGTTTCGGGTGAGACCGGGCATCCTGTCGCGGATAGGGAGAACGGAGAGAGACCGAGGGACGTGGCGTTGGCGGCGACGGTAAGGGCCGCGGCGCCGCACCAGAGGGCGCGGGGCCGTGAGAGACCTGGGATCGAGGTTCGTACCCGCGATCTGCGTCAGAACGTCAGGGAGGGGAGGGAGGGGAACCTGATCCTCTTCCTCGTCGACGCGAGCGGCTCGATGGCGGCCCGCAAACGCATGTCCGCCGTCAAGGGCGCCGTACTCTCCCTCTTGAACGATGCCTACCAGCGCCGCGATAAGGTAGCCATGATCTCCTTCCGTGGAGAAATAGCCAGGATACTATTGCCCCCGACATCGAGCGTCGGGCTGGCTACCTCACGCCTGGAGGACCTCCCGACCGGGGGCCGCACGCCCCTCGCAGCGGGTATCGAGAAGGCCGCCGAAGTCTTGAAGAGGGAAGAACTGCGCGACAGGGAACGCCGGCCTCTGCTGATCCTGCTGACCGATGGGAGGGCGACTGCGGGACCCGACCCGCAGGTGGCCGCTGCGCGACTGCGCTCCCTCGGGGCCACTTCATTCGTTGTGGACACCGAGGAAGGCTACGTCCGGCTCGGGATGGCGGGCGAGCTGGCAGGGGCGATGGGTGGGCGGTGCCTGCGCCTGGAGGAACTGCGGGCTGATTCGCTCGTTGAGCTGATCGAGAGGAGAAGGGTAGCGTGAGCGAGACTCGGGAGGCAAGAGAACCAAGAGAGCAGCGGCTGAGAAAGAGGTCGAACAGGGAGAGGCCTCTACTTATCGTCAACACCGGCCACGGTAAAGGCAAGTCCACGGCCTCCTTCGGCGTCATGCTAAGGGGCTGGGCGCGCGGCTACCGCATAGGGGTCTACCAGTTCGTCAAGAGCGGCAAATGGAACGTCGGCGAACAGAAGGCCGCCGAGGCTCTGGGTAACATCGACTGGTTCAAACAGGGTGACGGATGGACGTGGACCGTAAAGGACCTGGAGCACTCCGCCGACCTCGCCCGAGAGGGGTGGGAGGAGGTCAAGCGCCGTCTCGCAGACGAGACTTACGACATGCTGCTCCTCGACGAGTTCACCTACCCCATGAAGTTCGGGTGGGTGGATACCAGCGAGGTCGTTGAGGTTCTAAAGAACCGTCCCGGCTTCCAGCACGTCATCATCACAGGCCGCGACGCCCCGCCCGAACTGCTGGAGATCTCCGACCTCGTGAGCGAGGTAAACAAGGTCAAACACCCCTTCGACGAAGGCTTTCGGGGCCAGAAAGGTATCGAGTGGTAGACACCCCTCGCATAGTAGTCGCCGGTACCCACTCAGGGGTCGGCAAGACGACTATTGCTTCGGGACTCATGGCCGCGCTCTCCTCAGAGGGCTTTCGTGTCGCCCCCTTCAAGGTCGGCCCGGACTTTATAGACCCCTCGTACCACACCCTCGCCGCAGACTGGCCGGGACGCAACCTCGATGCCTTCCTCTCAGGCCCCGACCTCATCGGCCCGCTCTTCGCCTACGGTGCACAGGGTGCTGACATAGCCGTGATCGAAGGCGTCATGGGCCTCTTCGACGGTAAGGGAGGCGGGGATCTCGCCTCCACAGCCCACGTCGCCAGGCTGCTCCAAGCACCCATAGTGCTCGTCGTCGATGCCAGGGCGATGGCCCGCTCCGTAGCCGCTATGGTCCACGGATATACGACATTCGACCCAGCGTCGAGAGTCGCAGGCGCAGTTCTCAACCGCGTCGGCTCCAGAGTCCACGAGACCCTGCTCCGCGACGCTATAAAACCACTCGGCATCCCCGTCCTCGGCGTCCTGCGCCGCGACGACCATGTACATACGCCGGACAGACATCTCGGCCTCGTCCCCGTCGCCGAACGCCGCCCAGAGGCCGCTCGCTCGCTCCATGTCCTCGGAAAGATGATCTCCCGTTCTCTAAACCTCGACGGCATAGTTAGGCTTGCCCGTTCCGCAGGATCTCTAGAGGCCGAGCCCTGGAGTGCGGAGACTCCGGACCTGGATCGGTCCTGTGGCGTCCGGGTAGGGGTCGCCACAGGACCATCGTTCAGCTTCCTGTACCGCGAGAACCTGGAACTGCTGGAGGGCGCGGGTGCTGAGGTCGTCACCTTCGACCCGACCACCGAGGAGGACCTGCCAGTTGGAACAGACGCTCTCTACCTCGGTGGTGGGTTCCCCGAGACCTATGCGGAGGTGCTGTCCACGAACGGGCGGATGCGGGAGAGTATCAAGGCCTTTGCAGCTGGTGGGCGTCCAGTGGTCGCCGAGTGCGGCGGACTACTGTACCTGGTGCGCGAGCTGGACGGGCATCCGATGTGTGACGTGCTCGACGCAAAGGCCACAATGACTGACCGGCTCACGCTCGGTTACAGGGAAGCCCGCGCGCTGGCGGACTCGCCGTTGGTCGAGCGGGGCGCCGACGTTCGCGGACACGAGTTCCACTACTCGGCCGTCGAGCCCGTAGCCGGTGAGAGACCGGCCTGGGATCTGGCCGGTCGTGGTCAGGAAGGTTTCGTGGCCGGTGGCGTGCACGCGAGCTACCTGCACACCCACTGGGCCGCAACACCCGAGTTACCGCGCAGGCTGGTGCGGGAGGCGTCGCGGAGCGCGACTGGGGTCGGGGTATGAGCGGGCGGCTCGTCGGGGTGGGGGTAGGGCCGGGCGACCCTGAGCTGCTGACCGTCAAGGGACTACGTATGCTGCGGGAAGCCGACGAGGTCTTCGTGCCCGTGGCCGACACCGGCGAGGTAGGGCGGGCCGAGGCCACGGTGCGCGAGTATCTGGACGAAGGACGCATCAGACGCCTCCTCTTTGCCCTCTCGGACGACGCGGAGGCCAGGGAACGTAACTGGACCAACGCGGCGCAGAGAGTCTCCGAGCACCTGCGAAGCGGCAAGACGTGCGCGTTCGCCACTATCGGAGACCCCAACGTCTATTCGACCTTCACCTACCTGGCACGTGCCGTTCGGGGAATCAAACCTGACGTAGAGGTGGAGACTGTGCCAGGGATCACGGCGTTGCAGGACCTGGCTTCGCGGAGTGGGACGGTACTCCTCGAAGGCGACGAAAGGCTGGCGTTGTTGCCTTTCACGGCAGGGGAGGAGTCTCTGGGGGAGGCGCTCGCGGGGTTCGAGACGGTGGTCTGCTACAAGGGCGGTAGCCGGCTCGGGGAGGTGCTCCGGGTCGCTGAGGAGGGCAGTCGGCTGGAGGGCGCCGTGTACGGGGCGAGGCTCGGGATCGAGGGTGAAGAAGTCGTGCCCGCCCTGCAGATGGTGGGGCGAGAGGGGACATATCTCTCAACCGTGATCTTTACCGGGAGGAGTTCGGAGCTTGGGTAAGGTGTGGTTCATAGGGGCCGGGCCTGGGGCGCCTGACCTGCTGACGGTAAGGGGGGCCAGGCTCATCGGCGAGGTCGACGTGGTAGTCTGGGCCAGGAGCCTCGTCCAGGAGGGCGTTCTCCAATACGCCCGACCTGGTGCCCGGATCGTCGAGTCGACGACCATACCTCTAGAAGGCGTGCGCGGGCTCTACGAGCGGGCCTTCGAAGAGGATCTGAAGGTAGCCAGGGTGCATTCAGGGGATCCCAGCCTGTACGGAGCCGTGATGGAGCAGATCGAGCTTTGCGACGAGATTGGCCTCGATTGGGAGATAGTCCCAGGCGTCTCGTCTTTAGGCGCCGCAGCGGCGGCCATCGGACGCGAGCTGACCGTGCCTGAGGTCTCACAGTCCGTGATCCTGACTCGCCGCGGGAGCCGCACCCCGATGCCTGCGGGAGAGGACATAAGGGGCTTCGCGGAGCACGGGACGACCATGGCGATCTTCCTATCAGCAGCGAAGCCGCGCGTACTGCAGGAGGAACTCCTTGAAGGTGGCTACGCTCCCGAGACCCCTTGCGCCGTGGTCTACAGGGCGAGCTGGCCGGACGAAGAAGTCATAGAGTGCCGCCTGGAAGACCTCGCCGACAGGATGCGGGAGGCCGGCTTCACAAGGCAGGCGCTCATACTGGTCGGTCCCGGGCTCGGGGCCGGAGGGACGCGCTCTCATCTCTACAGCCCCGCGTTCTCGCACATGTTCCGCCGGGCGAAGCCTGCGGAGAAGGGAGCCGATGCCGCCACGTAAGCTCCGCGAGCCTTCCATGCCCCCGAGCATGGAGAAGGTCAAGGGCCAGAAGCTCAGGACAGGATGGACCACGGGTACCTGCGCCGCCGCAGCCGCAAAGGCTGCGGCCAGCGCGCTCGCTGGCGGCCGGCCGCAGACCCGCGTCGACGTGAGGCTGCCAGGGAAAGGCCGGGAGCGACGCGTCGAGTTCGATGTGGAGCGGTGTGATTTCGGCGATTCATGGGCCGAGGCCGTCGTCGTCAAGGACGCCGGCGACGACCCCGACGTAACCGACGGCGCCCACCTCACAGCCCGCGTCTCGTTGCGGGAAGAGCGAGGGCTCGAGCTGGACCGGGGCGATGGTGTCGGCATCGTCACCAAACCCGGGCTCGGGCTCCCTGTCGGAGGACCTGCCATAAACGCCGTGCCGCGGCGAATGATCTCGTACTCTGTAGAGGAAGTACTCGACCCGAACAAGCGCGGCGTCCGCGTCGTCATAAGCGTCCCGGGCGGCGAGAAGATGGCCGAGAAAACGACCAACGCCCGCCTGGGTATCGTAGGCGGCATCTCCATCCTCGGTACCACGGGCATCGTGCGCCCCTTCTCGACGGCAGCCTGGGCCGCAAGCGTCGTCCAGGCGGTCAACGTCATGGGCGCGCAGGGCCACAAGACTTTCGTCCTCTCGACAGGAGGCCTCACCGAGAAGGCCGCGATGCGCCTCCTGCCCGACCTCGAAGAGGTGAACTTCGTAGAGGTCGGGGACTTCACCGGGCAGGCAATAAAGAAGGCTGTGGAGAACAAACTGGAGATCTGCTTCTTCGTCGGGATGGCGGGTAAAATCTCCAAGCTCGCCGCCGGAGTCATGATGACCCACTGGACCCGCTCGAAAGTGGACAACGATCTGCTGGCGGAGATAACCACGGAAGCCGGGGGCTCTACCGCGTTGGTCGAAGAGGTCAAAGGCGCCAATACAGCCCGTCACGCCTACGAGCTCTGGCGGTCTGCGCACCTGGACAGAGCAGCTGACCTCCTCTGCGAACAGGCCGCGGAAAATCTCGCGGCGTATGCTGAAGGTAAGCTAGAGGTTCACGTCATCCTCGTCGACTTCGACACGCTCGAACCTGCGGGAGCCAGTCCCGGCGCCCTGACGCTGACGGCGTGGGGCCCCGCGTGAGCCGGGGCCGCATAACCGTCGTTGGTCTCGATGGAAGGCCTCTCGACGAGGAGATAGAACTTCTGCTCGCGGAAGCGGCGATCGTCGCCGGCGGCGGGCGGCACCTGGAGATGCTCGGTGTTGACCGCGACCGTGCCGTGATCTTGAAGGGAGACCTCGCTGAGGCGCTCGCCCGGATCGAAGGTAGTGAGGATCCCGTGGTCGTGCTCGCATCTGGGGACCCCGGTTTCTTCGGCATCGTACGCCTCCTCGGCGAACGGTTCGGGAGGGAAAACCTGCGTGTCTTGCCGGGCTCATCCTCGGTAGCGCTGGCTTTCGCCCGCGCCGGGCTCTCGTGGGACGACGCGGTCACGGTCAGCGCCCACGGCCGGTGCCCCCGTCGCGCTGTCAACGTCTGCCGCGCCCACCCCAAGGTCGCCGTCCTCACCTCCCCCGACTTCGGACCAGCCGAACTCGCGCAAGCGCTCGATGGTCTGGGCTGCAGCTTCGTGGTCGCGGAGAAACTCGGTAGGCCAAACGAACGGATCTTCCACGGCGACGCAGGCACGGTCGCCGGCATGAAGTGGGAAGATCCGAACGTGGTACTCGTGCTCGACGAAGAGAGGATGCCCGGAGAAAGGGGTTGGATCTCCTCAAGTCTCCAGAGTCCGCCGCGGTGGGCGCTTCCCGAAGGAGAGTTCGAGCACCGGTCTGGCATGATCACGAAGGCAGCGACCCGGGCCTTCATACTCTCGCGCCTCGGTCCGGGACCTGGAGACCTGATCTGGGACGTCGGGGCAGGCAGCGGCTCCGTAGCCATCGAGTGCGCCCGTCTGGGCGCCGCCGCCATCGCCGTGGAACGTGACCCCGAAAGCTGCGCCCGTATCCGCCGAAATGCCGAACATCACGGTGTGCGGTTGCGGATCATGGAAGCCACGGCCCCGGAAGTCCTGCGGGACCTTTCCGAACCGGACGCCGTCTTCGTCGGCGGGAGCGCCGGAGCCTTCGATGAGATCGTCGAGCTCTCCGCCGTCAGAGCGCGCCGGGCGGTCGTGTTGGCCCTCATCACCCTCGAGCGGGTCGTCCCTGCCGCACAGCTCCTCGAAGATTGCGGCCTCGAAGTAGAGACCACCTTCCTGCAAACGCACGGAATGAAGGGCGTCGGTAATCTGCACCGCCTCGCTGCCGAGAGCGCGGTTTTCGTCGTCTCGGGGAGCCGTCCTTGATCGGGCTCATAGCAGCCACCGCGAACGGCCGCCGCAACGCCGCACATCTCGCCGGCGCCTGGCCTGATACGCGCTTCTACGAAGGCAAGGCGAAAGAAGCTCTCCACCGGGCCTGGAACGAGTGCAACGGTGTCGTGCTCTTCCTAGCCACCGGCGCCGCCGTACGCCTCGTCGCTCCGCTGCTCGAAAGCAAGCATCGAGATCCCGGTGTGGTTACAGTTGACGATGCTGGCAACTTCGCCGTCGCCCTCTGCGGTGGGCACGAGGGCGGGGCCAACGCCCTCGCTGCACGGGTCGCGGAGACCCTGGGCGGGACGCCGGTGATCACCACCGCAAGCGACGCTGTTGGTATCCCCGCCCTCGACTCATTAGGCGATAAGCTAGGTTTCCGGTTGGAGGCAGACTCGGACCTGGCTTCCGTCGGGGCCGCAATGGTCTCCGGTGAGAAGGTGAGTCTCGTCACAGACAGGCGTTGGCCGCTCGGACCGCTACCCGAGAACGTAGTCCGGACGGACGAATGGGAGGCGCCCCTTATCCTCATTTCCGACAGGCTCGTGGAGATGCCCCGTCCTGCTGTGGTCCTCCGGCCGCCTTCGCTCGTCGCTGGCGTCGGTTGCAGCAGGGGAGTGGACGCAAGAGAGATAATCGACCTGCTCCTTCACTCCCTGGCGCAAGCTGCATTGACAGAGAAGAGCATCGCGGCCCTCGCCAGCATCGACCTGAAGCGCGACGAAGCGGGATTGATGCAAGCCGCGGAGAAGCTGGATGTCCCGATCCACTTCCATCCGGCCGAAGTGCTTTCTGTTGTCGAGGCGCCCAACCCGTCGGAGCTGGTGCGGGAGGCGGTCGGGACGCCGAGCGTCGCGGAGGCCGCGGTGGTGTCCTCAGGCGCGGAGTTGGTACTCGAGAAGCGGAAATCCGCGAACGCCACGGTCGCTATCGGGCGGCTGCCCGTGCGGGGGAGGCTCGCGCTGGTTAGCCTGGGACCTGGTGAGGACACCCTAATTCCACCGCTAGCCCGTGAGGCCCTCGGCTCTTCGGAGTTCATCGTGGGACTGGACCAGTACGTTGACCGCATCAGGCACTTGCTGCGACCTGGGACGCGGGTGCTCACGCCCCCGCTCGGCAATGAGGTGGAGCGGGCCCAACTCGCGCTCGCCGAGGCCCGCTTGGGCGGCAGCGTGGCACTGGTATCCAGTGGTGATGTGGGTATCTATGCGATGGGGTCTCCGGCGCTCGAGCTCGCTGACGAGGACGTTGAGGTGGTTGTCGTGCCTGGGGTAACGGCTGCGCAGGCGGCGGCTTCGTTGCTTGGCTCGCCGCTCGGGCACGACCATTGCTCGGTCAGCCTCTCCGATTTGCTGACGCCATGGGGGGTGATCCAAGCCCGGATCAGGGCCGCGGCCGAGGGAGACTTCGTGGTCTCGCTCTACAACCCGCGCTCGAAGGGCCGCGACTGGCAGCTCGGAAAGGTGAAGGAGATCCTGCTCGAGCACCGTCCACCTGACGCGCCAGTCGGCATAGTGAAAGATGCTTACCGCCCGACGCAGCGGGCCATCCTCACCGACCTCGCTTCTCTGCGTCCGGAAGATGTGGACATGCTGACAATCGTCCTCGTCGGAAGTTCCCAGACCAGGGTCGTTGCCGGCCGCATGGTTACCCCGAGGGGATACCTGTCGTGAAAGCGGTCTTCGCCGTGACAGAAGCCTGCGCCGGTTGCGGAGCGTGCATAAGGACCTGCCCGGAGAAGGCCATCCTTCCCGCTCCCAGGGACTACAGCGGCGCGCCCCTCGTCGTCCTCGAAGACCGCTGTTCGGGATGCGCCGAGTGCGCCGAGGTCTGCCCGGTCTCGGCGTGCGTCGAGGTGCTGCTGGAGGCCGAATGAGGCACGCCCATCCCATAGAGACGGAGAGCTACCGCATCCTGCGCGGGATGGTCGACCTCTCCAACCTGGAGCCCCTTTCTCGCGCTGTCGCGGAACGAGTCATCCATGCCTCGGCGGACCCGGACTACGCGGAGAGCCTGGTCCTCGAGGAGGCAGCCCTGGAAAGTGGGATCTCAGCCCTGAGGCACGGCGTACCCGTCGTAACAGACGTGGGGATGGTGGCGGCCGGAATCACAGGCCGCCAGACGCTGTGCTTGGTCTCCGACCCCCGCGCCCAGGCGCTATCCGAACGACTCGGCATCACCCGCTCTGCGGCGGGCTTCAGGCTGGCCGCGGAGGAGGTCGGCAAAGGAGCCGTCTGGGTGGTCGGGAACGCGCCAACGGCGCTCTTGGAGCTGCTCGGGCTCGACGTTGCTCCTGATCTAGTAGTCGGACTCCCCGTCGGCTTTGTCGGGGCCGCCGAGTCGAAGGACGCGCTCGTAGCCAGTGGCCTGCCTGCCGTCGCGAACAGGGGACCGAAAGGCGGTTCTGCGGTCGCAGCAGCGGCTGTGAACGCTCTCATCTATTACGAGGAGGGATGACGTGAGGCGAACGGTGGCTATCGAAAATGGAATCTACGGAAACGCCCCGGCGCTGCTGATCGTGGGCCACGGTAGCCGCGACCCTCGCGGGGCACGCGAGTTCCACGGCCTGGTCGATCTGGTGCGCCGGCGAAACCCATCTCTGACGGTCGAGGGAGGCTTTATCGAGCTCTCCCGACCACCCATCTCGGAGTGCGTGGACCGGCTCGCAGAGGGAGGGACGCGGAACGTCGCAGCCGTCCCGCTGATGCTCCTGGCAGCAGGTCACGCCAAGGACGATATCCCCGCGACCCTGGTGCGCGAGAAGATGGGCCACCCCGAAATGAGCTTCAGCTACGGTCGCGCTCTCGGCATAAGGCCCGAGCTCCTCGAACTGATGGACGAGAGGATCTCCGCCGTCGTACTCGAGGAGGAGAAGGGTGACACAGCCATCCTTATCGTGGGGCGTGGCTCCTCCGACCCCGACTCCAACTCGGACCTCTCCAAGATAGCGCGCCTGTTCTACGAAGGACGTCCTTATCCCGTAGTCGAGAGTGCTTATGTCAGCATGACCCCGCCCGATGTCGCGAAAGGGCTGGATCGCTGCCTCAAACTCGGTGCCGATCACGTCGTGGTCTTCTCCTACTTCCTCTTCACCGGCGTCCTCGAGGACCGTATCCGCAGGCAGGGTGAAGCATTCGCCCGGGCGAACCCCGGCGTCGAGGTGCGCTACGCAGGGTACTTCGGGCCTGACGAACTGGTGGCTAACCTTGTGGTCGAGCGTTATACAGAGGCCGTGGAAGGGGACATCCGCATGAACTGTGACGTGTGCGTCCACCGCGTCGCACTGCCTGGCTTCGAGGAGAAGGTCGGCGCACCGGCAACGCCCCACTACCACCCTTACGAGCCGGAGCACCACCAGCACGGCCACTATCACTAGCCGTGGCTTTGGAGGACCGTTTACTGGATCTCGCGGCGGAGATACCTCCGCCAGAAAGTGCCGCCGTCGAGGAAGCGCGAAACCGACATCTCGGGCTCACCAAACCGCCCTTTAGCCTGGGACTTCTGGAGGAACTCGGCGCGCGGCTCGCTGGGATGGCAGGTGAGTGCCCGCCGCCCGTCCCCGAGAACCCTGCCGTGGTTGTCTGTGCCGGAGACCACGGCGTCCTCGACCGCGGTGTCTCGCCCTGGCCACGGGAGGTTACGGCGGCGATGGTGAGTAACTTCTGCGCAGGAGGGGCGGCGGTGAACGCCATCGCGAAGACGGTGGGGGCCAGGGTGAGCATCCTCGACGTCGGGGTCGCCCGGGAGTTGGAGAGGCACCCTCTGCTGCGGGCCGCGAAGGTGCGGCGCGGCACCGGCGACCTGAGTTGCGGGCCCGCAATGAGTCGCGAGGAGGCCGCGCGGGCTGTGATGGCTGGGGCAGGAGTCGCCGAGGAACTCGTCGAGAGCGGGGGGGTGGATCTCCTGGTAACGGGCGACATGGGCATCGGGAACACCACGCCGGCTGCTTGCCTCATCTCCGCCTTCACGGGAAGCCCGCCCGAGGAGACCACGGGCCGCGGCACAGGCATCGACGACGAAACCCTGAAGCTCAAGGTTAACGTAGTTGAAGAGGCTTTGGAGCTACACGGGCCAGACCCCGAAGACCCACTTGGGGTTCTTGCGCAGATCGGTGGTCTGGAGCACGCTGCTAACGTGGGAGTGATCCTGGCCGGCGCCGTCTACGGCATCCCCATCATCCTGGACGGCGTAGTCTCGGACTCAGCCGCGCTCGTGGCCTGCGCCATCGCTCCGCACTCGGCGGGATACGTCATAGCGGGCCACCGCTCTGCCGAGCCAGGGGCTGGAATCGTCCTGGAGTCGCTGGAACTGGAACCACTCCTCGACCTGGACATGCGTCTCGGCGAAGGGACAGGAGGCCTGCTCGCCGTGCCGCTCGTGCAAGCAGCGGCCCGGATGCTCGCGGAGATGGCGACGCTCGAGGAGTTGGACATTGGTTGAGCCTCTAGAGCGGGGATCCATCGAGTCTCTGAGAAGTCCGCTCGCCCGGGTCGTCGAGGTTCATGGGGCGTTGGGCTCGACCCAGGAGCGCGCCCGCGAGCTTGCCCATGCTGGAGCACCTCACGGAACGCTCATCGTCGCGGAGATCCAGACCGGGGGACGAGGTCGGCTCGGACGCCCCTGGGGATCTCCGAAGGGTGGGTTATGGATGTCACTCGTGCTGCGTCCCGAATTCGCTGCGAGTCTCGCTTCTCGCATCACCCAAACCGCGGCTGTAGGGGTTGCGAAGGCATTGTGGGAGATCGGGATAGAGGCACGCATCAAGTGGCCCAACGACCTGCTCGCTGGCGGGAAGAAGATCTGCGGCATCCTCGCCGAATCGAGCGCGGGGAAAGCCACAGGACCGGCAAGAGAGAGGTACCTCGACTACGTCATCCTCGGGGTGGGGATGAATGCCAACCTCGATCCTGCCGAGCTCGGGGTCCCTGACCGCGAGGTCACCACGATCCGTTACGAGTTGGGCCGTGACTTGAACCTACTAGACCTGCTCCGTGCTCTACTCTCGAACCTCGAAACCGAGCTCGGCAGGATCGAGGACTTCGGCGCCGTACTCGAGGATTGGCGTAACTTGAACTGTACCCTTGGGGAGAGGGTGCGTGTCCTCCGTCTCGGCGAGGCCATCGAAGGCAAGGCTGTTGACCTGACTGCAGAGGGCGCTCTATTGCTCGTTACCCGACGGGGCACCGTGGAGTTGTTCGAAGGTGAGATCGAACACCTCAGGCAATGAGTGGAGGTGAGGGGCGACTTTGACCCAGGTACTATTTGAGACGTGCCAACCAGGCGCAAAGGTGCTCGGGAGACGAGCCCGGAGCTTACCGAAGTCCCGCGTCTCTAACTGGTGCACACTTCCTACCGTTGACGCAATGCTAGGAAGGGACAATATGAAAAGAGAGTCGGTCTTCAGGAGCATCACTGCCACGCTCCTCGTCACGGCTGCCGCTATCTCTGGCTATCATCGTCACAGAGCCGAGCAGGCCGGTGGGGAAGAGGTAAGCTGGAGCCTGATGCCTTTCTATGAGGAAGGTCAGTCCTATCGCACAGCGCTTCAGACGGTAGGCATCTCTTCGTCTTCTTCATCCTCTTCCAGGATCGCAACCGAGGTGACTTTGAAGACCAGGATCTTACCCCTCTCGGGGAAGTCTACGATCTCCACGTCCCCGGTTACGGCTATCTGGTCCCCGACTAGCTCGTCGGCATCGTGTACGGCCGACATGTCTATCTCCGTCTCCAGGACGTAGCCTGTATGCTCCTCTCCGGCTTCCGTACTCGCGCGCTTGAGCTGTCCTTCGAAGTAGGCCATGGCAGGTCCCCTTTCTGAATGTCAGGTGGAGATATAGTACCTGTATTCTCGATCGCGGACCGGGCAACCGTTCTCTGTGCCGACACGGCTAGAGCCAATATCACAGATGGTGCGTCTGGAAGGGTTCGGGCCTCCGACACGTGAACCAGGAATGCGCCGGGACGCGTTTCTAGCTGCGGGGCGCGAAAACCCATAGGAAGGGCGCTTGGGGCAGGGCCGGTTGCGATCCTATCGCTCGTACGATTTAATACTCTCCTGGGTAGAGCCTCGACCCTGGATCGGGCAGCGTTGAGAGGAAGATAAGAGGGATGAGCGCAACGTTGATGTATGTCGGCATCGGGGCCGTACTTGCTACAGGCGTGGCGATACTCACCATCGCCGTCCTTTTCTTGCAGACCGCCCGCCGCTACGTTGACTTGACCGAGAGACGCCTGGAGCTCCTGCAAGAAGGGGAAGCGTTCCTGCTCAATCTCGTGCAGCAACAGGGTCACGCTTTAGAGGTGAGCCGGGAGCGGGAAGCTGAGCGGCGCGAGATGGTTCCCGAGACGGTCGGAAATCCTCGTGAACGGCAGCAAGGCGAAGAATCCCCTGGCAGCAGGCGGCCCGAAGGGTCGGACCGGCGAGTCCGGGAAACACCGTATAAGGGCAGCTCCTCTGAAGTAGAAGATGAAGAGCAGAGGCGGGAGAGGACACGGAAGCCGGACCCACCTAAGGCGCGGCCCAGGGACGGTGCGCCGCGGTTTGGAGTCCAGGTGCCGCACCCTGACGACGATGTGCCGGGACGCGGCTGGAACAGCTCACCGGCCAGGTTCTTCCAGAAGTGCTACGACAGATACCTCGAGCACTACGAGGGCTACGTACGGCTCGCCGAGCGGCTTCACCAGATGCGCGACGAGGCCGAGGCAGGCCCTGGCACCCTCGGGAGCCTGGAGTGGGAGGACAAGCTACGCCGGGCGTACGACGCCATAGAGCGGACTACCCAGAGGCTGGACACGCTCGAGGAGCACTACCCCGAGTTGGCGACCGATAACGATCGCATCTCCTCCCGCATCGGTACCGCACGCCTCCATGCCAGGCTCGCAGAACGCTTCGGCCGCCCAGGCTGAACCCAGCGGATCGTACGCACAGCCCAAAGCTCTCAGGTACATGATCCCGCTCGCGAGCCTCACGACGAACCTGTGTCTTCGGGGCGTGGGTAGATCCGCACACGCTCAGCAACCGCTTTGAGTAGGACAGGAGTTCACCAAAGGGTCTATGAGGAAAATTCGCCGAACTTCGTCTTGACGGGGTTTTCGGAAGTAGTAGCCCCAGCCTCAGAGCTTTGTTACCTTGTGTGTAAATGCTCCGGTGGGGAGCGTGTAAGGGAAGGAGAGCAGAAGGCATGCGAGGTGTAGTGCTTGTGCTGGCCAGCACCATGGCTGTTGCCATCCTGCTGGCCAGCGGGGTGGCACAGGCCATCATAAACGGCGAACCAGACAGGGGACCTAACGCCCACTCCTACGTGGGAGCGCTAGTTAGCGTGCCCCCTTCCGGGGAGTTCAAAGGGCAACGCATCCCTTTGTGCTCGGGCACCCTCATTTCTGCCAGGGTCTTCCTTAGTGCAGGGCATTGCACAGAGTTCCTGATAAAGGAGGGGCTGCCGACCTACGTCTCTTTCGACCCAACCTACAAGCCGGGAGCTTCCCAGGTTATCTCGGCGACCCCCTACACCCACCCGAAATTCTGCTTCCCAACTTCTGAAGATAAAGGAAAATGCAGCATCCCACCAAAACGTCCTGAGATTGTAGGCGCTCTGCCCCGCGACGTCCGCTATGACGTAGGGGTGGCCGTCCTCGAGGAGCCGGTCAAGATGGCCACCTACGGTGCTCTGCCGGATACGGGTCTGGTGGACACCCTCGAGGAGGGCCAACGCCTCACCACCGTGGGCTATGGCGCGACCGGATTCCATCTCGGTGGCGAACCGCCCCCGCGGCCAGTCTATACGGACGACCGCTACAGGGGCATGGTCAGGCTCCTCACTACCAACAACGCCGTCGGCGACCAGTTACTCAAGACCTCGGGCATCGGCATAGTAGGCGGCGGGGAGGGCAGCTGTTTCGGGGATTCGGGCGGGCCGCTGTTCATGCCCGACCAGGAGACCATCGTGGGCGTTACCTCGTTTGGCACTAGACGTCCCCTGTGCAGGGGACCAGCCTACAACCAACGAATGGACATACCACAGGTCTTGAAGTGGGTACGCTCGTTCCCCTAATCCCCTAAGGGACGTGCGAGCGGCTAGAGATGTGAGGATCGGGGCTAACTCCCCGCAGGGGCGGAGTTCTAGCAGTTCTGATCCTTTCTCCTACCCTAACTGCTACGCTCTGCCTCCCTGACCACTTCTACACGCTGCTCAGCCCTCTGGCGCTCTATGGCGGCGGCTCGAACTTCGTAGAACTCCGTAAAGCGGAAGTTCGCAGAATTCACCTTCTACGCACTCGGGTGAATAAGCCTTCAGATGATGTGACGGAGGCCGAGTACTCACCCACGTGCTTGCCGCCCCAACCGTTGGGCAAATAGGCTGCGACCGATCTCTGAGAACTCAGGTAGCTCAGCGAGGCGCTTGATCAGCCTGACGTCGTAGGACTTCTCGTAAATGATGCTGTTCACGTCCGCTATAGTGATACGGTCGGGGTGGGCTCGGACGAGATCGAAGCCGTCGTCAGCAGCCACCATTCCCTCCGACAACACGCGCATATAGAAGCCCGTGAAACCAGTGTTCGCTATCAGCTTGGGCAGCCTCTTCAAGGCGTTCTTGGCCGCAAGCTTGGTGCACGGCATGCGCGGTTGGCTGACCTGCACGCTCGCCTCCCCGATCCTGAACACATCACCCACGCACACCTCGGTTTCGATAGCCCCCGAGACGGTGAGGTTCTCGCTGAAGGCGCCGGGCCGAAGGTCGCGTCCCAGCTGTCTGCTCCAGTAAGGGTAGTGGTCGAAGGGGTAGACGCACACGGCCTTTTCAAGCCCCCCGTGGTTGACTCGATCGGCCTGCCGGTCGCCGTCGAAGTTCCCAAAGCGCAGCACGGCATGGGGCACGGGCTTCTTGGTGCCGCCCGTAATAACTTTGCGACCCTCGTAGCGGTGTGCGGAGGGTAGCCCGACGTTCAACGAGATGATCCTCATGGAGCGAATAGTACCGTCCTTCGCGAACCTCGGAGAATGCACCATGGATGAACTTCAGGCTCTGTGCATATTCACTCTTGGGTCACCGCCCTCGGTCAGCAAGGTACGGAAGCTGAGACTGGGCGACTGGGTGTTTTGAGACTCACGTATCGGCGCGAACCCCTCCGCCCCCAGGATGTGACACGTCGGCACTGCTTGACCTAGCACACAAGCAATCGTAGGCGGCACAACCCACCCAAGGGCCTAGAAGAGCCGTCCCAAGAAGCTCGCCGTTGTAGAGTGGCGGAGCACGGGGATAATCAGCTTAGCGGACGTCGTTGGTTGTGTCTCCTGGGCATTTGGGAGGTGTGAGCGGTGCTGGACCACATCGGTCTTCCCGTGTCGGACTTCGAGCGGAGCAAGCGCTTCTACGAGGAAGCCCTCTCCCCGCTTGGCTACAAGCTTATCATGGAGCCCAGCGTCTCGGCAGCGGGGTTCGGGCGGCGAGGCAAGCCGGACTTCTGGATCGCCCGGGGCGATCCGGGCCACGCCGTCCACGTCGCGTTCACCGCAGACGACCGCGCCACCGTCGAGGCCTTTT
>DASSCV010000221.1:0-4348 GCA_035697505.1 Rubrobacter sp.
CTCAGCCACTCAGCTTATTGTTTGTTGAGAGGCTGATACCGAGTCTGTTTGAAGGGACCTGCGTTCGGACTGCGGACGCACCGAGGTTCCCCATACGTCATTCCCGCGAAAGCGGGAATGCTGGAGTTTGGCTGTTTGGGAGCAGGGAGGCTCCCGGTTCGGAGCCTTGCGAACCGCCGTAAGCACCGCCGATGGGCCTAGTAGCCGCTATCCGCGCAGCGAGCCGCTCGCGGCGTTGTTCATCCCCGCCAAGAGCCCCTCCTTTTCGGGCCACCCTCCCCTGGTTGGCACCAAGATGGGCCTAAATTCGCCCGTCCCCCACAACTCGGCGCGGTAGCCTCGCCACAACGAACCCATAGACCACCTCCTAGACCCTCCCCACCACCTGCCCGCAGGCCTCATCGTTCCTACCCCCAGTCCCCACGTCCTGAAGCCCGACAACACCATCACCCCGTAAACCCACGCCCCCCACCGCACCGACATCACCGCCGAGCGCGGCCCCCAGCACTGGGCCTCCCCCAACCCGAACCCCGTCTTCATCTCCCTGTGGGCTACCTCCACCTCCCACCGCTGCCACGCCCAAAAGAGCAGCTCCTCTGCCGGGTAAGGCAAAGCCCATCCCCCCTGCTGGGCACGGATCGCCGTCACCAGCCAGTAGGCCGGCTTGCGCTCCTTGGTCGTGGGGCGGCCCTTCTTCTTGGTCGCCTTCCTCCCCGAGACCGCGATCAGGAACACCGGCCTCTCTGGCGCCCCCTTCAGCACGAAGGGCCCCTCCACGCGGTGGCGGGCCCGGATCAGCCTGCTCTGCGCACCAAGAAGGGCTTTTGGCTCCACCCTTTCTTCTCTTGCAGCCACTCGGAGGGCTTCCTCGCCTTCTCCCCGTACTTGCGCCTTCGGCCTCTACTAGGGCGGCACCCCTCCGCGGGCGGCTCGGGTAACTCATACAGCGAGCGGTTCTTGGCGCAGCGGCTCATGAGGATGACGCTCTCCGGGTCGGGCAGATTGGCCCGAAGCTCGGCCACCGAAAAGTCCCCGTCTGCCACCACCAAGAGCCTCTGCCCCTCACGTCCGGCCGCGTCGAGGTTTGCCCTGAGCCACCCGACCGACTCCAGGGCCGCCTCCCACTGCTTTTTGGGAGAGAAGCCCTCCGCAGGCACCGCCTTTTCGGGGAAGGCTGGCTCGAACCTCAAGGGCAAGGCCCTACTGTAGCCCGTCTCGCTCTTTGGCAAAAGCGCCGCCAGGTGCAAAAAGCGCTGGGCGCGGTGGGGACCCGGACTGAAGGGTGGGGTCTTGGGGCACTTCAACCAGCTTGTGCCTGGCATCTGTCGGCTGGAGCGGGGCAGTTGCACCCCGTCTACGACCGCCACGTAGGGACCCGAGGGCGCTATGTGGGGCAGCGTCTCCCTAAAGAAGATGGCCGAGAGGGTCTCGTAGTCGATCCTGCCCTTTTTGCCGAAGATACGGTAGAAGGCGCTCCAGTCGTAGTCGGTTAGGCCCAGGGCGATGAGGGCCTGGGTGATGGTTCGGCGGGCGAAGCACAGGAGGTGGCCGAGGAGGAGAGCCTGGGCCCTAAGGAAGGTGCGCTCCTGCGAGAAGGCCGGGCGGTGAGAGAGCAGCAGACGCCATAGCGCGTCCAGCAGAGGGGTTGGCGGTGCGGGGGAAGTGCTGGTAGTCTCGGGAATGAGGACGGCCTCCGTGGGTTTGTTGGGTCGTGGTTGTCCCTCAAACCGTAGCGGAGGCCGGTCCTACTTGCTACGCCTTCGTCAAAAACGCCAAACTCCAGCAATCCCCTTAAGGGGATGCCCTTTGGGCAATGTGTCCACTCCTGCGCCTACTCCTCCTCGGGCGCGCAAGGAGCAGGCGAATACACTCAGTGAAGGTTTACGACTTTTTTCGGATTGCCAGCGCCAACCGACCCGCAAAAAGTCTTAGGGGCATTCATGGATCCGTTGGATGATGCGCTCTGCTATGCAGCCTAATGGCTAAAGTCGAGCGTAGAGAAACTGTCCGAAAAGAGATCTGAGCTACTTTCAGAAGGTGGATTCGGACGTTATCAGGAGGCCGAAACGGGTCGGAGAGTGGCTTCTCGGTGCTTTGTAGGGCTACGCGACTAGCGCCTCCAAGCCTTTTCGGACGGTTTCAGAAGGTGAATTCTCCGATGTTCGCATGCACGGGGTTCTAAGAAGTTTCGCGTTTTTCCGAGCGGCTTCCTTCGTGTCTCTGTTCGTCGCACTGATACCCGAGCGAACCAGGGATCTTCGCTTGCTCCGCTGGGCTCTTGAGGTTGCTCTCCAAGAACGCCTTGAGGGAGTAGCGGGTGATCTGGGAACCCCATCCGCCCCAGAGACAGTCGAAGGTGTGGTTGGCCCACGGCAGTTCCACCAGGCGATGGGTCACGCCAGCTTCCCGCAGCCGCACTCCCAGCAGCTCGGACTGGCCCGGCGGGACTGTTCGGTCGTCGCCGCCGTGGGCGAGGAAGGTCGGCGGATCGCCGGGGTCGACGCGGGAGACGGGCGAGAGGTGGCGGTAGCGCTCAGGTACGCTGCCCAATGAGCCCCCGACAAACCCGTCCATACCGCCCAGGTAGCCCATGGACGAGAGGAGGGAGAGGTCGGTCGGCGGGTAGAAGGCCACCACCGCGGCCACCCTGGTGTCCCGGACGTCGCGGGCGGAGCAGCCGGGCGCGGTGGCGGCACGGCCCTCCTCGTAGGCCGTGAGCAGGGCGAGGTGTCCACCCGCCGAGCGCCCCATGAGGGCTACTCGTCCGGGGTCCACGCCGTAACGGGGCGAGTTCTCCTTGACCCATCCGACTGCGCACGCCACGTCGGAGGGGGCGTCTCGCCAGCTGGGCGGTGGAGAGAGTCGGTAGTCGATGTCGAAGACGACGTAGCCCTCATCGGTCAGCCAGGCGTCCCAGCTAGGGAAATCGCTGCGCTCGCCCGAACGCCAGCCGCCGCCGTGCACCACTATCACCGCCGGCCGCCCATGTGCGGCGACGTCCGCTCCGGAGCGGCGGCCGGGACCCTTGGCCTCGCCGGGTGGTTCCCAGACGTCCGCTTTGAGGACCTCTCCCCCCGATCGGGCGTACGGCACGGTTTCCGGGGAACGGTCCGCGAAGCGCTCCGGTACCGGAGAGAGGTCGGCGAAATAACCCGTGAGAGAGAGCGGCACGCCTTCGGCGGAGGCGGTCTTGGTAGCCTGCGCCACCGGGACGAGCGAGGCCACGGCGATCGTCACGCACAATAAGGTGGCGACGAGCGAACTCTTGCGTGCTCCGGCTCGGCCCGCCAGGGTGCACATGAGCAGGCCGAGCAAGGCGTAGGCGGTGAGCAGGAGGCTCGTCTCCTTGAAGAGCATAACGATGAACCGTTCCGGACGGGGGGTAGACGGGATTCTGCCGAGTAGCTCTGCGAAGGATGGCGGCGGTAGGAGGGGGTGCGGGAGCGCGAGCACCTGCGCCCACAGCAGTCCGAGGACAGCCCACGACAGGGTGGCCGCCGCGGCGACCCACTTCGTTTTTCGCGTCCCGCGTTCGAGGGACGTCATCGAACGGTCCTCAAAGCTTCTGTTCCTCCGATAGGCGCCTTGCGATATCGCGCCTGGTCCTTAAGCAGATTGACTCCTTTGACGATACGTTTGCCCGAGCAGTAGAGGCGCCGCTCGCTGCGACTCTCCGGTTACAGGTGTGCTCGGTTCTCCGTACCCAATTGACAGAAGTGGGCGCGCGCCGCTGTAGACTCCACTCTCGGGGACGTTTCGGGGCGATGATCAAATGCGGCCCCGAAAGACCTTAAGGCGATATCGCCTATTAGTCAACTGCTCTGGTCGGCCGGTTCGGGCAGCCGCTCACCCAGCCAGGGGGTGAGAGTTCGTACGTACGTCGCCGTGAGGTGGGCGCCGTTGCGATAGACGAGCACGTCGCCGATGACGGCAGGACACTTCTTCTCGGTGCACGCTACGGGCGTTGGATCGATCAGGCGAACGCCCTCAACCCCCTCTGCGACGCGGGTGTTGACCTTCGGGTAGTCGAGGGCTTTGCTTCGAGGAGTCGCGCATTTCTCCAAATGTTCGAGCGAGCGCGAGACGCACTCAGGTATGTTCTTGTTCGGATGCGGCACGTCTTCGATGAGCGCTACCGGTGCCCCGGTGCCGCGTAGCTTCCTCAGGGTAGAGGTGTATCCCTCGACCATCGCCTCCTCGCTCGCGTCTTGAGGGAGGCGCTTGCCGTCCTCCCTCGGCCTGTACGTTGGGAGGCTGCTCGTTACGATAAGGCTCGGGTTCTCATCCTGTGCGATGCGCTCTAGCATCCGCTCCCGCCACTCGTCGCACTCGTGGTAGGCCCTGCGCA
>DASSCV010000222.1:0-8114 GCA_035697505.1 Rubrobacter sp.
GCCCAGTCCGGTGACGAAGTCTCCGTTCTCGACGTGCTCGCGCCACTCCCGGGAGTTGAGCGTCTGGACGTCTGGGTCGCCGGCCGACAACGCGTTGATCAGCATCATTGTGCCCACCCACAAGAAGAAAAGGTGCAGCAACCCGCCGCTCCGCAAAAACTTGCCCAACCCTCTCACCTCTCCTCAAGTGCGCCGGACACCAAAAGCATCAGCCCGTAGCCTCGGTTCTCCTGGCCCAAATCAACGTCACCTTCTCCGACGGTTTGACCTTCGGGCATGTGCGCGAACCGTAATTGGGAGGTCCTGCCGAAGCTGGGCCTGGCGGTGTCCCAAAAGAGGATAGTGCCACCCGTCTGCGGCACATCCGACACCCCGACGAAGTGCCACTCCTTCCTTTCGCCGGCGTTGAGGGCGTCCTGGATCTGCTCCCTGGCCTCCGCATCTTGGTTCAGCATGAGTTCTTGGGCGAAGTACCGCCCGTGGGGTTGGTCCGTAATAGGGATCTCCTTTCCAGGCCACGCCGTTGTGACCTCTCGACGATACACCCCTACTACTCTCGAGTTTAGAGTCGCGAGATTTGCGCGGCATTAGGAGAAGATTTGAATCCTCCAAAGAAGAACTTGGCGGATGACTCTGCACCGGCGTGAGAGTGATTAACGCGTGAGGCGTGTCCCAGCACCATGAGGTTTGGCATGGCTCCCCTCCTTTTCCCTATTCACCCGAGTGCGTGGAATGTGAATTCTCAGAAGTTGGACTTCCGTTTCACGGCCTTCCAAGAAGTTCGGCTCACGAGCGTCGCATCGATCCTTTGAAAGCTCTAACGCCACTCAAACACACTTCTAATGCCCGTGTCCGACAATTAGCCCAAAGGCTCCTGAGAACCCACGGAGCCGCACGAGAGGAAGTTTTTCACAGTGATCCAGCCAACACACGCAGGGATAGGGCTGGTGAGGCTAAGCGATTCGGACTTCGTACCCCAGAACCCCGAAGACGACCTCCGCGGCAAGGACGTCTACGACCCTGAAGGACAACGCATAGGCGGCGTGAAGGACCTCTACATAGACCACCGGGAGCGCGAGATGCGCTTCCTGCAGGTGAGCGCCGGGGGCTTCCTCGGGATGGGCGACAAGCCGCTCTTGGTGCCGGTCGAGGCGGTCGTGAAGGTCGCAGAGGACTGGCTGACCATAGAGCCGTGTAGGACGCATAAGGTGGAAGGGCCAGCACCCTTCGGCACCAAAGTGGCGCCCCGCCCGCAGACGAGCCGCCCGACGCGTACGCCTGGCTGCCTTACGGCAACGCTGAGAACCCCCCCGACCCCCGCGACTCTTCGTTACGGGACATCCACCGGCCGTACTAGCGGACGTCATGCGGGAGGTTACGGGCCTTATGGCAGCTGAGACATACCTACTTCCCGGCCAGATGGCACTTTGCCGATGATGATACCGATGGTGATACCGACGGCGATTGGGGCGCTGCTACTCCTTATCGGGTTCGTGTTGTTCGTCGTAGACCTGAGCGTAACCAATCATGGCCTGCCCACAGCGGGGGGGATCCTGACGCTACTCGCCGGAGGCTTGGCACTGCTATGGGCAGGGGTCCCTTACTCGGGCGTGTTACTCGGTGCTGTTGTGGTCGTCGCGATGCTCATGAGTGCTGTGCTCTTGGGGGTGCTGGGGTCTTCACGCGTCCTTGGAGGGAGGCCGGCTCTTACCGGCAAGGAGGGGATGATCGGCGAGGTGGGCACCAGTAAGAGCCCCGTGGGGGTGGCGTCTGCGGGGTGGGTGTTCGTGCACGGCGAGCGTTGGCGCTCCGTGCTGGCGTTCGCCCCTGAGGAGACCGACCCGCGAGAGGGTGAGCCCGTGATAGGGGTGGGACGTAAGGTGACCGTAGTGGGCTTCAGCGAGGAAGGAACGGTGCAAGTGATACCCGTGGAGAGGGACTACCACAACCAGTCACTAGACTTGAAGGGCTAGGATAAAGGAGGATTTCTCATGTATGCACCATTGGGTTTGTTGCAGGCTGTTGGGGTAGGAGTCACGGCCATCGTGGTAGTCATTGTCACGATATTCGTGGTCTCGGTGCTCATAAGCGCCATCAAGATCGTTAAGGAGTACGAGCGGGGTGTGATCTTCCGCCTCGGCCGGGTCCAGGGGGGGCCGAAGGGACCAGGGCTCTTCATCCTCTTGCCTTTAGTGGACAAAATGGTCAAGATAGACTTGAGGACCGTCACCATGGACGTCCCTCCCCAGGACGTCATAACCCGGGACAACGTCCCTGCCCGCGTCAACGCCGTTGTCTACTTTAGGGTCGTCGACCCCAACAAGAGCGTCATCGAGGTCGAGAACCACGTCCTGGCAACCAGCCAGATCTCCCAGACCACACTGAGGAGTGCACTAGGGCAGAGAGACCTCGACGACCTCCTTACCAATAGGGAGGAGATAAACAACGAACTCCAGAACATCATAGACAGGCAGACCGACCCCTGGGGGGTGAAGGTCAGCGTTGTCGAGGTCAAGGACGTGGAGATCCCGCAGAACATGCAGCGGGCTATGGCCCGTCAGGCAGAGTCCGAGCGCGAAAGGCGGGCCAAGATCATAGCAGCGGAGGGCGAGTATCAGGCCTCAGAGCGTCTCAGGCAGGCAGCCGACAGGCTAGAGAGCCCCACGGCGTTGCAGCTGAGACTGTTTCAGACGATGGGGGAGATCGCAGTCAACCAGAACTCAACGATCATCCTGCCTGTCCCTATAGACCTCTTCAAGCCTTTCCTGGAATCCCAGAACGGATCCTATGGCCAGGAAGTCAGAGCAGCGCGCCGCGAGGAGGAGGAAGAGGCCGAGCAGTTGTACAAGGAAGCCGTTGGAGAAGCTGCGCGCGAGGTGTCGAGCGAGGAGGTACCTACCGAGATGCCAGACGGGGAAGCCAACCGTTAGTTGCTTCTCAAAAACTAGAGAGAGAGCCCATCGAGGAGGACGGGAGACTCCTTCGCGATACCTCCTACGAGCTCGTCCCGCCTAGCAGTAGCCGACTCGTAGAGTTCCAGGAGCACCTGGAGGTACTCCCTATGGACCATCTTGTCCGCCCAGTAGCCCGGTTCGCTCTCGGTGGCGTTGACTAGCAGCATTGGCTGCAGGTTCCTGTACTTGAAATAGGTTGGGAAACCGCCGTCCCCGGCCCCTACGATGCCAGCCTGGCGCATGATCTCGACGGCCTTGTCCTTGCTCAGCCCCATTACCTCACCGAGAGTAGGCTTCTGCAACTCAACCAAAACTCCCACCTCCGTGCCGCTGCTGATCCTCTATCGCTGGGCGTTAATGTCTCGGTGCCGCGAAGGGCCGGGCACGGGTTCGTCGCTGGCTACATCAAGGCCCGGATTAACATCACAAGGGGAGCCTTCACGCCCCTCATCGAGGATCAGGACCCGGCCCCGATTTGTTATCTCGCCATGGGGCGTGATGTACCCAGCGTCGATCAGATGGCGAGCTGTGAGCTCGTACGATCCCTTGAGAGTCCAGGCTCGTCCCGTACGGATCAGCTCGGCGAAAAGCTCCAGCTGCTCCTCTGTGTCTGGAAAGCCCACTTCGTGTTCTTTAAAGCTGTTAACCAAGCCGATGATGACGCCTTCCTTTCTGGAGGCCCGGCGACGATAAGAGGGGGCACAGGTCGCCGCCAGACCACCAACCCAAGAGAAGAGCGGGACGCTCTTCCGCTCCGGAGAGTCACTCGCTGTGCCCTACCGCGTTGCGATTCGCCTCCGAGAGCTCTCCTTCCCGACTCTCTCTACTCTCAATACTACTTCCCCGAGAACAGCGCGCCCAGACCAGTATTGATCAAGTAAGTAGTCAATTATGGTCAGTGATTTCTCGTCTTCTGACCTCTCGATTCCCGAGCCACAAGCAGCTGCGGCTCTGCTCGCAACCAAACGCAGTTGAGGGACGCCTATTTCGTGAATAACTAGCGGTGCCGGTGACGTGAGCGGCGAAGACAGCGGACTGTCGTGGCTGTCGTGGGCCTCTCCGATCGGTTGGGTGCAACGGGTCCGTCCCTTCGCCGACGAACGCTGGTGTGTCTTCGCGCTCGCCGTTGTCGCGTCCGTCGTACTTGCCGCCGCGGCCTACGCGCTCTCCTCTCGGCGGGACGTCGGTGCCGGATTCCGTCCGCCACGACTTGGTCCGGCCACGGCATCGCCTTCTCTGAGCAGCCCCCTTGCCCTCGCCTGGCGGCTGCACCGGGGGTTGCTGCTCGGCTGGACCGCCGCCTTCGTCGTGATGGGTGCCGTATTCGGCAGTATCACTGAGGCGGCTTCGGATATTGTGAACGACAATCCGCAACTCGAGACTCTGTTCGAGCGGGTGGGAGGCCAGGCAGGACTCGCCGATGCCTACCTCTCCGCCATCATTGGTATCCTCGGCCTTGCCGCCTCCAGATACGCTCTCCAGGCCACGCTCAGGCTGAGCTCAGAGGAGACGGCGATGCGGGCCGAACCCTTGTTGGCCACCGCGATCGGCCGATTGCGGTGGGCGACCAGCCACCTCCTGTTCGCGGTTGTCGGCCCTGCGGTCACTCTGGCAACGGCCGGCCTGGCCGCAGGGCTGACCTACGGGCTCAGCACCGGAGATGTGGGCGAGGAACTGCCACGCGTGCTCGCCAGAGCATTAGTGCAACTGTCCGCCGTCTGGGTTTTGGCAGGGATCGCGGCGGCACTCTTCGGTTTGTTGCCCCGGCTCACGTTCCTGAGCTGGGCCGCGCTAGGGGCGTTTGTGCTGCTCAATCTGTTTGGCGAGATACTGCAGCTGGACCAGTGGATGCTAGACTTCTCGCCGTTCACCCACATCCCCGATTTCCCTGGCGGTGAGTATCCGCAGAGCCCATCATCTGGCTGGTCGGCGTGGCCGCGGTGCTCACCATGGCCGGGTTTGTCGGGTTCAGATGCCGTGACGTCGGTTGACCAACGGTTACTGAAGATTATTACTGCAACGGTGCTGCAACTTGGCTGATACGTGCTGGTACGCAGCGGACACAAGATAGGCTCCGGCACGCCGAAAAGCGCCTGAACAAGCACGATTCGCGGACACGCCAGGACGGGCTAGTACGTACGCAAGCAAACTCGTATCTGGAGCAGGTCAGCGGTTCGAGTCCGCTCGTCGGCTCTTCATTTTGTTGCGATTTGCAGGTAAAACGTAAGTTCGGCAGAACTCGTTCCAGCCTACGTTACAGCAACCGTACTGCAATGCGAGTTTGGCTAAGAACTATATTACGGCCACAAGAATACTTCGCTTACTCCGTAAGTAGATGAATCTTTGGGAGTCAGTGCTTCTCGACTTGGACTTCCGCTTTACGGAGTTCTCGGAAGTTCGCACGCAGGCTCTTGACTCTCTCCTATGGTGGAGGGTCTACACTCAGACCGAACATGGAGATCGCCAACGATAGACGGCTGAAGATCGGAGAGCTTGCCCGCCACACGGGACTCTCGATCAAGACGATCCGCTACTACGAGAGTCGAGGGCTGCTGGAGCAGCCTCCTCGCACGGAGGGCGGATACCGCCTCTACGGTCCAGAGGAGGTTGCCAGGCTACGGTTCGTCCAGCGGGCGAAGCTCTTAGGGCTGACGTTGGAGGAGATTCGGGAGCTGGTCGAGCTGGCTGTCCAGTGCAGCGAGGGCGAGATCGCCCCGCTTGGAAGAAGTGCTGGAGGCGAAGCTCAAGGAGACGGAGCGCAAGCTGGCCGAACTCTCGGCCTTCCGCCAGAACCTCCTCTACTACCGGGAGCGGGCCTCCAAGTTGTCGGGCGGCGTGCTGCCCGCTGATCGTTACTGCGAGGACGTGAGCTTCTGTGGGTGCCTGGAAGCCGTGACAGACGAAGGGGGTGAGAAGCTGTGAAGGATGATCACGTCTGCGAATGCTGCGGGTTGCCTTGCGAGGAGTGCGGCTGTGACTGCTGCTGTTAGGAATCAGCCTGCTAGCCGTAACTGGGCCGGGGGACAGCCCTCCGGTCCTCTATTCACGCAACCTCATAGAGCCTAGAACTTGACTGACCCCACGCTTGGGCGCAAGGAGAAGCTGCACCGCCGGGGTCTGTGGCTGGAGTGGTTCACCGTCGCCTGGAACGTCGTGGAAGCTGTGGTGGCGATCGGAGTGGGCCTCGCCGTCGGCAGCGTTGCCCTTGGGGGCTTCGGGGCAGACTCGGGCATCGAGGTGATCTCGGCGGTGGCCCTCTTGTGGAGGCTCCTCAAGGCGGGTCCCCACGCGAGTGTGCAGGAGGAGAGCGCCGCCGAGAGGAAGGCGCTCTACCTGGTAGCGGCGACGTTCTTCCTCTTGGCCCTCTACATCCTCTACGAGGCCGTGGGCGCTCTCATCTCGGGAGAGGGACCGGAGAGTTCGACTGTGGCGCTCGTCCTCTCCGCCGTTTCGCTCGTCATCATGCCTGTTCTTGCCTACCTCAAGGGACGCACAGGGAGAGAGATGGGCAGCAGGGCGCTTGTGGCCGACTCGGTGGAGACGTGGGTGTGCGCCTACCTCTCGGTCGCATTGCTGGCGGCCGTGGGCCTCAACGCCGCCTACGGCTGGTGGTGGGCCGACCCCCTTGGGGCGCTCGCCATGCTACCGGTGATCCTCTGGCTGGGAGACCTTTGAGGAAGCTCGCGAGGACGAGGGTGATGAGGAGTAAACCTCATGGGCCAGGCCGAGGGGCGCAGCCCTTGAAGGAGTACTTCTTGGCGGTGCTGGTTTTCGCCGCGCTTCTGCTTCGCTAATCGATTTCCTGTAGGTAGCCCCGCATCGCCTCGATCTCCGCCGACTGCTCGGCGATGATCTGCTCCGCGAGTTGCCTTGTCTCAGGGTGCTCGGCTCTCTCCAGAGCCACGCGAGACATCTGTATGGCCTGCTGGTGGTGGGGGATCATCATCCGAAGGAACATGGCGTCGGCGGCATCACCGTCCATCATGCCACCCCTGCCCATCATGCCGCCGCCCTGGCCCATCATGCCGTTATCGTCCCACCCCATGCCGTCCCCCCATCGGCGGTCTTCTTGGTAGGGGTACTCGGGGCCGGGGTCGCCGTACCACCCCTCGCGCCAAGCGCGCATCTGCTCGATCTGCTCTGTCTGGCTCTCCACTATGTTCTCCGCCAGATCACGCAGTTCGGGCCTGCGGGAGTCAGAGATCATGTGCTGCGCCGAGAGTATCGCCATGGCGTGGTGTGGGATCATGCGGTCGATGAACTGCCGGTCGAAGGGCTCGTTCTTCTCGAAGGTGCCTCTTGATGAACCGCCCATCATGGGGGGCGATTCCATACCCTGGCCCATGCCCGAGTCCCACCCTGGGCCCCGTCCCACACCTTGTCCGTCCTGCGGGAACCAGGCGGCTCGAGAAGCGAAAGCCGAGAGCAGAGCAAGCAGGAGCAGGGCGGCTCCGACGATCCCGAGAAGAACCTTAGTGCCGCTACGCATCACGAAGTGCTCCTTCTTAGACACCCAATCCAAGTATATGAGCGCAGATCCCCTCTTGGCTTGGTCAGATTGAACTTCTTTCCTGGTCTACTTTAATCAATCTTGAGATTGGGGTCGTTATTCACCCGAGTGCGTAGAAGGTGAATTCCGCGAACTTCGCCTTGACGGAGTTCTCGGAAGTTGGGGCTACTCTACGCCGCCTGTTCTTTCTCCGGACGAACCACCAACACTGGGCAGTGGGCATGGCGCACCACAGAGTCAGAGACGCTGCCCATCAGCGCTCGTCTCACTCCGCCGAGCCCTCGACTTCCCATCACGATCAGGCCCGCGCCTATGTCCTCGGCCACCCTTACGATCTGCTGGGCACGATAGCGCTCGGCGATCCTGAGATGCTTCTCGGCAACCGTACCTCCCTCCTGCTCGATCTTCTCAGCCTGCTCGTTGAGGATGTCTTCCGCCTGCTCCCGGAGTCCTTCGACCGCTGTGGGGTTGCGAACGTCGTAGGAGGGATAGCCTGGCGCAACCGTCACCACGTGCAGCTCCGAGTTGGTGCTCTCAGCCATGTCAATGGCGGTGGTGCGGGCCAGCTGTGCCTCCCTAGAGCCGTCGGTGGCCAGCAGGATCGTGGTCGGGAAGATGCTCATCTCCTCGCCTCCTTTTCTTCGGCGGTG
>DASSCV010000223.1:0-33549 GCA_035697505.1 Rubrobacter sp.
CCCCCGAGATGCTCCAGACGTAAGGGACGTGCCTGTGGCCCGAGAGGACCATGTCGATCTTCAGCTCGCGCAGGATGGCCATCACGTCGCCGGCGTCGCGCAGGTTGTTGACGTCGCGCCCCGTGCCTGGGACGGCGAGGATGTGGTGGTGGATCATGAGTATCCTCGGCCCACCGTCCCAGCCGCGGAACTCGGAGTCGAGCCAGCTATAGTGCTCGCGCCCAACCTCTCCCTCGTCGAGATCCGGCTTGGTCGAGTCGAGCGAGACGACCTTGGCCTCTCCCTCGGGGACGGGGATCTGGGCCGACCTCTCCCTTATGCCGAAGAACTCCTCGAAGTGCCTGTAGCCGACGTTCTTGGCGTCGTGGTTGCCCATGGCGTAGATTACGTTCGGACACTCCAGACGATCGAAATACTCTTTCGCCTCCTCGAACTCCCAGCGGTATCCTTCCATCGTCAGGTCACCCACTATGGCAACGAGGTCCGGCTCCATAGCGTTGCTCTCCTCTATGGTGGCCTCCAGGAGATCCTGCCGAAACAGCCCCGAACCCACGTGGACATCGGACATCTGTACTATCCGCACTGTCACTCCCTTCTGAAACCTGATCAGTTCCGGCCCTCCGAAGGGCCTTCCATCTTCTCCAGGAACGCCTTCGCCCGCCTTAGCTGCTCATCGACGGACCCGGGGGCCGTAGAGCCGGCGGAGACCTTGTTTTGCACGCTCCCGCGCGGCGTAAGCAGCCCTTCCGGCACCTCCGAGAGCGCGGGATGCGCCGCCGCGCGCTCGTCTTGCGGCACGTCCTCTAGCGACACTTCTAGTTCCTCGCACCTCCGCACAAGCCTCCCCACGGCGTGATGGGCCTCTCTGAAAGGAATTCCCTTCGCCGCGAGGAAGTCCGCCAGTTCCGTGGCGAGGGCGAAACCTCCTGCTGCCTCGGCCATCCGTCCGCCGTCGAAGCGGGCTGTCCGCAACATCTCGGGCAGGACGGCGAGCATGGCCAGCACGGAGTCGACCGCGTCGAAGAGAGGTTCTTTGTCCTCCTGGAGGTCTTTCGAGTAGCCGAGCGGGAGGCCTTTGAGGATGATCAGGACCCCATTCAAGTCCCCGATGAGGCGGCCTGACTTGCCGCGCATGAGTTCGTAGGCATCGGGGTTCTTCTTCTGGGGCATGATGGAGGAGCCCGAAGAGTACGCATCGTCGATGGTGGCGAACCCGAACTCGGCGCTTGTCCACAGTACCCATTCCTCCCCAAGCCTGCTCAGATGCACGCCGAGTACGGCGCAGGCGTAGAGGAGGTCAAGGACGAAGTCCCGCTCCGAGACCGCGTCAAGCGAGTTGGTGAACGGCATCATCCTGAGCTCTGCGGCCGTGAACGACGGGTCCACCGGGTGCGGCGTGCCCGCGAGTGCCGCCGCGCCCAGCGGCGAGACGTTCGCCGCCTCCGCGGCCGCCTCGAACCGTCGGAGGTCCCGGCGTAAGGCCTCGAAGTGGGCGAGTAGGTGATGGGAGAGCAGAATCGGCTGCGCGCGCTGAAGATGGGTGTAGCCGGGTAGAACGAGGTCCGCGTTCGTCTCGGCCACCCCGACGAGCGCCCGCATCGCGGTGAGAACGCCCGAACTTATCTGTTCTGCCGCGTCCCTTGCGAAGAGGTGCAGGTCGAGGGCGACCTGATCGTTGCGGCTGCGGCCCGTATGCAGCTTGAGCGCCACGTCGCCCACGAGCTCCTTCAGCCTACGCTCTACCGCGGTGTGCACGTCCTCGTCCGAGAGAACCCACGCGAACTCCCCCGACTCTACCTCCCGTAGCACCGCTTCGAGCCCACTTACCAGCGTCGCTGACTCTCTATCCGAGACCATCCCTTGCGTGCCCAGCATCTTGGCGTGGGCGACGGATCCACGTATGTCGTGAGGAGCGAGACGGATGTCGAAGGGGATGGAGGCGTTGAGGCCCTCGAAGGCCTCTGCAGGCGAGGCTCCGAACCTTCCTCCCCACAACCGCCCAGATAGGTGCTCGCCTCCATCGCTCATGAAACTAGAGTTTAGCGGAGCGTAGCGCGCCGCACCCGGATGTACGGTCGATGGCAGTTCATCCGCCGTACGGACCTCGGGTCAAGCTGTCCCGAAAAGCACGAGAAGTGCTTTCATCGCCAGCTCCGAGCTCCTCGACCTGCGCGTGCCGAGCGTCAAGCTCTCGTGTCGCAAACCGTCCAGCGCCTGGATCTCGGCTTCTCTCTAACCTCCGGCTCGCTCCTTGTCTTCCGACAGGCTCTTCCTCTGGAAGAGCCTTACGGCGCCCTTTATGGTAGAGAGCCCGAGCGTGGCATGCCTCGTGCGGCTGCCTATAAGCTCTCTACCCAAGGAGTCGATGAACTCTTCGTAGTCCAGCTCCAGGACCTCATCCATGCTGAGGCTCTCGCCCAGGATGCGCTCGACCACGATGGAGGTTGCCCCCATGCTTATGGTGTCACCCTGACCCGTCCAAGAGAGCCCCTCTATCTTGCCGTCGTCGCCTCCCTTGAGGTAGACGACCACCGACCCCCCGCACTCGGGGCTGCCGCCCGGTGCGGCAACGTCGGCGTCCTTTTGTACGCTGTCCTCGTTCTTGTGGCGAGGATTCCTGGCGTGCTCGACCAGGAGCGCGGCGCCGTTCTTTTTGCGATCCGGCTCCTTGCTCTTCGCCACCAAACCTCTATCTCTCTATGGGAGCCCGCACTAGGTTACCCCACTCGGTCCAGGAGCCGTCGTAGTTACGCACGCCCCCATAACCGAGGAGGTAAGTCAAGACGAACCACGTGTGGGAAGAGCGCTCTCCTATCCTGCAATAAGCTATTACGTCATCCCCCTGGCTGAGGCCGACCTCTCCCTCGTAGATCTCCTTCAGCTCATCGGAGCTTTTGAAGGTCCCATCCTCCCTCACAGCCCTCGCCCACGGTACGTTAGCGGCCCCGGGAATGTGCCCTCCCCTCAAAGCGCCCTCCTGTGGGTAGTCAGGCATGTGAAGGAGCTCGCCCCTGTACTCACCGGGACTCCTCACGTCGACCATCTGACCCCTGGCCTCCAGGTGCCTCTCCACGTCTTCCCTGAACGCCCTTATCTTGGAGTCGTCCCTCTGAGGAACGGGATAGTCAGCCCTGGGAAAGGATGGCACCTCCTGGGTCATTTCACGCCCTTCCGCCTCCCATTTTACCCTTCCACCGTCCATAACCTTCACGTTGTTGTGGCCGAAGAGCCCGAACACCCAGAGGGCATAGGTCGCCCACCAGTTGTTCTTGTCACCGTAGAAGATGACCGTCGTATCAGGGGAGATGCCCAGCTCTGCCATGAGGTTGGCGAAGTGATCCGGGTCCAGGTAATCACGCAGAAGCGGATCGTTGAGGTCCTCGACCCAGTCTACCTTCACAGAGTTGGGTACGTGGCCTATGTCATAGAGGAGCACGTCCTCGTCCGATTCGACTATGCGTACGTTCTCCGTATCGTCCAGGTGCTCTGCGACCCACTGGGTACTGACGAGGGCGTCAGGATTCGCGTAACCCTTCTCCTGAATCTCCTGCTCCGTCATAGATCCTCCTCAGTCGCTCAACGATCACACGAGCGCACATTCTAACGTATCTCCGATAAGGTTTGTCGAGTTTATGTTCGGGAACGGTCGGTTACGTTCAGGCGCCTCTGCATGACCGTATCGGCCGTGCTCAGTCCCTGTAAACGACGAGTTCGTCGAGAGGTCTGTGCGAGCGGCGCTGTGGGGGGTCACCGTCAGCGTATCCCAACGTGAGCAGCGCGTGAGGGACGAGGTTGGGATCGAGACCCAGCGCCTGGACTACCCTCTCAGGACAGAAGAGGGGCGCGCACATCCAGCCTGCGTCGAAGCCCGACTCGTAGGCTGTGAGCAGCATATTCTGGGCGGCAGCCCCTAAAGACTGTACGGCCATCGTTCTCTCGCCGCGCTGGCGCTCCGCATCGGGGTAAGCATCGAGATCTTCGAGGTAAAGGCAGATCAAGACGAGTACCGGCGCGTCAAGCAGGCGTCTGCGGGAGCCTTCGAGACGCTTCTGGACGATCTCCGCGCTCTGGCCGTCCATCTGAAGGTTGGCCCGCCACTCCTCGCCCATCGCGCGAGCCAGACGCTCTTTTGTCGCTTCCTTGGTGAGCACGGCGAATCGCCAGGGTTGTCGTCCGTGGGGGGAAGGGGCCCACCTGGCGGCTTCGAGTACCCGCTCCACGAGATCCTCGGGCACCCTCTTCTTGAGATAACGCCTGACGGAGCGGCGGCCATGAATGGTGTCGAGGAGTTGGGATCCTGAGATGTCGGGTTCGTCGAGGGCGCCCCACGAGGCGGCCCCCTCGGTGCGTATTGCGATTACGGGGTTCTCTTCTATGCGCATCGCCTCGTACTGGTGGTACTTACCCCTCAGGAGCCTCACGGCTGCGGCGTGCTCCTCGGTGCCAGGGTCCAGAAGCTCGGCCCTGCCACGCACCATCACGAAAGCCAGAAGGTCCCACGCTTCGGTGTAGCGGTCGGCGATGAGCGCTACATCGGGGTTCTCGAGGATGTTCCTGACACGCTTGAGACGGGTCAAGGGTACGCCCTTCGGCTTCTCGTCGAGGGCTATGAAGATCGAAGCACGCGCCAGGGCGAAGCACACGGGTACGGCGTGCGGTTTGCCCATCCCGTCGGAGGTAGCGAGACGGGCCACCCTCTGGCGTACGAGGAAGGCGGCCTGATCCTCACCCAGTACGGTAGGGATTGCCCTCAAACCTTGACTGCCTCGCGGACACGCGGGGCGACTTGGGCGGCGAACAGGCGCATGTTGGCGAGCGCCTGTTCGTGGGTGACACCGGGGAGCCGTCCCCAGAAGCAGAGATGGTCATAGGGCGCCTCCTGGTAGAGTTCGATCAACGCTTCCGTGACCTCCTGAGGTGTGCCGACCAGGTACCTCTCCCAGGGTAGATCCTCCTCGCGGATCTGCTCTGGACGAGGCTCGTCCCTGTCGGTACCCCACTCGGCATAGCGCGTGCGCTGGTACGCGATGGCGGGACCGACGATCTCCCTCGCCCGCCCGGAATCCTCGTGTACGAAAACTACGCCGGAGGCCACGTAAGGGAACGCTTCTCCTGCACGCCCGTGCCGCTCCTGCGCAGCCAGGACCTTCCTGTACGTCTCACCGAAGGCTCCACCCCCCGCGGATGCCAGGAACCCGTCAGCGAGGCGCGCGGCGCGGTCGATGGCAGGGTCCGCAAAAGCGCCGATGTAGATTGGCAGGTTCCTCTCGGGTCGGGGTTCGAACGGCAGGTCGTCGAAGCTCCAATGCCTACCTTTGTAGCCCGTCCTTCCCTCTCCGAGAGCGTGACGGATCACCTCGATCCCCTCCTCGAACAGCGAGGGCCTGTACTTGCGCTCGAAGCCAAGCGTCTCGAACTCGTGCTGCACATAGCCCTGGCCGACCCCCAGCACGAACCGCCCGCCTGAGATAAGGTCGACTACCGCCGCATCCTCCGCCACCCTCAGGGGATGATGCATCGGCAACAGGAGCACGTTCGTCCCGATACTCATAGTTCTGGTCCTGGCCGCTATCGCGGCTGCGGCCACGAGAGGCGAGGGCAGGTATCCATCGTCTACGAAATGGTGCTCGGAGACCCAGGCCCCCGTAAAACCCAGCCTCTCTCCCTCTTCGATCTCCTCCAGACACTCGGCATAGAACCGCGCGTAGTCCCCGAGCGGCAACCTCTGCCTGAAGTCGTACCACAACCCGAACGTCGGAGCGGTGTTGTTCCCTACCAAAGCGTCTCCTCAGGGTGTGCTCACGCACCTAGTCTACAAGAGACGCGCGCCACCGGGCCAAGATCAGTAGCAGATCTTCTGTCCGACCGAGATGAAGTATGCCGTTGGCCGAAGCGAGATCATGTACGGAGGTTCCAAAGTGGGCCGCTATCCCCCACAGGGCATCTTCCGGTCGCACCACGTAGTAACCAGGGAAGGCCTCGGGTCTTTCCCACGCCGCCGCTGCGGGTGGCCGCGTGCCCCACCGTCTGGCATAGTTTAGTGTCCGTGATTTTGCAGAGAGGGGTCTGATGCCTGGCAGGATCGAAGACTACGCTATGGTGGGAGACCTGCAGACCGCGGCCCTGGTCGGCTCTGATGGTTCTGTGGACTGGCTGTGCTTCCCCCGCTTCGATTCGCCGGCCTGCTTCGCCGCGCTGCTCGGCAATGACTCTAACGGCCGCTGGCGTCTGGCCCCCACCTCAGGCGGCCGTTGCACGACGCGACGTTACAGGGGGCACACGCTCGTCCTGGAGACCGAGTGGGAGACTCTCCGACCGGCGCCATAAGGGTGGTCGATTGTATGCCGCCCCGCGGTGTGGCGCCCGACCTGGTTAGGGTGGTGGAGGGCGTTAGGGGCAGAGTATCGGTAACAAGCGAGCTAAGGATCCGCTTCGACTACGGACACGTCTCCCCTTGGGTCACCATAGAAGGACGTGAGGTGCAGGCAGTAGCGGGCCCGGACGCGCTCTGGTTGCGCGCCTCGGCCCCCCACGAGGAGGTGGGCGGTGAGATCCTCTCCCGATTCACACTCTCCGAGGGAGAGCGCGTCCCTTTCGTACTCACCTGGACGCATTCTTACGGTGAGCGTCCTGTGGCCATCGACGGTCTGCAGGCGGTGGACGACACGGTACGCTTCTGGCTCGATTGGGCCGGCGGCATCGGATACGATGGCCGCTTCCAAGATGCCGTGTACCGCTCCCTACTAACCCTGAAGGGACTGACCTACAGGCCGAGCGGCGGCATCGTCGCCGCAGCCACGACCTCGCTCCCCGAGACTCTCGGCGGCTCGAGGAACTGGGACTACCGTTACTGCTGGCTGCGCGATAGCGCCTTCACCCTCGGTGCGCTGATAGGAGCAGGCCTGCACGAGGAGGCCAGCGCCTGGCAGCAATGGGTGCTAAGGGCCGTTGCCGGCGACCCGCCGACGCTCAGATCTTGTACGGTATAGACGGCACCCGCCGCCTGCCCGAGTACGAACTGCCCTGGCTCCCCGGCTACGAAGGCGCCTCGCCGGTGCGCATAGGCAACGACGCCGCAGGCCAGGTCCAGGGCGACGTACCAGGCGAGGTGCTCGCCACCGCGCACGTGGGTCGGACCGCGGGGATCGTCTCTATGGAGAGGGGTTGGGAACTGCAGCGCTGGCTCGCAGGGCGCCTGCAAGAGGCCTGGAAGAGGCCTGACAACGGGATCTGGGAGTCGCGCGGAGAGAGGCAGCACTTCGTCTACTCCAAGGTGATGTGCTGGGTTGCGTTTGACTCTCTGGTCAAGGGCGTCGAGCGTTTCGGGCTCGATGGTCCCGTGGACCACTGGCGGGCCGTGCGTGACGAGATCCACTACGACGTCCTGGAGAAAGGCTACGACGCCGGACGGGGGACATTCACCCAGGCTTACGGCTCAAGGGCGCTGGACGCGTGCGCGCTGCTCATCCCTCGCGTGGGGTTTCTGCCCTACGACGACGAGCGGGTGGTCAGTACCGTCCAGACGATCCGCAACGAGCTGACCGAAGACGGCCTCGTACTTCGCTACCGAACAGACCAATCCGACGACGGTCTCGCAGGACGCGAGGGCTCGTTCTTGATCTGCAGCTTCTGGATGGTCTACGCGCTGTGGGGCATAGGCCGCCACCGGGAGGCCGAGGAACTCTTCGAGCGGCTGCTCGCGCTGCGTAACGATGTTGGGCTGCTCAGCGAAGAGTACGACACGCGCGCAAAGAGGTTGGTGGGCAACTTCCCACAGGCCTTTACACACCTGGCGCTGGTCAACTGCGCGCTACGACTATCCGATAGGGAGGTTAGCAGTGCAGCTAGAGAATAAGGTCGCCGCAGTAACGGGCTCTTCCCTCGGGATCGGCAGGGCCATCGCACTCGCTTTCGGGCGGGAAGGGGCCTCAGTGGCCATCAACTACAGGAGCCATCCCGAAGAAGGGGCAAATGCGGTCCAAGAGATAGAGAAGGACGGAGGCAAGGCCATCTCTGTGCAGGCCGACGTCTCCCAGCCTGAGGGTGTGAAGCGCTTGATCCAGCAGACCGTCAAGGAGTTCGGCCGCCTCGACGTGATGGTCAATAATGCGGGCATAGAACACAAGGTCCCCTTTCTCGAGACGCCCCTCGAGGTGTGGGAGAAGGTGATCTCGGTAAACCTTACAGGGGTGTGGCTAGGCTGCCAGGAGGCCGCCAGCCAGATGGTCTCGCAGGGCGATGGGGGACGCATCATCAACGTCTCCTCGGTGCACGAGGACCTGCCTATGCCGACCAATTCTCCCTACTGCGCGGCCAAAGGTGGCGTCAGGATGCTGATGCGGACTATCGCAGTCGAGCTGGCCCCTCACGGTATTACCGTGAACAACATCGCCCCAGGCGCCATCGAGACCCCTATCAACCGGAACCTCGATGAACATCCCGAGCAGAGGAAGGCGTTGCTCGCGGAGATTCCCCTTGGCAGGATCGGGCAGCCCGAGGATGTCGCCTCCATGGCCCTCTTCCTGGCCTCGGACGCCTCCTCCTACTCCACAGGAAGCACATTCTTCGTGGACGGCGGCATGATGCGCCAGTCAGAGAGCCTGTAAACGGGAACCCCGTCGGGTCCAGAAGCCAACCGCCAACGATGGGGGTGCAAGGGCGCTTTAGCCTGCAAGGAGCAGGCGCGCACCTACAAAGATCAGCATGCTGGCCAGTATCAGTTTGAGCGGCTTGCCTGGGATCCAGGGCGCAAGCCGGCTCCCGATCAGTACACCTGGGATGCTGCCCAACAGAAGGGTCCCGGCCAGGGCGAAGTCCACGTTGCCCTGCGTCATGTGGGCTATGCCAACGACGAACGAGAGTACCATCGCGTGTGTGATGTCAGTGCCTACTATGACGGCCGGTGCTATAGGATAGAGAAGAAGCAGTATGACGGCCATCACGCTCCCCGAGCCGATGGAGGTGAGCCCGACCAGGTAACCGCCCAGGGCCCCGAAAAGGACGGTATAGGCCCGGCGCCTACGGCTCATCCGGCTCTTGCCATCCCACCGACCGGGCTTCGCGCCCTCGTACCTCTTTGGCATAAAGTAGTCGCGGTAGATCAGGGACACCCCCACCAGAACGAGGGTCGCGGCAATGATCGTGATCATGATCGACTCGACCCTCGCGGGGTCGAAAGAGCCCTTTATCCACTCCAGGGTCCCGACACCGAGCAGCCCGGCAGGGATGCTGCCCATCCCCAGAAAAACAGCGATCTCGACGTTGACCGAGCGCTGCCTGAAGTGCTGGAAAGACCCTGTCAGCTTGGTGAGGGTGGCGAAGGTCAGGTCGGTCCCGACGGCGGTGGGTGCAGGGACCCCCATCACAGCCACCAGAAAAGGCGTCATGAGCGACCCGCCCCCAACCCCCGTGAGGCCTACCAGGAAACCGACAAGCAGCCCGAAGAGGGCGGGCGTGGGATCTATCACGCCAGGCTATGCCCGGTTGAACGCCTCGACAGGCCTGAGATAGCCGAGCGCTTCGAGGTGGCCGATGACCCTGGCCGCGCTCTCCCTGGGCTCCTCTTCATCAGTCTTGATGTGCAGCTCGGGGGCGGCGGGTGCCTCGTAAGGGTCGGATACACCGGTGAACTGCGGGATCTCCCCCGAGAAAGCCTTCTCGTAGAGGCCCTTGACGTCCCGCTCGGCGCAAACCTCCAGCGGGGCATCGACGAAGACCTCGACAAAGTCCTCCCCAATGTTGCGCCGCACCTGGTCGCGCACCTCCTTGAAGGGCGAGATGGCGCTGACGATCACACCTACCCCGTTGCGCGTCAACAAGTCGGCGACGAAGCCTATCCTCAAGACGTTCGTGTCCCTGTCCTCCCTGGAAAAACCAAGGCCCTTGGATAGGTTGGTCCTTACTATGTCCCCATCCAGAACCTCTATCTTGCGAAAGCGATTTCTGAGCTCGTGCTCGACGATCTCCGATATGGTCGTCTTGCCGGCCCCAGATAAGCCCGTGAACCACAACGTGAAGCCGCGGCCAAACTTCGTCCCATTCTCCATTGTTAACGCCCCTCCATTTTTGATTGCGTACTGTTGCTATTTTAACGTATTCTTAATAAGTTGGCTACGTCCGTTGCCCATCTATGAGCACTTCGATGACTTCGGGGCGGGAGAACTCGGGGGGTGGGTACTCGCCCTTGGAGAGCATCTCGCGCACCTTCGTGCCGCTGATAAACACGTGGTTCTCTTTAGAGTGGGGGCAGGTCTTGGTGGTCCCCATACCCTGACATTGCAGGCAGAAGAAGGCATGTTCGAAGAAGAGTGGGGTCAGCCCGATCTCCCCTTCCTCGAACTCATCGAAGATGTGTTGGGCGTCGTAGTCGCCATAGAACGGCCTGCCGCTGGAATCCTTGCCTGGGCCGGCGTGGTCGCGGCCCACGATAAAGTGTGTGCAGCCGTAGTTCTTGCGGCAGATCGCGTGGAAGATCGCCTCCCGAGGTCCGCCGTAGCGCATCGCCGCGGGGAAGACGGCCAGCATCGTCCGGTCCTTCGGATAGTAGCGCCTCAGGATCGTCTCGTAGGAGCGCATCCTGACGTCGGCCGGGATGTCCGCGGAGCGGGTCTCCCCTACGAGCGGGTTCAAGAGCAACCCGTCGACTATCTCCAGGGCGCTCTTCTGGATGTACTCGTGCGAGCGGTGCACGGGGTTACGGGTCTGGAAACCGACGACGCGCTTCCAGCCTTTCTCCGCGAAGACCTCGCGCAGACGGCGCGGCTCGTAGTGGTAGGTCGGGAAAGGCTTCGGGTTCGGGTCGTCCACGAGCAGCGTTACCTCGCCGCCGAGAAGTACATCCTTCTGGCGGTAGACGGCGGCGACGCCAGGGTGCTCCGGGCTCGTGGTACCGTAGACCTCGCCAGCCTCGTGCTCCTTGTCGTATGAGTAGCGGTCCTCGACGATCATGGTCGCGAGCACCCGTCCCGCCTCGTCGGAGAGGGAGATCTCCTCGCCCACCCTTATGCCGTCAGCCTCTTCCTCGCTCACGGGGAGTGTGATCGGCAGGCTCCACACCAGGCCGTCCTTGAGGTGCATCGTCTCGACGACGCTCTCGTAGTCCTCGCTGACCATAAAGCCCGTGAGGGGAGAGAAGACGCCGGTGGAGATCATCTCCAGGTCTGAGAGAGCCCTAGGACCCAGGGTTACCTTGGCGAAGCCCTCCGCCCTACTGAGTAGCTCGTCACGCTGGTCCTCAGGGGCCATGCGGTCGACGAGCTCGCCGCCGTGCGGGGCGATTGTAGTGAATTCGGTGCTAACGTTCATCCGTTTACCTCCGCGAGATTAGTGGCCTGCCGGGCGGGGAGTCTACGCACCAAGCGGCCGGCGAGGCCGGCCGCGCAGTGGTCCCATGGACGTTCGCCGACGATCCAGAACCTGAATTCGCCCGCGTAAGAGCGCGATATCTCGAGGAACCGGTCGTAGCCCATGCCGGCTCCTTCGAGGTCGGCCCCCCAATCCTCCCAGAGGAGATCAGAGACAAAGGCGGCGTCGGCGATAACGCGACTACCCTCCTCGGGCGAATCCTCGAGTAGGGTACGCGTCCTGGCCTTTATCTCAACGGGCTCATCCGGCACAGAGAGCCTCTTTACATCGCCTTTCAACTAGTACCTCACCGCTTCGTGTTCCACCGGGGCGCGGTCCGTCCCTGCGTAATCGTTCAGGTGTTCCTCGTAGTCTATAAACAGCGGGGCTTCTGGGTCGAAGGCCCGCTTGAGACTACCGAAGGCCACCCTCTTGTCCAAACTGTCTAGCTTATCCAAAGCCTGCGGCTTGTCAAGGGGTCGAAGCTCCAATCTATCCCTGACGCTGTCGAAGGCGGCCAGGCCTTCTTCGCTCCGGAGGAGCACGCTGGAGTAACCGTCCGCGCTCCCGACGCTCCCTACGGAGATGTCGGCGGCGTGCCCCATGAAGTCCGCACACTCGTCGCAACCCTTGAGGGCAGCACCGTGGAAGTCCCTTATCGGCTCCTCGAAGATCGTCACGCCTTCGAGATCCTGTACGACCATCTTCCCTCGTATGACGTCAACCCGCCCCACGTTATCCAGGTCGACGTTCCTCTTGTCCCTGATCTCCTCGAGCATCAACTTCTCGTAGTTGAAGCTCTTGGTACAGAGCAGGGCTATGGTGAGCGTTATGGCCTCGACCTTCGAGCTGCCCCACGTCCATGGCCTGGCCTGCATCGCCTTGATGCCCTCGATCTCACACGGCGTCCCCACGACCGCGATCCTGGGGTTCGGCGGCAGGTCGTAGTCTTCGAAGTCCACGTGCCCGAGCGCGAGCGTCTGGTTATAGAAGCTCCCCGCGCATGCCCGCACCTCCTCGGGCGTCGTCGCCAGGAAAGCCTCGCCCTTCCAGCGTTCGGTCGCGCTCTCGCGCGCCAGCAGGGCGCCGTCGATCTCGCCGGCCTCGAGCAGCGAGATCAGAAGCGCGCTGACGAATCCACCGTCTTGCACGCCGTCTATCCTCTGCCTGACACGGGCCGTGTAGCTCTCCTCGACGCGCCCCATGCCCTCGATGCTCTTACCATTAGAGCTGCCAGAGATCTTCCAGGTCGACTCGTACTGCAGGCCGCCTCGGGGGCAGAAGTCCCAGCACAGAGAGCAGCCCGTGCACATCTTGACGAGCTGGGGAAGGTCGTCCTCGCCGATGCCGATGGAGTCGGTAGGGCAGGCCGCGACGCACACGCCGCATTGCACGCAGCGGTCGGCGTCGATTACCGCCTTCTCCAGGTCCCAGAACCAGACCTTGCCTGGAGCCTCATCGATGTCGTTCATCATCTCCCTGATATCGAAGCCGGCCACTATGAACCAACCTCGCTCTCGACCGGCTTGCGCAGCGCCTCCCGCAGCTCGGCGTTCTTCTTGCGCCTGGCCCACTCATGGAAGCGCTCGCCCTCTCGCCGCTCCTTTTCGAACTGCTCGAAAACGGCAACGAGGGCGTCAGGGACCTCCCCTGCCGGCTTCGCGCCCTCGACCCAGTCGATAAACGCAGCATCCTTGCCAAGAGAGCCGCCAAGGCCTATGTCCACGCCCTCGACGATCGCGTCACGCGTCTTCGCGGTCTCGCCGCGGAAGCCTATGTCCCCGATCTGTGGCTGCGCGCATGAGGCCGAGCAGCCCGAGAAGTGCATCCTCACGGCCTCCTGGCCGACGTCTCCGACCCTATCGTCCATCTCGCGGGCCCACTCTACGGCCCTGACTTTGGTCTCGACGATGCCGAAGCGGCAGAACTCGCTCCCCGTGCACGCCACGACGCCGCGTTCGAACGACCCAGGGTTCGGGGAGTACCGTGCCAGAAGAGGTTCGGCCAGAAGTTCGTCGAGGCGGTCCTCGGGAACGCCCGTAAAGATAAGGTTCTGGTCCGTGGCGAGACGGACCCCATCCCCGTACTCCCCGGCGAGCCTGCCAGCCTCCTCGAACTGCTCACCGCTCATCCTCCCCACAGGCACGTTCAGGCCAACGTAGTAGGGGCGGGTCTGAGATCCGCCCCTACTACGTTGGGCGTGGACCCCGATGTGATCCCCGCGGTATCTCTTCGTGAGATCTTCTCCGGCGGGCGTGAGCCCGATGGAAACGCGCTTCGCGAGCTCTTCGCGGAAGCGTTCGGGACCGAGCTCCTGGACCAGGTAGCGCATCCTCGCCGTCCAGCGGTTCTCCCTGTCCCCAAGCTCGCCGAAGACCTGGGCTATGCCACGGGTAATCTCCACTGCATCTTCTGGCCTGACGAACACGTCGATATCCGAGGCCATCCTCGGGCCATCGGAGAGGCCGCCGCCAACACGCAGATTGAAGCCTAGCGTGCCGTCTTCCATTCGGGCAGGGAGCATGCCTACGTCGTTGATCTCGGCCTGTGCGCAGTCCTCCAGGCATCCCGTGACGCTCATCTTGAACTTCCTCGGCAGGTTCGCGTACTCGCGGTTGCCGGTAAAGTAGGCGGAGATAGCCTGCGCCACGGGGTAGGCGTCTATGGCCTCGTTATGGCCGAGGCCCGAGACGGGGCAACACAAAACGTTGCGGGCCGAGTCGCCGCAGGCCTGCACTGTCGTGATGCCGGTCTCCTCCAGGCGGCGCCAGATCTCGGGCACGTTCTCCATCTTGATCCAGTGCATCTGCACGTCCTGGCGCGTGGTCAGATCGAGGAAGTTGTTTCCGAAGTGCGGGTTGGGCACGGGGCCCCGCGCGAAGTCGGCCGCTATCTTACCTACCACCCTGGTCTGCTGGGGCGTCAGGACGCCGCCAGGGATTTTGATCCGCATCATGAACGCGTCGCCGCCCTGCTTCTGGGGGTAGATACCGACCCACTTCAACCGCTCGACCTCGCCAGGGACGGCGTCCATGGCGGAGAGGTCCTTGGAGTAAGTGTCTATTATGGCCCCATACACCTCTAGGGGATGGCGCTCTTGCTTGATCTTCTCGACCTTGTTCAAGGTCTGGTCTTTCCTCAGGAATCTCATGGTGTAGAACCTGCTCTTTTGACGAGAGAATCTCTGAAACTCAGGCGCCCGCGCGTCTGATCTTGCCGCCTTCGATGTGGATGCCGCACTCCGTCTTGTCTGTTCCGGCCCACCGGCCGGCCCTGGGATCCTCGTCGTGGTGCACGGGTCTCGTCTGCGGCTCGCAGCCGATGCTCTTGTAGCCCTGGTGCAGGAGCGGGTTGACGGGCACGTCGTGCGCCCTCACGTAGTCCCACACCTGCGCTTCCGTCCAGTCAGGCATGGGTGCTATCTTGGCGGCCTGGTAGCGCTCCTCCCAGGCGACTACCTTCGTGCCTGCCCTCTGCGGGGTTTGCTCCCTGCGGATGCCAGTCATCCAGGCGTCGTAGCGGTTCAGCGCCCTTTGCAGGGGTTCGATCTTGCGGATCTGGCAGCACAGGTTCGGGGTGCAGGTACGCATCTGCTCGCCGAAGCGCTCTACCTGCTCCTCGATCGTAAGCTCGGGCTTCAAGACCTCGACAGGCAGCTTGTAGCGCCGCATTACCTCCTCGCGGAACTCGGCGGTCTCCTTGAAGATAAAGCCCGTGTCGATGGTGAGTACTGTGACCTTGTCGGTGACCTTGGAGATCATGTCCAACAGCGCCATCCCCTCGCCCCCGCCGAACGAAGCCGAGAGGGCCAGGCCCTCACCGTAAGTCTCTACAGCCCACGCGATTACCTCCCGCGGGTCGGCCCCCTCCAGTAGCTCGGACTCCCGCTCGAGTGCCTTGAGACCGGGTAATATTCTGTCGTTATGCTTCGAACGCAGGGATTCATGCATCGCGCGATCCTCCAGTGTAAATCGTGTAATAGAAAGTCAAGGGTTGAGATCAGGCGCACACGCTACATCGCCGCGCGCCCACGCGAGGGGCCAGTGACATTCGCCCCTTCGTATGACCCTGCGTACCGTGTAACTCCATGCGCCGGATACTAAGCGCCGAACAACCATACGTCAACAAAATTCCGATAGAAATTATCGGAATTGAACAAATTCTGCTCTTTTCCGGCGAGAAGGAGCCTCCCTGGCCGGCTACTCCACTCTCTTGGCGTCCTTCGCTTCTGGATCGACCCCTCCGCGCTTCATGGCGCGTACGTAGAGCAGGAGTGTCGGTGAGAGGATAAGGGCTGCGACGGTCAGGGCTGGCCTGACGCCGGAGATGTTGCCTATCGCTCCGATCACTGGCCCGGCCGAGGCTTCGCCAAGGGCGCCTGACTGGCTACTCATCGAGATTACGGTGGCCCGGACGCCGGGCTCCAGACCCTCGTTGATCCAGGTCAGATAGACCGGCTCCGCGACCCTGCGGACCAATGTGGCGAACCAGAACGTCGCTAGTGCGAACGCGAAGCTGCCGGCCAGCGCGAAAGCGAGCATCCCTGCCATGGTGAGGGCGTCGAGCGTGAGAAGCAGCCGCGCGGCGACGGCCGGGCTGCTCACGTCGAGGTTGCGGGCCACGATACCGGCCGCCAGGTAGCTCAGCACGAGGCCACCGGCCCCGATCACACCAAACCAGACCACGGGGTCGAGGCCGCCGACGGAAGGCAGCCCCACGACGTCCAGGAACTGCTTGGGGTTGAGCCGGTCGAAACCTTCTTCGGACATGCCGGCGAACAGGGCGGCGGCGAGCAGCATCAACAGAACCGGCCTGGAGCGGACGAGCCGCACGCCGCTGCGCGCAGTGGTAGCCGCGTGCTGTAGCGAGGAGTGGCCCTCGCGCGGGGAGGGGCGGAAGTTGCGCTCGGGCATCGTGAGTACGAGCGCAAGGCCTAGCGCGATGGTGAGGACGCCGCCGACGATGAGCGGCAGGTTCAACGCGACGAGGCCGAGAAGCACGCTCACAGGGATGCCGACGAAGGAGCCGATGTAGTCTGCCTGCTCTCCGCGCAGATACACCCTTCCCAGATCCAGGTTGGTGTCTTCGTCCGCGATCCAGGCCTCGAGCGCCCCGCTGATGAACGTGTACCCGACGCCCCACACCGCCTGGGCGGCGAGCACGGCTATGAATTCGGGGATGGCACCCTCTAACGCGAAACCGCACCCCATCAGCATGCAACCCGTAATGACCGACCGTCGCCGGCCGTAAGTGTCGGCAAACACACCGGTCGGAACCTCGAATAGGAAAACCGCGACCTCGAGCGCCGTCCCTAGCAACACCAGCCGCAGTGGGTCGAGATGCACGACCTCTATCCTGTAGACAGCCGCCACGGTGGCCCACAGCGTGAAGAAGAACGCGAACGACCCCCTGATACCCAGGTAGATCGGATAGGCTCTCAGGTTGTCCATTCAAGACCCGCTTTCTCGATACGCACGCCTGTTAGACCCTGAGGCAGGGTGTCACCTTCTGAATAGCGTCCCGATTCACATAGACACCGGCGCACGACGGCCTTCGGAATGGGACGCTGCGGAGGAACGGCAGAGCGAGTGAGAACCGCGGGTCCTGCGGTCCTCCTGTTCGGTCTCCGCCGTCTAGAGAAGCGTTAGCACGGGGTGATCGTACCCCAGAACTTCCGACGGCGTCAAGAACGCCAGCATCCTACCTGAACATGTCCCTCTCAGGTGGCATGAGGAGCTCTCTGGCGCTGCCCGATGCTGGCGAGTACGAATACCCCCGCACGATGGCCAGAGGGATACCGTCGGTCTTGCTCATTACCAGCTCCGCGGCGGCGGCGAGCTCGTCGGCTATGGCGAGAACACTCGCCTGCATAGGGTAGCCGTGCTGGTCTCTCTGCCCTCTGTAATCAGCGACGGGGTCCATGCCTGCGACGCCGATAGCGACGTCCGTTATACCGTGGCGCCAGGCCCTCCCGAACGAGTCCGAGATCACCACGGCCACCTCGACGCCGGGGTCTTCGGCTAGCGCGTCACGGAGTCTCCTCGCGGATGCATCAGGGTCTACGGGAAGCAGGCAGACGGTATCGTCGCCTGGAACGTTCGAGGCGTCTACGCCCGCGTTGGCGCAGACGAAACCGTGGTGGGTCTCCGAGATGATGATGCCGTGGTCCATGCGTACGATGCGGCGGCTCTCTCGCAACACGACCTCGAACTGGCGCGGGTCCTTCCCGTAGCGCGTCGCGTAACCCTTCGCGAGCGTGGATGGCTCGACCGTGCGAAGGTCGACCAGTCGGCCCTCGGCCTTGCTGACGATCTTGTGCGTCACGACGAGCACATCTCGGGGACGCAGGTCCCCCGCTACCGCGCCCGAGATCATACCGTTCAGATCATCGCCGGGTCTGACCTCGGGCAAGCCCTCGACGCCAAGCACCTCGACCCCCCTCACGGGCGCGCTACTCCTGTCTCTCCGAGGCGGGCCAGGTCTCCCGCCGTGTCGAGATCGAAGGCGAGGTGGGGCCGCTCGCAGATCCTGACGTCCAGCTTGCTCCTGCGGGCAGCCCCAAGGTGTGCCTCGAAGCTGTCTACCCCGAAGGCGAAGGGTAGGACGTCGGGGGGTTGGATCAGGAGCGCGTTCGTGCCGGAACGCCCCCCGTCAGGGGATATGACCGCCGAAGGCCCCTCCCCCGCCTCCTGCAGTACCGCTCGCACGTCACCCGCATCGAGGAGCGGAAGGTCTGCGGGGAGGACGAGGAGCGTCGAGGCACCGAGCCCCAGCGCCCTGCGGCGTCCCTCTTCGAGGGCGGGATTGAGCCCGCGACTCTCCTGGACGAGCGGTGTTGCGCCGCGTCTCTCTGCCTCTTCCAGAACAATCCAGTCGGGGCTAACTACGCAGACATCCTCGACCCCTGCCTCCGCGATCGCGCGCACGACGCGGCCCATCATGTACAGGGTGAGCCCTGCCCTGGCCCCGGGATCGAGGATCGGCGCCAGGCGACTCTTGGTGCCCCACAGATCTTTGACAGGTACGACAGCGGAGATTGCGCTCATCGCGCAACCAATCCCGCGCCGAACTCTAGCGTCTCCGACGCGAGGCGCGCCCGGTCTTCGGCGTCGCGCATAATCGACTCCGTTACCAGGACGCGCATCCCGAGAACCTCGATGCCGGCCCGTTCATCCTCGTCGGTCCGGTCGACGACCATCCCGTCAACCAGGCCTGCGTACATCCTGGCCACGCCCGTGGCGGAGACCTCGTGGCCGAGCGAGGCGAGCATCCTGTCTGCCGGACCCTTGAGCGCCCGTCCGCCGACGATCGGGCTGACGGCCACCTTCGGGGCGTCTGAGGAGGCCAGGGCCTCCATCATCCCGGGCAGGGCCAGGATCGGGCCTACGCTCACGACCGGGTTCGAAGGACACAAGACGATGGCGTCGGCACGGGAGACCGTCGCAAGGACATGCTCCGTGGGCCTGGCATCCTCGATACCTCGCAACTCGATCCCTAGCACCTCGTCTCTCTGTCCACGGCGCACGAAGTACTCCTGAAACTCGAGCCGACCTTCAGGGGTCTCGAGCACCGTCGAGACAGGATCGTCGCTCATCGGCAGCACGGCACTCTTCACGCCAAGGACACCGGACAGTCCGGCCGTAACATCCGTGAGCGTCTCCCCTGAGCCCATGCGGGATGTTCTGAGTATGTGGGTTGCTAGATCCCTATCGCCGAGCTTGAACCAGGTCTCTTCGCCGTACCTTTCGACCATGTTCAGAGTCTCGAAAGACTCACCTGCAATGCCCCAGCCGGTCTCGGGGTTGGAGATCCCGGCCAGCGTATACATGACCGTGTCGAGGTCGGGGCAGATGTGCAGACCCAACAGGTCGAAATCGTCGGCGGTGTTCACTACTATCGAGAGATCCCCCGGCGGCAGCACGTCTTGCAGACCGCTCGCAAGCTTCGCGCCGCCTACCCCGCCGGCGAGCGCACAGACTTTCATCGCGGCCCCGGTAGGCGGCGGCCTGCCCTAGCCGGCCGCGACATCGTAGCCCTCGAGTGCGTAGGTTGTTAGGGCGAGGGTGCTCAGAGCGTCGGTGATCCTGCCGTCCATCGCCATGGCAACGGCCTCGCGCAAAGGAACGCGTCGAACGCCGATGACCTCGGTCCCATCTGGCTGCCGCTCCCCAGGTACGAGACCCGTGGCGAGAAACCACACTGCGTACTCGTCGGCGACCGAGTTGGAGAGGTAAGCCTCCCCGAGCTTCCGCCAGTTCCTGGCTTCCAGGCCTGTCTCCTCCCTCAGCTCGCGCTGGGCCGCACGCAGGGGTTCCTCGTCCTTCGGGCAACCGCCTTCAGGTATCTCCCACGAGTAGCGTTCAAGGGGATAGCGGTATTGCCCGACGAGGTAGATGTGATCCTCCTCCACCGGCAGGACGCCGACGGCGGTGTTCTTGTAGTGGACGACGCCGTAGATGCCAGGCTCGCCGTCAGGCCTTATCACGCTGTCCTCGCGGACCGAGATCCAGGGGTTCTCGTAGACGTTCCTCGAACTGAGCGTTCGCCACGGGCTCCGTGTATCGTCCCGCATTATGAATCCTCCGGGCCAGGAGCGCTGAAAGTCTCGGAACAGCGCCGGTCCAGCCGCTCCGAGAACCCATCCCCCTCGCCCTGGGCGAAGGAGCCGTACATCATCGCCGCAGCGAGGCGTTCATCCTCCCTACAGACGCGGCGCGTTCGCTCGATCATGGCTTGCTGCTGGAGCATTGGCCTCCGTACTATCCGACCCTGCATCCGGGCTGCTATCTTAGCACCACAGATGTCGCGGTCCTCCAGGGGCCGGTAGACACCCAACCAGGAGGCCAGATGTGACCTACTCGGAGATCCACATCACCAAGGATACGGGGCTTTTCGTTGCCCGCAAGTGAACGCGTGGAGATCTTGATCGCCGGGCCCTTCGACGATCCCGAAGAGGGCTTCGGGCTGCAACAGGCCTTGCTTGAGGAGGTCGCAGCACAAGAACGCGGCCCCACGGCCCTGATGTGGACCTCATCGCGCTACGTCGGGGCGACCAGGCAGGAGACGCGCCTGCCCGGCTTTGCAGCGGTGACAGAGGCGGCCTCAGGACTCGGCTTCCCCGTGCTGGTGCGGAACTCCGGCGGCGGGGCCGTGGCAGCGAACAGGGGCTCTCTGTCGTTCTCCCTCACCTTCCCCGTAGAAGACCTGCGCCACGGACTCTACGAGCGTTACTCGGAGGGCCTGGATCTCATCGCCTCAGCCCTGCGGCGTATCGGGGTCGAAGCGGAGGGCGGTGAGGTCGAGGGCGAGTTCTGTCCTGGGGCTTACTCCGTGCGATCCGGCGGCCCGTGGGGCGTCAAGCACGCCGGGCTGGCACAAAGGGTCACCCGCCGGTCCGCCCGCCTGGAAGCCCTCGTTCTGGTCTCTGAGACGGCTGAGATCAGGGCCGTACTCGAGCGCGTCTATGGTCTTTTGGGACTACCGTTCAGGCCAGAGAGCATCGGGGACCTGCCGGCAGATGTATCGCAGGTGATAAAGGCGCTCTCAGAGGTCCTGCGGGGACGCTACCGGACGAAGAGAGGCCGGATCGGGAAGAAGACCATGGGCCGGGCGTGGTCGTTGCGGGGAGAGTGGCGTGTCATCCCCGACACAGGTTCTTCGCTGTGAGGTAGAGTTTCGTCCGATGGAGTTCGCATTCAACGCTTTCGTGACGCTGCTCGTGGTCGTAGACCCGCTGGGTCTCGCCCCCATCTTCGCCTCGCTCACCCGCGGTTTCTCAGAGAAGCAGAAGCGCGAGTCCGCCATAAGGGGCACGTTGCTTGGCGCCCTCATACTCTTCCTGTTCGCCCTTGCTGGCGACGTGCTGCTCGAGGCCCTCGGCATCGGGCTGCCGGCTTTCCGCATCGCCGGCGGCCTGCTGCTCTTCCTCCTCTCTCTCGACATGGTCTTCGCCCGGCCTTCGGGGATGCGCGCCACGAGCGTGCGCGAACAGGAGGAGGAATCATACCAGCAGGACATCTCCGTCTTTCCCCTTGCTATTCCGCTTCTGGCAGGACCAGGGGCCATCACCACGGTCCTCCTCTTTACAGGCGGCAGCAGTGCGGGCCAGGTAGCCCTGTTCATAGCGGTCCTGTTCGTGATCCTGCTTCTGACCTTGAGTTCGCTGCTCCTCGCCCCGCGGGTGATGCGGCTCTTCGGTGAGACCGGGGCCGACGTACTCTCGCGTGTCCTCGGCGTCCTGCTCGCCGCGCTCGCCGTCCAGTTCGTGATCGACGGCCTCCAGGCGAGCATCACCTGAAGGGCGGCTATACTCACGGGCATGTCGGGCGCACCCATAGTGATCGTCGGCGGGGCTACCTGGTGGCCGGGTAGTTACCGCAACTTCGCGAGCCTGCTGCAGGAGATCTCCGGCTCCGAAGTGCACATTGCCCCCGTCACGCCCCTTGACTGGACCCTGGGATACTTCCGGGGCTTCGGGCAACTGGTCTTCGAAGTCGCGAGCACGGTGGACAGGGCGCTGCTCGAGAGCGCTGCGAAGAAGGCGGTGCTCGTGGGACACTCGGCGGGCGGTCTGGCGTGCAGGGTGTATATAGGCGGAGATCCTCCGTATGGGGGGAGGCGTTACTCGGGACACAGGAGGGTGGAGTGCCTGATCACACTTGGCACCCCACATACCGTGGCGGACAGACAACGCCTCGCCCCGATCACCCGCGTAAACGAGCTCTTCCCCGGCGCCCTCCACGCTGAAGCTGGTTTGCGCTACGTCTCGGTCGCTGGTAGCGCCGGCGACGGCGCCTCCTCACCCAGGGTCCGCAAGCGCTACGAGCGGTTCGTCCAAGGCGGTAGGGTGGCCGGAGACGGGGTCGTTCCTGTCGATGCGGCCCTGCTTCCCGGCTCGGAGAGCCTGATCCTAGACGGCGTCCATCACAACAGGCGTCTAGGCCGTTGGTACGGTTCGGACAGGGAGACGGTGGGACGATGGTGGCCCCAGGAGTTGCGCGTGGGAGGCTCTCTCGCGGGAGACCGGCGAGCACGGCTTGCTAGAAGGGGTGTGGATGCCACCTGACGGTACGGACAAGCGAGAGTATCCGTGGGAGGTCAGGGATGCCGACCCTGACGCCCTGCGGAGCGCGATGCGTCATTTCCCTACCGGCGTGACTGTCGTGACGAGCGGGCGGGAGGAGAGAGCCGAGGGCATGACCGCCAACGCTGTGATCTCCGTCTCTCTCGACCCACTGCTCTTTCTGGTAAGCGTCCACAAAGACGCGCGCATCAACCAGCGCATCAGGGAGGAAGGCTCCTTTACGGTGAACCTCCTGGCGGACGACCAGGAAGGACTCAGCAGGCTCTTCGCCTCGCCCGAACGCTCCAGCGGACTTCCGGCGCTCCACTCTTTAGGCGGCGGCTACGGCTCGGTGGGGGCGCCGCTGGCGGCCGGCGCACTGGCGGCGATCGACTGCGAGCTGGCCGAGATCTACGCGGGAGGCGATCACGACCTGTTCCTGGGGAGGGTCGTCGAGGTCCGTCTGGGCGATACGCGCAAGGGACCACTGATCTACCACGAAGGCGGATATCCGACCCTGAAAGCCTCCCCCCGCCCGGAAGAGTCGGGCGCCTTCGTCGACTCCGTCAGGGGCTTCGACGCCCGCCTGAACCGCCTGCGTGGCAGAAGACGGCGCTAGATGATAAGAAAGGAGCTGCTCTCTATAGTCCGTCCCCGTCCTTCGGATACCGGGGGTCTTGCCTACGCCGGTGGTATGGAGAGAGACGGTATGATCCTGGGCGGCAAAGCCCGCTCCCCGGTGACGGGCGAAACCTACGAGATCAAAGACGGATACCTGGATCTGTTGAAAGCCCGTACCGGCGCGGACAACATCGCCAACCTCGCCAACTTCCTGCCAGGCGCCGGACGCGGCTACGAACCGCTCTGGCGCGTCCGCTCCCTCAGCCTGCTCACCGGCGAACCCTTCCCGAAGGAGCGGGAGCTGGAGATCATCAAACGTCTCGTCCGCCCCCTCCGCGGCGGCCGCTACCTCGACCTGGGTTGCTCCGCGGGCCTCTACACCCGCAACCTCGACAGCGGTGCCGCCGTAGGCATAGACATCTCCCCGTCCATGCTAGAGGAAGCCGTCCGCCGCGCACGCAGGATCGAGGCGAATGCCTCCTTCGTCAGGGCCAACGCGAAGAATCTCCCTTTCCTCGACGCCTCCTTCGAAGGCGCCGTCTGCGGCGGCACCCTCAACGAGCTTGGAGATCCCGCACGAGCCCTGCGGGAGACCTACCGTGTCCTCGAACCCGGCGGGCGGCTCGCAATCATGGGCATCCTGCGTGCAGGCACGCCGCGTGGACGCCGGCTCCAGCGCTTCCTCTCCACGGGTGGCATCAGGTTCTTCGACCCCGACGAGCTACAGAGCCTGCTCGACCACGCGGGCTTCGAGCCAGACTCGCCCCAGTCGTACGGTCCCGTCTTCTTTTCGGGGGCTACCCGACGGGGCTGACGCTACCGCCATGCTCTACAAAGCATCCACCGTCTCGGGGGTCGGGAGAGCTCCCTGGGCACCCGCCTCAGTCACGGCCGCCGCCCCGGCCCGTACGGCGTAGGCAACCGCGTTTTCCAGAGGGGCGTCTTCGGCGAGCCTTGCGGACAGGGCCCCGACGAACGCGTCTCCGGCACCCGTCGTGTCAACGACTTCCACTCTCGGAGCCGGGAGGTGTTTCGCGGCTTCGCTGCCGGAGAAGACGGCACCGTCTTCTCCGAGCGTGACCACGACGGATGCTGGCCCCAGCGACAGGAGCCTCGGGGCTGCATCGAGCGCCCCATCTACACCTTCGACCCCCTCTCCGAGGAGGAAGGCGGCCTCGTGCTCGTTGATCACCAGAGGGTCGAGCTTCTCGAGCAGTGCCCGCGGAACTTCGAACGGGGGCGCGAGGTTGACCAGCGCGCGGGTCCCGCTCCCTGCCGCGACTTCGACGGCCCGCAGGACGACCTCGGGCGGGATCTCCATCTGGGCGACGAGCACTTGCGCCCCTTCGATCGACTCGGAGGCATCGTCTACGTCCTGCGCTGTGAGGCGGCGGTTCGCGCCAGGTGCGACCGTGATCGCGTTCTCCCCATCAGGGGTGACTGTTATGAAGGCCGCGCCTGTGGAAGAACCGGGAACTTCCTGCACAAGGCCCGTATCGACGCCCTTTTCGGAGAGCCCTCGTACTAGCGGCCCGCCGAACCCGTCGTCGCCAACCCGGCCGAGAAATGCCACGCTCGCGCCGAGGAGGGCTGCAGCAGCGGCCTGGTTGGCCCCCTTGCCACCGTTGTGGGTCGCCAGACGGGCGTCCGTGACAGTCTCGCCAGGCGCGGGACGGCGCTCTACGCTCAGGACGAAGTCCTGGTTTATAGAACCAGCTACGAAGACGTCAGCCACTCAGAATCTCCTCTCCCGCCAACTAGCCGAGTCTACTTTGGGTAGCCGCCGGTCTCCGGGACAACGGAATTCCGTGAACCGGTATCGGGGGCGGTGCGGCCGACTACGTCGTGGTCTTTCCGGGGCGGTGTCGTTCTATAAGAGGTCTCGGGAACTGGTAGCTTACCTTCGGCTCGCGGCCAGGCGTCGCACGATCACAGAGGCGACAACGAGCGCCACCACCCTGACCAGCCCTTGCAGGACAGCCTCGGTCAGGTCGTCCTTTATGCCCCTGCGTTCGGGGATCTCCTTCTCTATAAACCTGGCCAGCGGCTGGCTGAGGCCGATGGAGATCCCTATGGAAAGCAGCGTCACAAGCTGCTTCTGGGTCTTGTCGCTCATCCTGCTCCTCCCTGCCGGCGCTGCAGGACTGCCCATCCCGCGCATCTCTCTCACCCTGTCAAAGCCGGCGACGGTGATCACGTACCCGGACGCGGCGTCGGCCGGTGCGATGAATTTTTGATCGACCAGGTACCTGGCCGCGATGTCGCACTCTGGGGAGTCAGGGTCGAGATCGGCACTCGGCGCCGCGCCCTTTCCGGGTATCTCTGGTCCGCCGAGCGGCACCGGCTCCGTGAGCTTCCCTCCTGAAAGGTCGTAGAAGGCCCCAAGAAGCCTCATCGCGCTCTCTTCTACGCCGCTTGTAGCCAAGATCCCACCCCTACATGCCTCCACCATCGAGTCCGTCTATCGCGTTCGACCTAGCACCATTACAGTACCCGACCCCAGCACTGCCTAACCTTCAATCCCTCTGAGACATCCTTCGTAAGGTCCCATGCGTAAGTGTAGAATGACGCGGTTGGTGTTTTGGAGCCGGACCAAGGGCAGGATGTCAGAGGCGAGAAAAACAGTCTTGGACGACCGCTACGACGTCGTTCGACCACTCGGTAGCGGGGGCATGGGCGAGGTCTACCTGGCCCGTGACAGGGTGCTCGGGCGCGACGTGGCGCTGAAGGTGCTAAGGAAACAGTACGCTGGCGACGACGAGTTCGCCGAGCGCTTCAAGCGCGAGGCCATGAGCGCGGCGTCCCTCTCCCACCCGAACATCATCCAGGTCTACGACAGGGGCGAGACGGAAGAAGGGGCCTCTTACATAGCCATGGAATACGTGCCTGGCGGCACGCTCAAAGAGAAGATCTCCAGGGAGGGCCCGCTCGAGGCGGCGGACGCCGCCGGGCTGGGGGCGCAGGTGGCCGAGGCGCTCGGAGCGGCCCACCACAGGGGCATGGTCCACCGCGACATAAAACCCCAGAACGTACTACTCGCAGCCAGAGGCGGGGCGAAGGTGGCCGACTTCGGCATCGCCAGGGCCGGCTCCTCCGCGACCATCTCCAGGACGGGATCCGTGATGGGCACCGCCGGCTACATGTCGCCCGAACAGGCCCTTGGCAAGCCCGCGACCCCCAAAAGCGACCTCTACTCCCTCGGAGTGGTGCTCTACGAAGCGCTCACGGGCGAACTTCCGTACACCGCCGACAACCCGATCGCCGTCTCCATGAAGCACGTTAATGAGCCGTTACGGCCCCCCATAGAACTAAACCCCCGGATACCCAAGGGCATGAACGCCCTTGTGACGAAGCTCCTGGCGAAAGACCCGGAAGACCGCTACGCGGACGCTGAGGAGCTTGCGGACGACCTCTGGAGGGTGAACCGCGGACTCGAGCCGGTAGCAGCTGGTGTCGGAAGAAAGCAGGGACCGGGCACGCAACGTACTGCCCTCGCTTCGACGAACGTCACGAACAAGATGCAGAGACCCTGGCCAGGCCCGGTACCGTATCGACGCAAACGACGCCTGCCCTGGTTGCTGATCGCGTTGGCTGCGATCCTGTTTACCCTCGGCGTGCTCGGCAGCGTCCAGGCTGTTCTGGGTCCTGACGCCATGAAAGGCTGGTTCGACGTCTTCCAGGGAGACAAGCAATCTCCTGGCCAGTCCGCAGGACCGGTGAAGGTGCCCGAAGTGGACGGGCTCACCAGGAGCGTGGCGGAGAAGAGGCTCACCGGCGCCGGGCTAGAGGTCGGGAAAGTCACTTCGTTTCCGAGCGACAGTGTCGCCGCAGGCAGGATAATCGAGCCAGGCATCGTTGCAGGCACCCCGGTGGAGCCAGGCACAGACGTGAACCTCACTATCAGCTCGGGACCACAACCTTTCTCATCCGCGAGCTCGTCCGCCTCTGCCCAGTCGAGCGCCGAACCAGGGGCTTCCGCCTCGGCAAGCTCTTCCGCGTCGGCGCAGCCAGCACCGCGAGAGGATCGCCAGGCTGCCCAGACGCCGGCGGCCGGGGCGAATGAACCCAGGGCCAACGTACCAAGAACCAAGGTTCAAAAGAGTCCACCTGCACAAAAGCAGGACGCGGCCGCACCGGCAAGTGAGCCCGTTGATGACAGCGGGGGACAAGGTCGCGGTGGAGAACCCGGGGAGGATTAATGCCATTGGGCAGAGGCATCGACCTGCTACGAATCACGCATCAGCCTACGAGCGTTAGGCTTCTAGCGAACAAAGAGGGCTGACGAAGCTGAAATGCTGACACAATGACGGGCGTGTAAGTCGAGTTCATTGCGGGAGGGAGAGAAGCATGAAGGAGATCAGGATACACGAGTTCGGCGGACCCGAGGTTCTTAGCTACGAGGACGTGGAGATCCCCGAACCAGGCCCCGGCCAGGCGCGCGTCAAGCTCGCGGCCTCCGGCGTCAACTTTATAGACATCTACCAGCGCACGGGCCTTTACCCCGGTGACCTGCCGCGTACGCTCGGTCTGGAAGGCGCCGGCGAGGTAGACGCTGTGGGTGAAGGCGTCGATGACGTGTCGCCGGGAGACTACGTTGCATTCGCGAGCACTCCGGGATCCTACGCGGAGTACGTAGTCGCCCCCGCCGAGAACCTGGTGCCTTTCAACGCCACGCTAGTCGAGCCGCGGGTCGCCGCGGCCGCCATGCTCCAGGGCATGACAGCGCACTACCTGACGCACAGCACCTTCCCGCTAGAGGAAGGCCAGACGGCGCTCGTACACGCGGCCGCAGGCGGCGTCGGGCATCTGCTCGTCCAACTCGCGAAGATGCGGGGGGCGACCGTGATCGGGACGGCAGGCACCGAGGAGAAAGCGAAGCTCGCCAGGGAGGCAGGGGCCGACGAGGTCATCCTCTATACCGAGCAGGACTTCGTCGAAGAGACAAACCGTATCACAGGCGGAGAAGGCGTCCACGTCGTCTACGACTCGGTAGGTAAGGACACCTTCGACAGTAGCCTCGACGTCTTGCGCCCGCGCGGCTACATGGTGCTCTGCGGGGCATCCAGCGGTCCCGTGCCCCCGTTCGACCCCCAGACCCTGAACCAGAAAGGCGGCCTCTTCCTCACCAGGCCAGCCCTCGCCCAGTACACCGCGACCCGCGAGGAGCTCCTGTGGCGCGCCGAGAGCCTATTCTCCTGGATCGGACAGAACAACCTCGACGTCCGCATCGGCGGCACCTACTCCCTCGAAGACGCAGAGCAGGCCCACCGCGACCTCGAAGGCCGCAAAACCACGGGCAAGCTACTCCTGATCCCCTAGGACGATACCGTGAAGTTCGACGCCGCCCTCGGGACCGAGGGCGATTACCTCAGAGGGATAGACAGGACCGCCCGCGTGGCCGAAGACCTTGGCTTCGCCGCCCTGTGGACCAGCGAGACCAAGCACGACGCCTTTCTGCCCCTGGCCATAGCCGCCAACGAGACGCAGCGGATAGGGCTTGGCACTTCCGTCGCCATCGCCTTCTCCCGCTCCCCCATGGAGACGGCGCAGACCGCCTGGGACCTCCAGGACCTCTCCGATGGACGCTTCGTGCTGGGCCTCGGCACGCAGGTCAAGGCCCACATAACCCGCCGCTTCTCGATGCCCTGGGATAGGCCAGCCGCGCGGCTGCGCGAGTATATCCTGGCCCTGCGCGCAATCTGGGAATCCTTCCAGACCGAAGAACCTCTGCAGTTCGAAGGCGAGTTCTACAGGCACACCCTTATGACACCGTTCTTCGACCCAGGACCGATAGATCACCCTGAGATTTCGATTTATATAGCAGGCGTCAACACCCGCCTCGCCAACCTCGCCGGGGAGATCTGCGACGGCTTTCACGTCCACCCGTTCCATTCCCCCGAGTACGTGAGGAGGACCGTAATACCGGCCATAGCAGAAGGCGCGAGGCAAGCTAACCGCGATCCGGAGCAGGTTACGCTCGCGACCAGCGCCTTCGTGATCACCGGAGTGAATGGAGAAAGAGCCATAGAGCAGAGAGAGTCGGTACGAGCCCAGATCTCGTTCTACGCCTCCACGCCGACCTACTTCACGGTCCTCGAAGCCCACGGCTGGGAGGATGTCGGCGAGAGGCTGTCAACGATGGCGCGCGAGAAGAAGTGGCGCGAGATGCCGGCCATCATCACCGACGAGATGCTCGCGGCGTTCGCCATCGAGGCCGCCCCGGACGAGATCGGACCCGCGCTCAGAGAACGCTACGAGGGCCTCATAGACCGCGTCGCGCTCTACCTCCCGTTCGTGCCGGACGAGAACGATGAGTTCTGGCAAACGGTGGTGGAATCAGTGAACTGAGAGAGATCGCCCTCTGCTCGCTTGGGCCACTAGAAGAACCTACGGCTTCAGGACGCACTTGATAGCGCCGTCCTGCTTCTTCTGGAAGATCTCGTAGCCAAGTGGCGCGTCTTCGAGTGGCATCTCATGCGTCTTGAGGTCCTCGACGCCAAGAGGATCTTCGTCGTTCAGGAGCGGCACGATGTCCTCGACCCATTGCCATACGTTGGCCTGTCCCATGCGGAGTTGTATCTGCATGTCGAAGAGGTCGCCCAGGGGGAAAGCTTGGATGGGGCCTGCGTAGACGCCGGAGATGGAGAGCGTTCCGCCGCGCCTGATGGCGGACATGCACTCTCTGAGGGCGGTCGCCCGGTCGGGCTGCAGCTTGGTGCTCTGCAAGATGGAGCCAAAGAGCGAGTCTCCTGCCTCCATCCCGACGGCGTCTATGGCCGAATCCACGCCGCGGCCTTCGGTGAGGTTCATGATCACATCCCTCACGCTGTCCACTGCGGAGAAATCCACGGTCTGGACGCCGTGCCTGGTGGCCATGGCGAGACGCTCGGGCACGTTATCCACGCCGATGACGCGTCCGGCGCCAAGGTGTATCGCTATGCGGGTGCACATCTGGCCGATCGGGCCGAGACCCCATATTCCGACGGTCCCGCCCTCGGGAATATCCGCGTAGGCAACGGCCTGCCAGCTCGTCGGCAAGACGTCGGAGAGGTAGAGGAATCGCTCGTCCGGGGGCCCTAAGGGTACTTTGATAGGTCCGAAATGGGCCTGGGGCACTCGCAGGTACTCAGCCTGTCCGCCAGGGACGGCGCCGTAGACGTGGGTGTAACCGAAGAGGCTCGCCCCCCTGCCGCGTCCCAGGAGGTTCACGGTCTGGGCGAGCTTGCCCTCATCGCGCGTGTTCTCGCACTGGGAATAGAGTTTCTGGTCGCAGAAGTAGCAGTGCCCGCAGGAGATGTTGAAGGGGATCACGACGCGGTCACCTGGCGCGATGTGCTCCACGTCGGAGCCGACCTCCTCGACTATACCTATCGGCTCGTGCCCGATGATGTCGCCCTCGCGCATCAGCGGCGAGAGCTTGGCGTAGAGGTGTAGATCCGAGCCGCAGATCGCGGTCGAGGTGATCCTGACTATGGCGTCGGTGGGCTCCTGGATGATCGGGTCGGGGACGTTGTCCACCCTGACATCTTCCTTGCCATGCCAGACAACGGCCTTCACGGCTCCCTCCCTCCTACTCCGGTGAGGATCTCGCGTATTCGCAGCGGCCCGCCAGTCTTCGGGGAGAGCGGTGGTGTGTCAAGCCCTGCCCTGGTACGGAGTCCCTCCAGCAGGTCGAGAAGCGCCTCGTCGGCGCTGCGCATGGGTGTCCAGCCGAGCTCCCGGCGCGCCCTGCTAGTGTCCATCACGGGCACGCTCATCGCCATGTCCAGCCAGCCTTCGGAAACGGGCTGGAGCCTGAGCTGCCACGAAAGCCTCGCACTCGCCCGGGCCAACTGCGCCGGGACAGGTACGGGCCGGGCGTCCAGTATCCTCCCCAACTCCTCAGGGTCGAGGACCGGCTCGGTAGCCAGGTTGAAGGCGCCCAGCGCATGGTCATCGACGATAGCGAGCCTGAACGCCTCTCCCACGTCGTAGGAGTGGATGATCTGGGACCGCAGGTTCGGTATGTCGGGGATGGCGTTTATGAAGGCGGTACGCACCAGGGGGCTCGGCAAGAAGGGGCCGGCGAAGAGGCGTCGGATGCCCTCGGCCGCCTCCTTTTTGAAGACGAGCCCGGGGCGCATCCTGACTACCCGGACCTCGGGCGCCTCCCGCTCGAAGCGGTCGAGCCTCCGCTCGACCTCGGCTTTGTGGCGCGCGTAGTATGAGGTCGGCGTGCCGCCCGTAGGCCAGCTTTCGTCTACGCGGCGGTCCTTGGGCCCCGGCGAGTACGCCCCGACCGACGAGGCGTAGATGAGCGCCGGCGCGCCCGCCTCCTTCGCGGCATTCGCCACCCGCATGCTCCCCTCGACGTTCACCATCCACTGTTTGGTGAGGTCGCGGGAGGGCTGGATGATCCAGGCGAGCAGTACCACCGCGTCAGCCCCCCGCAGGTGCGGCACTAGATCGTCGGTCACCACATCGGCCGGGGCCCACTCGACCTTAGGCATCTGAAGGTTTGGCAGCCGGCGTGCCAGGCCGAGGACGGATTCCACGCTATCTTCCTTCTCGAGCGCCCGGAGCACGCTGGTCCCGATGTTGCCGGTCGCCCCTACGACGACTACTCTCATGCAGGGCCTTTACCCTACTCCCTGACGGGTGAAACGCCGGTAATGGGATGTTGTACTATCGGCTAGGAGCGAGACCGGGAGGATAGATGCGAGTACTTGTGACGGGGGCGCGGGGCAAGGTCGGACGTGCCACGGTGGCCGCGCTGCAGGAGGCCGGCCACGACGTGCGGGCGACGGACCTGACGCCGCCGGTCTTCGAGCGGCCCGAGGAAGGCGAGGCTGACTATGTACAGGCGGACCTGTCTGACGCAGGCGACGCCTTCGCCGTCGTGCGTGGCGCCGAGGCCGTCGTGCACACGGCCGCGATCCCCGAGCCGACGAGCAACCCGCCGCACGTCGTGTTCCAGAACAACCTCATGGCCACCTTCAATACTCTGGAGGCGGCGATCCGGTTCGAGGTGCCCCGTTTCGTGAACACCTCCAGCGAGACGGTGCCAGGGTTCTTCTTCCCCGAGCGGCCCTTTCTTCCTGATTACGTGCCCGTAGACGAGGAACATCCGATCCGTCCCCAGGACCCCTACGCGACCGCCAAGTATTTCGGCGAGCTCCTGATGGACGGCGCTATCCGTCGCTCGGATATCAGTTGCATCTCCATCCGCCCTTCCTGGGTGCAGCACGAGGGTAACTACGAGCGTAACCTGGGCCCCATGGTACGCGATCGCTCGGAACTGAGTGCTGGCATCTGGAGCTACATCGACGTCTACGACCTGGCAGACGCCATGGTGCTCGCCGCCGAGAGCGGCCTTCCAGGCCACGAGGTCTTCTACATCGCCTCGCCGGATAACGTAGGCGGCAGGCCGTTCGAGGATGCCGTGCGCGATCACTACGGGGACCAGATCGAGGTAAGAACGCCACTCCTCCGCGAGGACTCCTCAGGCATCTCTATCGAGAAAGCCAGGCGTATGCTCGGATACGATCCCAAACGCTCCTGGCGCGACTACCTTGACGACGATGGACGCCTGAGACCGGACGTAAAGGGCCTGTTCGCCGGCTAGCGTGGCTGACAACTCTCTCCAGCGGAGATTCCTCGTCTACCCCCAGACCTGCTCCGCGGTCTCGACTATGGTGCGAAGCTTGTATTCCTCGTCTTCGACGCTTATGGCGTTGCCTATAATGGAGGTGGCGAAGCCACACTGCGGGCTCAAGGCCAGCCGCTCCAAAGGGATGAACCTCGATGCTTCATGGAGACGGGCCTCGAGCTCTTGTTTCGTTTCGCGCCGGGGCGTCTTGGTTGTGACGAGACCAAGGACGGCGACTTTGTCCTCTGGTACGTGCGAGAGGGGTCCGAAGTCCCCAGAGCGTTCGTCGTCGTACTCTAGCATCAACCTCTGCGCGTTTATGCCGCCGAAGATGTGGCGCGCCAGTGGTTCGTAGGAGCCAGAGACCAGCCAGCGGCTCCCTTGATTGCCCCGACAAAGGTGGAAGGAGAAGGTGACGTCGTCGTGGTCCCCGATCACATAGTTGTCGAGCTCGATCCCTCGACTCAGCCAGCGGTCCAGATCCCAGCCCTGCCCCTCGTAGAACATGCGCGTCTTGGGATCCAGCAGTAGCGGGTAGTGCGGTGCGTCGAGCTGGATGTACTCGGCCCCCAGACGTGCCAGTTCCTCTACCTCCTCGCGCAGGATCTGCGCCACATCCTCCAGAAAGTGGTCCAGCGTCGGGTAGACCTCGACGGATAGTTCCGGAGACCAGAGGTTCGCATACATGCTCGGACTGGGCAGCGTGACCTTCACCATACTCTTCGTGCGACCCCGCGCGTACACATACTCCTCGACCGAGAGGTGGCGCCTGCGACGTAGCTTGCCGACCACCCCGAGGCTCTGTGGACGCTCGGTCGTCTTCTCCCCCACCGCATCGCTACCTTGCCACTCGCCCCACAACCAGGCGTCCATGTCATGCTGGCCGAAGCCTTCG
>DASSCV010000224.1:0-6331 GCA_035697505.1 Rubrobacter sp.
GCGTCGAGACCGAGCTTCCGCAAGCGCGCTACAGCTACGGGGGGGACGAGTTCGTCTTCGTCGAACTGGCTGAGGCGATGAGCTTGAAGGTCAACTTCAGGGCGATGGCGATCACGAATAGGCTCAGGGAGGAAGGCATCCCCGGCGTAACCGACATCTGTCAGTCGAACGCTTCGTACATGATTCGCATAGACCCCGACAAGCTTCACCCGGACGACCTGATCTCACGCCTCAAGGCGATAGACGAGGAGGTCGGTGATGTCCGCGGATTCGAGCTAAAGACCCGAGTCGTCGACGTGCCGGTCATGATGGAAGACCCCTGGACCCACGAGACCCTGATGCGCTTCCGCGACCGCCACCAGGACCCGGACGCCACCGACCTCGAGTACTCGGCGCGCATAAACGGTTTCGACTCGAAGGAAGACTTTATCGAGGCGCTCCTCGGCTCTCCGTGGCTGGTGACCATGATCGGGTTCGTGCCGGGGCTGCCGTGGTGCTACCAGCTCGTCCCTCCGGAGGAGCAGATCGAGGTGCCCAAGTACGTGAGGCCCCGCACCTACACCCCCGAGCGGGCCTTCGGCTTCGGGGGAGGCTTCGCGGTGATCTACTCGGTGGAGGGGGCGGGCGGCTACCAGCTCTACGGCAGGTCGCCTCTCCCGGTGCTGGACGTGACGCAACGCCTCAAGGACTTCCAGGAATCCATCGTCTTCCCCAAGCCGGGCGACATCTGGAACTACCGTCGCATCGACCGCGAGGAGTTCGACCGGCTCGAGGCCGAGGTCGAGGAGGGGACCTTCGAGTATAAGAAGAGGGAGTTCGTCTTCCACCCGGACCGCTCGCTCGAGGACCCGCACGCTTACAACGAGGAGATCCTGGGGGTGCTCTATGGGAATTAGGGTCAGGCAGCCGGGACTCCTCACCACCGTGCAGGACACGGGACGCTTCGGGGAGTATGCCATCGGGATGCCGCCTTCGGGGGCTATGGATGTGTTCTCGTACCAGGTCGGTAACTACCTGGTGGGCAACGAGGACGGCGCGGCGGGGTTGGAGATGACGTACCTTGGCCCGGAGCTGGAATTCACAGAGGACGCCGTCATCGCCATCACCGGGGCGGAGATGCCGCCGAAGATAAACGGCGAAGAGGCGCCGGCCTGGGAGGTTATCGCGGTGGAGTCCGGCGACGTTCTCTCCTTCGATTACCTGGGGAGCGGTGCCCGGTCGTACCTGGCGGTGGCGGGGGGTATAGACGTCCCCATCTTCATGCACAGCCGCTCGACGTACACCCTGATCGGGCTCGGCGGCCTCGAGGGGCGCGCCCTGCAGGAAGGCGACGAGCTGGAGGTCGGGGAGGGGGGAGATCGCTCCGACCGGGTTGGCAAGGCCGTGGACGAGGATCACGTCCCCGCCTACTCCAAAGAGACGGAGCTGCGTGTGATCATCGGCCTCGCCAGCTACCGCCTGACCGAGGAGAGCATGGAGGTGTTTTTGAACACCACGTGGACCGTCACCCCGGATGCGGACCGCGTCGGCTACCGTTACAAGGGCGGCGAGCTTAAGTTCGTCGAACGCGAGCAGCCCGCCGGGGCTGGGGCTGACCCGGCGAACGTGGTGGACTTCGGGTATCCTATCGGCTCCATCCAGGTGCCAGGCGGGGTCGAACCCATCGTGCTGATGAACGACGCTGTCACTGGCGGCGGCTACGCAACCATCGGGACCGTAATAAGCGCGGACCGCGACAGACTGGCCCAGACCAAGACCAACGACAAGACCCGCTTCAGGTCTGTGGACCTCGACGAGGCCCTCAAGGCCCGCGAGGAGCGTCGGCAGCAGATGGTCCAGATCCAGCAGGCCTTGAGCTAAGCGTGTTCCGAGAGGAAGGTGAATACCGTGCAGATTGACCTCAACTGCGACATGGGTGAGAGCTTCGGCCCGTGGAAGATGGGATTTGACGAGGAGATGATGCAACACATCTCCTCCGCCAACGTCGCTGGCGGTTTCCACGCCGGCGACCCCCACACTATGCGCAAGACCGTGGCGCTCGCCAAGGAGCGCGGCGTCGCCGTGGGCATACACTCGGGGTATGGGGACCTGGTGGGCTTCGGGCGGCGGGAGATGCAGATGTCGCCGGACGACGTCCGAGACGAGTTGATCTACCAGCTCGGCGCCTTGCGCGAGTTCGCCCGCTACTACGACATGGAGGTCCAGCACGTAAAGCCCCACGGCTCCCTCTACATGGTCGCTGCCCGCGACGAGGAGCTCTCGCGCGCGATCATCGAGGCGATACAACGGGTCGACCCGGGGCTCCTGCTTTTCTGCATGCAGGCCTCCGTGACCTACGAGTTGGCGCAGAGGATGGATCAGCCGGTTGCGGCGGAGTTCTACGCCGACCGCGAGTACAACGACGACGGCCAGATCGTCTTCACCCGCGCGGTGACCGAGGACCTCGACCCGGAGGAGGTCGGCGAGCGGGTTGTCCGGGCCGTGACCGAGGGCAAGGTCACGACAGAGAGCGGCAATGACATAGAAGTGACCTCGGACTCCGTGTGCGTACACGGGGACACCCCTGGCGCCGTCAGTCTGGCTGAGGCCATCGTCCGGAAGCTTGAGGAGAACGACATCGAGATCCGGCCTCTAGGTCGGGCTCAACAGAGGATCTCTTGACCGGAAGGAGCTCGTAAGTTGGCCGACAAGACCGTTAGAGCGCAGATGCCCGGCACCTTCTACCGCCGTCCCGATCCGGAGAGCGACGCCTACTTCGAGGAGGGCGACCAGGTCTCGGCCGGAGATACCGTCGGCCTGATCGAGGTCATGAAATCGTTCCACGAGGTCAAGGCCGAGGATGAGGGCACCATCGCCAGGTTTCTCGTCGAGAACGAGGAGGCCGTGGACGCGGGCCAGGATCTAGTAGAGATGGAATAGGATGCCGGGACACACCTCCGTAACCGTCCGCTCTTACAAGATCAGGTGACTTCCCGGTGCACAATAGAACTGATTGCTACTGGCTAAAGTACTCCGACCCAAAGGAGGAGATCGTGCCATGACGGAAATGGCCCGGCGGTACATGGGGAACAGCGTGCCACGCAAGGAGGACCCAACGCTCCTGACGGGACGCAGCAATTTCACCGACGACATCCGACTGCCGGGGATGCTGCACATGGCCTTTCTGCGTAGCCCCTACGCCCACGCCAGGATCACCTCCATCGACGCCTCGGCCGCCAGGGAGCGCCCCGGCGTCGTGGCCGTCTTTACCAGCGAGGACCTGGCCGACGTATTGGAAGGTGGCGCGAGGGATGCAGAGGACGCTCCCGGCTACGCTGTGGACGAATCGACCGAGAGCGAGGCCGATGTCACCCCAAACGGTAGCGAAGAGTCCGCCGATGTATCCGAGTCTCCTCCGAGGACCTTCTGCGGCTGGCCGGTCACGGAGAACATCAAGATCCCGCACCACTCGCCCCTGGCCCACGGCGAGGTCAACTTCGCCGGGGAGCCCGTGGCCATCGTTCTGGCGACCGACCGCTACAAGGCCCAAGACGCACTCGAGTTCATCGAGGTCGACTACGAGCCTAAGGCCCCTGCGACGGACATCGAGGGTGCGCTCGAAGACGGAGCTCCCCTGGTGCACGAGGAGTTCGGAACTAACGAGTGCTACGTCTGGCCGCTCGCGACGGGAGACATAGACGAGGCCTTCGAGAAGGCGGATGTGGTGGTCAGGGAACGCTACGTCCAGCAGCGCCTCATCCCCAGCGCCATCGAGACACGGGCCGTCGTCGCACAGCCCGAGCCGCTGGATAGCTTTACCGTGTACACCTCGACGCAGGTTCCCCACTTCGTCAAGGATGTGCTCTCCGTGATGTGCGGGGTGCCTGATACCAAGCTGCGGGTCGTGGCACCGGACGTGGGAGGGGGTTTCGGTTCCAAGCTGAACGTGTACTCGGAAGAGGTGCTGGCGCTGGAGGTGGCGCGCAAGCTCGGGACACCAGTGAAGTGGGTAGAGGATCGCTCCGAGAACCACCTGGCGACTACCCACGGCCGGGGACAGGTCCAGTATATCGAGCTCGCCGCGACGAGCGAAGGCAAGATCCTCGGGATGAAGGTCAAGCTCCTAGCCGATATGGGCGCCTACCTGCAGCTCCTAACGCCCGGCGTCGCCATATTCGGGTCCTTCACTTACCCTGGCCTCTACGCCTTCGACGCTTACTCCTTCGAGTGCACCGGGGTCTTTACCAACCTCACGCCGACCGACGCCTACCGCGGTGCCGGGCGCTCCGAGGCGGCCTACGCCCACGAACGTATCATGGACGCCCTCGCCCGTGAGCTCGACATGGACCCGGCCGAGCTGCGCTTGAAGAACCTGATTCCGCCCTTCGACGAACCCACCACGAACCCGGCGGGCGTCCAGTACGACTCAGGCGACTACGAGTCCTGTATGAGGAAGGCCTTGGAGCTGGCAGACTACGAGCAGGTCCGCGCCGAGCAACGTCGCCGCCGGGAGGCCGGTGACGCCAAGCAGATCGGCATCGGCATCGGTAATTTTACCGAGAGCGGTGGTCTCTCACCTTCGAAGGTCTCGGCGGCGGTCCGCTTGCAGAGCGGCGGTTGGGAGGCCGCCTCCGTGCGTATGCTCGTCTCGGGCAAGGTGGAGGTCGTCACGGGCACCAGCCCACACGGCCAGGGCCACGTCACCAGCTGGTCCCAGATAGCCGCCGACGCCCTGGGCGTCGATGTGGACCACGTCGAGGTCCTGCACGGCGACACAGCGATAGCCCCTTACGGCCGCGACACCTACGGCTCCCGCAGCCTCCCGGTCGGGGGAGTGGCGGTGCACCTCGCCTGCGAAAAGGTGGTGGAGAAGGGCAAGAAGATAGCGGCGCACATGCTGGAGGCGGCGGAGGAGGATATCGAGTTCGAGGGCGGACGCTTCTCCGTGGCCGGTTCCCCTAACCAGAACGTCACGATACAGGACGTCGCCGCGGCGGCTTACCTGGCTGACAACCTCCCCGAGGGAATGGAACCGTTGCTCAACGAGGACTACACCTTCGATCCGCCCAACTTCACCTGGCCGTACGGGACACACATCTGCGTGGTGGAGGTGGACACGGAAACAGGGATGGTGACCATCCCCAAGTACGTGGCGGTGGACGACTGCGGGCCGGTGGTCAACCCGGCTATCGTGGACGGCCAGCTGCACGGCGGCATCGCGCAGGGGATAGCGCAGGCACTCTACGAGGAGGCCGTCTATGACGACGCCGGCAACCTGGTGACCGGTACTTTGGTCGACTACCTCGTCCCCGGCGCCCCCGAGATACCGAACATGATACTCGACCGGACAGAGACTCCCTCCCCCACCAACCCGATGGGCGTGAAGGGCATAGGGGAGTCGGGCGCCATAGCTGCCCAACCGGCGGTCATCAACGCGGTTATAGACGCGCTCTCGCACGAGGGCGTCACCCACGTGGACATGCCGGCTTCTCCGATGCGGGTATGGCAGGCCTTGCAAGAAGCCCGAGGTCAGAGAGCCGGCACGCGCGACGCAGACCTCTCAGGACGCCCTCCGCTGTCGAGTAGGGCGGAGCAAGACAATGTCGAAAGTGTTTAGCCCGGAGACGGTGTAGGTAGACCGTGGTCTCCGGCGCCAAAGGTACCCAAAAGTGTTTGATTCCAGCGCCTCCGGGTAAGTAACGAACATTCCCGGGACGAGGAGGAACAGGTGGGTAGACGTAGCACGAGCGGCCGGCAGGACAAAGACGAAGGTGCCATGGACAGGGCCAAGGGCCAGATGAAAGAAGCGGCCGGCGCCCTGACCGATGACAGAGACACGAAAGCCGAGGGCCGCGCGGACCAACGCCGCGGAAAGATGAAAGAGAAGAAGGGCAACCTGAAAGACCTTCTGAAGTAAGCCTTCAGGTATCAGGTAAAGGAAGTCAATCAGACAGGCGAAAGGCCGGGGATTCTCCCCCGGCCTTCTCTCTTATCAACCGTGTCGGCCCGTTTTGGAACCTGACGGCTGAAACCTGATACCTACCTAAGCAGAAGCAGCCTTGAGCTTACGGTCGAACTGCTCGATCAGGGTCTCACGGTTCTTGTTCCGCTTCTCGTACTCGCGGACAGTGCGGATCTCCGCCGCGGTCATGCCGTCGAGGCGGTCACCGATCTCCTTGACGTTCAACTCGTCGTAGCCAGCGATCGGGAACCCTGCTCCCTCGCTCTCGACGAGGCGCAGACCCTGCTTGTAGTAGGCAAGGGGCGCGTATAGCAAATCCGTGTAAGCGTCAACCGACTCGCCAACCAGCGTCCGGAAAGCGTCGCGCTGCATCTCGGCCCGCTCGGCGAG
>DASSCV010000225.1:0-7639 GCA_035697505.1 Rubrobacter sp.
ATCCCGCCTCCTCTAGCTTCCGTGCTACGGTCGCGCTGTGGTCAGGGACATGCCCGGCGTAAAGAGAGGATCCCATCGTAGTGCGGACACCCCTGGTATAGATGATGTCCTTCAGGGCGAAGGGCACGCCGTGCAGCGGCCCCCTGTAGTGTCCGGCCAGGATCTCTCTTTCAGCCAGCGACGCCTTCTCCAGCGCCCGCTCCGCCGTAACGGTAATGAAGGAGTTCGTCTCGTCCGCCTCGATACGCCCAAGCAGCACCATCACGACGTCGACCGGGGAGAGGCGTCTCGCCAGGAGCTCCCTGGAGAGGCCGGCGAGCGAGAGTGGCAGGTCTGCGTCCTTGGACAAGCCTTTGCTCCTTCGAGGGCGGACGCGTGCAGTATCTCATAGCGTTTCCACAACGTCCTCGGCCTTGCGGTGTTCGCTGCGGTGGGGTTAGGGGTGGTTGCCTCACTCCGGAGGCGCCGCCCCCTCACTGGCGCGTAGGACCAGGATGGCCAGGTCGTCCCGCGGATAGCCCTCTTGGAAATCAAGGACGACGCCCTTGACCCTCCTGGCTAACGTCACCGCGTCGCAGCCGGCGCAGGAGCTGAGGAGATGGCGCAACTTGCCTTCGCCGAAGAAGTCGCCGTCTGGGGAGCGCGCCTCGGTGACGCCGTCGGTGTAGAGGACGAGGGCCTCGCCAGGCATGAGACGCAGCGACGTATCCCTGAGCTCCGCGTCGGGAAACACGCCTAGCACCTTGCCCGAGCATCCGACCTCCTCCACCTCGCCGCCGGAGCGGACCAGGAGCGGCGGCGGATGGCCCGCGCGTGAGACGTCCGCCCCTACACCCTCCGAGCCGTCCTGGGGCTCGAGTCGGACGCAAGCAGCCGTGCAGAAGCGATCCTCGGGTAGCTGGCGGAGCATAGCCTCGTTGAGGGCGGCGAGCACCTCGGAGGGCCTGTCGTTCTTCAGGGTGACGGCGCGGATGGTGTAACGGGCCAGGGCCGTCACCGACGCCGCCTCTACACCCTTGCCCCGCACGTCCCCGATGGCGCAGAGCCACCCATTCTCCACAGTGTTTATGAGGTCGTAGAAGTCCCCTCCCACGTCGTTGGCCTCTCCGACGGGCAGATACTCCGCGCCGACCTCGACGCCGGGAATCTCAGGCAGATGAGGTGGAAGCAAGCTCCTCTGCAAAACGCGTGCTATCTCACTGCGGTCCCTGTACAGGCGGGCGTTGTCCGCGGCCAACGCGCAGCGGTAGACCAGATCCTCGGCCAGCAGGAGGTCATCTTCGTCGTAGCGGCGATCCAGCCTCGAGGAAATGAGGGTGATGGCGCCTATGGTCCTCCCCCTCGCCAGTAACGGGACGCACATCAGGGAGCGAGGCTCCAGCCGGTTTACGATCTCCAGATACTCGCCTTCGAGCCCGCGCTCGTAGAAGGTGACGTCGGGGAGGTCAGGGAGCAGCACGGACCTCCCGGTCCTGAGCACCTCGGTAGAGCTCCCGGGGTCTCCCTCCCCAAACCGTCTGTGCTCCGTGAGACTCCTCAGGAGGTCCTCCTTCTCCTCTTCGGCGTGCGCGACGGCGAGTTGGTTAACGCTCCCGTCGTCCTCCACGATGTCGAGCAGGCACCAGTCGGCGAGATCGGGCACGAGGAGGCGTGTGATCCCCTCGAGGGTCTCTCTGTAGTCGAGCGAGGCCGAGAGCGCAGGGCCGGCAGCCGCGAGCAACGTAAGGCGCCGCCTGGCCGCCACCGCCTCGGCCCTCGCGAGTTGCTCCCTTACGAGCAGCAGGTCACGCTCCTCCTCCGTCTTCTTGCGCTCGCTGATGTCCTCGACCACAGCGATAAAGTAAGCGGGGTCCCCCGAAGCATCCCGCACCAGCGAAACGGTAAGGTTCACCCAGACCTCAGGCCCGCCTTTCCTGAGGTAGCGTTTCTCCATCGTGTACGTCTGGAGCTCGCCCAAAAGCAGCCGCCGCATCTGTTCGAGATCCCCTTCGAGGTCATCGGGATGGGTAATATCCTGGAACGTCCTTTGAAGGAGCTCCTCCCGCTCGTAGCCCACGATCTCGGCCAGGCGCCGGTTTACGCGCAACCAGCGGCCGTCGATACCGACCTGCGCGGCACCAATGGCGGCGTGTTCGAAGGTAGCCCTGAAACGTTCTTCGCTTTCACGCAGGACCTTCTCGATCCCGCGCCGTTCTGTGATGTCGTTCTGGACACCAACGAAGTTGGTCAGCCGACCCTCCTCGTCGTGGACGGGTGAGACGTAAAGTTCGTTCCAGAACGGCGTCCCGTCCTTGCGGTAGTTCCTCAAGACCACCCTGCACTCCCGCTCTTCTCTCAGCGCTACGCGCAACTCTTCGAGCGACGACTGGTCACGGTCGTCAGCCTGCAGGAATCGGCAGTTGTATCCCCTAACCTCGTCCGCAGCATAGCCCGAGATCTTCTCGAATGCGGGATTAACGTAGACGATGGGATTGTCAGGCACCTTCGGGTCCGTTATGACGATGCCGTTAGAACTCGCGGCGACCGCCCGATCGAGCAGGCGTCGCATCTCCTCCGAAGCGGGCCGCTCCGGGTCTCTACCGCCCCGGGTACGTGAAGAGGAAGTCTCCAATCCCCGTATTCTACAGCCTTGCGCTACCCCGTACCCGAGGACGACCAAGGGATCTCCTCCCGACGTTCAGAGCCCGCGAATTCGGGGTATAACACAGTGGGTAAACGAAAGCCAGATTACGAGAGGAGAAACGACAGTGGCATACGAGCTACCACAGTTGCCCTACGGCTACGATGCCTTAGAGCCCACTATAGACGAACAGACCATGCACCTACACCACGAAAAACACCACAATACCTATGTGACCAATCTCAATGCTGCTCTGGAGAAGCATCCCGAGGCCGACCCGGGTTCCCTTGAGGAGCTTCTCGCCAATCTGGATCAGGTCCCAGAAGATATAAGAACGGCGGTGAGAAACAACGGTGGTGGCCACTCGAACCACTCCATGTTCTGGCAGATCATGGGTCCCAGCGGTCAAGGAGGAGGAGAACCTTTCGGAGAGCTTGGCTCGGCCATAGACTCCTCCTTCGGATCGTTTGACTCCTTCAAAGAGAGCTTCGGGGCTGCCGCAGCACCTGGAGCCTTGTTCGGCAGTGGCTGGTGCTGGCTCATAGCCAACCCGGATGGGTCACTCTCCATAGAGACCACGCCGAACCAGGACACACCACTCATGGAAGGCAAGACGCCGGTAATAGGGTTGGACGTGTGGGAGCACGCCTACTACCTGAAGTACCAGAACCGCCGACCTGAGTACATAGGTGCCTGGTGGGAGGTCGTAAACTGGGACGAGGCCGAAATGCGCTACCAAGCGGCGAAGAGCGCCTAGCAGCAAGAACTCGATAACACAGGGAGTGTGGAAGCCCCCGGAGTGCACTACCGGGGGTTTCTTCTTACGCCGGGTTGCGTGTCCAGACGTTGTAATGGAGACTCCTTCGCGGTGGGGGCAAAGCCTGTAGACTGGGGTGGTAGGCAGAGCGGGAGGAGTTCTCACTTATGCGGCTTGTGATCGTGGGCGGCGTTGCGGCTGGGACTAAAGCTGCCTCGAGGGCACGCAGGCTTGACCCCGAGATGGAGATCACGGTCTACCAGAAGGAACCGGAGCCCTCTATAAGCGAGTGCGGCCTGCCCTACTTACTCTCCGGCGTGGTCGGAGAGCGAGACGACCTGGTGGTACGCACGCCCGAGATGTTCGCGGAGAAAGACATCGAGGTCCTGGTCCGCCACAGGGTAGAGCGGATAGACTCCGGCGGGAAGAACCTCTGGGTGCAAAACCTGAATACGGGCCAGGCTTTGGAAGACACCTACGACCGACTCGTCATAGCGACCGGCGCGCGTGCCGTCCTCCCCCCCATCGCCGGCGCGGAGCTCGAGGGCGTCTTCAAGCTCCGCTTCCTGACGGACACCGATGAGATAGGTGGATACATCGAGGAGCAGTCCCCCAGCAAGGCGACGATAGTCGGAGGGGGTTACATCGGGCTGGAGGTCGCTGAGAACCTGTGCCGGCTCGGGATGGAGGTCTCCCTGATCGAAGGCGAGGACAGGGTCGCGCTCTCCTACGGACCCGAGGTCTCGGAGAACGTGGAGGCCGAGCTCGCAGCCAACGGCGTCGACGTCTACACGGGCGAGAAGGTCGATGAGTTCACCGGCGAAGGACGTGTCAGGAGCGTGAAGTTCGGGGACAGAGAGCTTGAGACAGATATGGTCATCGTCGGCGTCGGGATAAAGCCGAACGTCGAGCTTGCCGCAGAAGCAGGGGTCGAGATAGGGACCACGGGAGCGATCCTGGTTGACAGCCACATGAAGACCAGAGTCCCTGACGTCTGGGCCGCAGGAGACTGCGTGGAGACGACCAACCTCGCAAACGGCAGACCTACCTGGGTCCCTCTCGGCGATACCGCAAACCAGATGGGTCGGGTCGCAGGCACAAACGCGGCCACGGGCCACGAGACCCTGGAGTTCCCAGGCATACTCGGAACGGGCATCTTCAAGGTCTTCGGCCTCGGCGTTGGCAAGACGGGCCTCTCCGAAAAGGAGGCCGAGGACGCTGGCTTCGAGGTCGTGAGCGCCGGCCTGTGGGCGTATGACCGCGCGGCCTATTATCCCGGTGCCAGGAAGGTCTTCCTCAAGCTCATAGCAGACCGGGCGACGGGCAGGCTGCTCGGCGCGGAGTCGGCGGGCTCTGGTGCCGACAAGCTCACCGACATCTGCGCCGCGGCTCTCTGGGGCAGACTATCCTACCCCGACCTCGTCAATATAGACCTGGCCTACGCACCGCCTTACGGCCCCACCTTGAGCCCCGTCATACAGGCAGCCACCATCCTCTCCGGCAAGTTCGACCGCGCCAGGGAAGGCGTCAGGGCCTCGGAGTAATTTCAGCAAGGGCGCGTGCTTACAGGCTGAAATGCTTTCAGAACCTCTCGACCACCGTCCTGGCGAGCATGTGCAGCGGCAGGTAGTCGGGGCCGCCGGCCTTGGAGTCTGTGCCGCTCATGCCGAAGCCCCCGAAGGGCTGGACGCCCACGAGGGCGCCGGTGATGCTGCGGTTGAAGTAGACGTTGCCAGCCTTGAACTCCCTGCGCGCGCGCTCGAGGTGGTCGCGGTTTTTGGAGTAGACGCCGCCTGTGAGGCCGTAGGGGCTGTCGTTGGCGACGCGGAGGGCTTCTTCGAAGTCGCTGGCCTTTATGACGGAGAGGACAGGGCCGAAGATCTCCTCGCGCGCAACCCTGGCCTCTCGCCCAACCTCGAAGATGGTCGGGCTGATAAAGTAGCCGCTCTGCGGGTCTCCTGGGTCTTCGCCAAGGACGCGTTCGCCCTCCTGCTTGCCCACCTCTACGTAGCCGGCGACCTTCTCGAACTGCGGCTGGCTTATGAGGGGTCCGACGTTCACGTCGGCGCTCTCAGGGCCACCGATCCTGAGAGCCTTAGCCTTCTCGACGACGTTATCCAGGACCTCGTCGTAAACGTCGGCGTGCAAAATGACGCGGCTCGCGGCGCTGCACTTCTGGCCCGAGTAGCCGTAAGCGCTCTTGACGATGTCCGAGGCGGCGGAGTCGAGGTCGGCCGAGTCATCTATTACCATCGCGTCCTTGCCGCCCATCTCGGCTATGACCCGCTTGACCCAGCGCTGGTTCTGTATCTGTCTGGCCGCCAGCTCGTTTATCCTGAGTCCCGTCTTCATCGAGCCGGTAAAGGAGATAAAACGCGTCCTTGCATCCTCTACCAGATAGTCCCCAACCTCCGAGCCGTAGCCTGGCAGGAAGTTCAGGACGCCTTCGGGCAGGCCTGCCTCCTCGAAGATTTCGGCCACCACGGCGCCTATGACGCTCGTGAACTCTGAGGGCTTCATGATGACGGTGTTTCCCGCGACTATGGCAGCGCTCGACATCCCCGTAAGGATGGCGGTTGGGAAGTTCCAGGGGGCGATGATGACCCCGACGCCCATCGGCTGGTAGGTGTAGCGGCTCTCCTCGCCGGGGACGGAGTAGATCTCGACCCCGTCCTTGAGCCTCAGCATCTCGCGAGCGTAATACTCGAGGAAATCTATGGCCTCCGCCACCTGCGCGTCGGCCTCGAACCAGGGCTTGCCGCCTTCGTAGGCCTCCCAGGCGAGCAACTCGAACTTGCGCCGCTTCATGATCGCCGATGCCCTCAGCAGTATACGCGCCCTTGCCTCCGGTGCCGTACGGCTCCAGGTCTCGAAGGTGGAGGTCGCTGTCTCCAGGGCCATGTCCGCCTCGCGCTCGGTTGCGCTGGCCGTGCGGCCAACAACCTGCGAGGGGTTGGCCGGGTTCACCGACACTATCTCGTCGTCCGTCTCGACGCGCCTGCCGCCGATGATCGCGGGGTAGCTCCGGCCCAGCCGGGAGCCTACGTCTTTCAGGGCGGCCCGCATAGCTTCGACGTTCTTCTCCTCGGTCCAGTCAAGATACTCTTCGTTCTTATACGGTATCAGTCCCATGTCAGGCTCCTATCTCTTCACCCTGGCGGTTATGCCTCCGATCACGTCCCTCGCGACGTAGCCGGCGATCTTGGGGTTCTCCTTGAGACGCCTGGTCGAGTACTCGTACCAGTCCTCTCCGAATGGCACGTAGACCCTGAGCTTGTGTCCGGCCTCGACCAGTATGCTCCTTAGTTCCTCGTCTACCCCGAGGAGCATCTGGAACTCGTAACGGTCCTCGGGCACCTCGAGCTGGTGGATGAGCCTGAGGGCGTGCCAGATCAGGAACTCATCGTGCGTCGCTATGCCGACGTATACGCCGCCCTTGAGCAGCTCGTCCAGCAGGAAAATGTAGTTCTGGCGGACGGTGTCGAAGTCCTTGTAGGCAATCGACCTCGGCTCGTCGTAGATGCCCTTACACAGACGCACGGAGAAACCCGCGTCGATAACGAGCTGCACGTCTTCGATGCTGCGGCGCATGTAAGCCTGCAGGACCGCACCCGTGTTCTCGTGTTGCCTGTATGTATCGTGGACGATCCTTAGCGTCGCCTCCGTATGAGGTGAGTCCTCCATGTCGACCCGTACAAAGCGTCCGCGTCCCTTTGCGTACCCGACTATCTCCTCAAGGTTTGCCCTGCAAAGCTGCTCGTCCAAGGTAAGCCCGAGCCCGGTGAGCTTGACAGAGATGCCGCTGTCGAGGCCATGCACGTCGAGTGCATCGACTACCTTCTCGTAATCCCTGAGCGTCACAGCGGCGTCGGCCTTGCTCTCGGTGCTCTCACCCAGGAGGTCGATGGTTGCGACGCAGCCCTGGGCGTTCAGGTCCCTGACCGTGGAGATCGCCTCATCGAGAGTATCGCCGGCTATATAACGGCTGGAGATCCTCTTCACTATGGGCCGCGGGATGGCTGGCACCGAGTTCGCTATGGCTTTGTCCACTATTCCCACGACTCGATACCCCACAAAACGGTCTGTATTGCGCCAGGTACACCCCCGATTTTACTCTAAGGAGCGTCCAGAGGCTTTGGTGTAGGATAGTGGCAAGATAGGCGAACCAGAGGCCTGGAGGTAGAGAATGCGTACCACCAATGCACGTGAAGGAACAGCTTCAGAGACCCGAACCGTGGCCTCGATAATAGGGGGCCGCGCTC
>DASSCV010000226.1:0-5123 GCA_035697505.1 Rubrobacter sp.
ACGGCGAGGACGTGCAACTCTGAATTGCTGTTGTTGGCCAGGTCGACGGCCGTCGAGGCGGCCAGGTCCGCCTCCTTAGATCCGTCGGTAACCACCAGAATTCTTGTCGGGAAGATGCTCATCTCGATTCTCCTCTCTTGCACTAGAAGGCCGCCTAGTTACAGGAGATTGACGGGCAGGCCGCCTTGCGCCCGCCCGTCGCTCCTTCTTTTTTCAGGTGGTAGCCCTGGTCCTAACCCTCTCCTCGGCCGTCGTTACTCGCTCCCTTTCGACGAAGCCCCTCGTGGCCAGGCTCACGATCAGCAGCACGATCAGGTTGAGTATCAGGCCGACGATGCCGATGTGGACGGCGTGGATGCCCTGCGGCAACCAGGGGAACAGGGTGCCGAGGTTGTTCTCGGTGATGGTAAGGTAGGCGACCGTCGCCACCCCGACGAGGATGCCGGCGGTAGCCCCGTACTTGTTCACGTTCATCGCGTTCGGCAGCAAGCTGATGAGCATGGCTGGGAAGAGCTGCGTGACTAAGCTGTAGCCGAGCAGGAGCAAAATGACGATGCTCTGCCCGCCCGCCAGGGTGAAGGAGAGGGCCGCAAGCCCCACCACCGGGACCAGGTACTTAGCGTACCTGACGATCTGCGCTTCGGTCATGGACGGGCGGAAAACTCCGTAGACGTTCTTGACCAGGATGGTCGCCGAGACCATGAGGAGCAGCGATCCGGGGACCAAAGCGGTCAAAAGGCCCGCCGCCCCGATGAGCCCGACGAACCAGGGGCTGAAGGTTTCCCTGACGACCGTGAGCAGGGCGAGGTCCACCTCTTCTTCCCCGAGGTTGGGAACCGCCAGGACCGCCGCGAACCCGATAAAGAACACGAAGAGCAGGATCAGCTGGTAGAGCGGCATGATGATGGCATTGCGCCTAAACACCCCGGTGCTCTGGGCCGTGAACGACGCGCCGAACGTGTGCGGCCACATGTAGAAGCCCAGGGCGCTCAAGAGCACGCTGGAGATGTACCACGCGATGGGGTAATCTCCCCCGAAGATCAGAAACTCCGCGCCTTTTTCTTGCGTGATCTGCTCGAACATCGGCTGGAACCCGCCGTAGAGCGCAAACGGCAGGTAGAGGCCGAGGAACACGGCGACGGCGAGGACCATGATGTCCTTCACCACGGCCGTCCAGGCCGAGCCGTGGATGCCGCTGATTATGACGTACACGGTAACGGCCACGAGCCCGATCACCATCGCCATAGTCGAGGGTATGAGCCCGTAGGACATCGTGGAGACTATGAGCCCTAAGCCCTTCAATTGCAGCGCGAGGTAAGGGACCATCGCGATCACGGCGACCAAAGAGGTGAGAACGCCCAGGTACGGGCTGTTGTACTTCTTCACGAAGAAGTCCGACTGGGAGTGGCAGCGGTGCTCCTTGGCGTACTTCCAGACCGCCGGGAGCATCCAGTAGGACAATACGTAGGCCAGGGTGCCGTAGGGCAGGATGTATAACGCCGCGCCCCCGTTCCCGTAGGCCCAGCCCGAACCGCCCAGGAAGGTGAAGGTCGTGTAGATCTCCCCGGCCATGAGCAAGAACACGAAGAGCGTGCCGAAGCCGCGGCCTCCGGTAGTCCACTGCTCGAGGTCCATATCCCTGCCACTGCGCGCCCTGATGCCAAGGTAAATGGCAAATGCCAGAAAGGCAAAGATGACTAACAGCGCAACGAAGTTCATTCGGCATCCTCTTCACGATTTATGGGGTCGAGCTTGTAGATGATGCCCATGATCACCGACGTGAGAACGACCCACATCGCGATCCAGAACATGATGAACGGCAACCCGAAAACGTAGGGTTCGACCCTATTGGCGAAGAAGATCCCAACGAAGAACCCCAGAAACGGGAGCACCCCTAGAAGATAGATTGTCTTCACAACTATTCAGCTCCCCTCCGCTCCTCCAGCAGCTTGAACGTGGCGTTCACAAACATCTTCATCCCATACGGTAGAGCGTCCTCGTCTATGGTAAAGCGCGGATGATGATGCGGGTAGGTGATCCCCTTCTCCTCGTTGCCCGCTCCCACCCAGAAGAAGGTGCCCGGAGCTTTCTGTTGCAGCGCCGAAAAATCCTCCCCCCCCAAGTTGGGGCGTACCATCTCGAGGGTCTCCTCGCCGAAGACCTCCCGCACCGTCTCCTCTATCGCCCGGGTAACCTCCTCGTCGTTGACCACGGGCCGGTAGCCGAACTGGTACTTGAACTCATAGGAGGCGCCGTGGGCTTCCGTGATCCCCTTGACGACCCGCTCCATGATCTCCGGAACCCTCTTTCTGACCTCCGGATCGAGGGTGCGGACCGTCCCGAGCATCTCTACGCAGCCCGGGATTACGTTGTACGTGGTTCCACCGGTGAACTTCGTGACCGAGACGACCACGTTGTCTATGGGATCGATGTTGCGGGAGACGACGTGCTGGAGGTTGGTCACTACCTGCGCCCCGATCGCGATGCTGTCCACCGTCTGGTAGGGCATCGCTCCGTGGCCGCCTTTGCCCACGATGGTGATCCAGAACGTGTCCGGCGAACCCATCATGGTACCGTAGGCTACCCCGATCTTCCCGAACTCCAGCGGAGCCCAGAGGTGGGTACCGATCACCAGATCAACACCGTCCATAACTCCTACGTCTACCAACTCCTGGGCACCACCCGGATACAGTTCCTCCGCGTGCTGGAAGAGGAAGCGCACCTCCCCGTTTATCTTCTCCTTCATGCCGGAGAGGATCTTCGCGGTCCCGAGCAGTATGGCGGTGTGGCCGTCGTGCCCGCAGGCATGCATCACGCCCGGGGTTCGAGATACGAACTCGAAGTCGTTCTCCTCTTCTATCGGTAGGGCGTCCATGTCCGCCCTGATCGCGAGCGTTCTGCCCGGTTTCGCCCCGACGAGCCGGGCGACCACACTGGTCTTCGTCGGGCGGGAGAGCTCCAGATCATTGCCGAACGCCCGCAGGGTCTCGTAAACGAATTGCGCGGTCTCCTCTTCGTGGAACGAAAGCTCCGGGTTGCGGTGGAGGTGCCGCCTCCACCAGACGACTTCATCCCTTACACCCTCTACAAGGGTGTCAAGCGTGGCCGTTATAATGGCATATCCTTCCTCTTGAGCTAGGTTCTTTCCCAAACCAAAACCAAGTACCGTGTAGTATAAGGTCCTGTAACCCAAAGCACAATCTTCTTGCGAACTCCACTCGGCGGGGTTGTGGCTTATGCCACCCTTCGAGCGAACGAATATCATGCCCATTGGGCAGAGTTCCGTGAGCTGTATACCGTCGTGCCTGGCCCCGCTTACAAGGGAGAAGGGTTCGAGGCCGAGCTCTTTGCAGGCCGCTTCCGCAGGTTTCCGGACCAGCTCTGAGCAGGAGCCGGGCGCAACCCGTTGCAGGGTATTAACTTCCAACCCCGCCCCGCGTTTTCTGGCAGAGATCCCGGCTCCTTTCAAGGATACGACTCTCGACCCGGTTGCGGACTTCCTCACTGACGTCCCTCAGATCTAGTGAGCACTCGACCTGACCGAGCCTGACGTGCGCGCCGCATCGCCGATGGAGTCGGGATCCAGCCCGCTATTCTTCATAGCTTCGGCTATCGAGGTGCCCTGCCTGTCTTTGTGCTGCAAGTCATCCAAGTTAAGAGTACCGGCTATCCCCCGGCTTCCGATCATGCCGAAGCTGAAGCGTGCTCCCTCTTCATCCGTGAACGCGACGATCTCTACCGGATGCTCGGTCTTTACCCCCTGCTCGTTCATGGTCTGGAGGATTTCAATACCCGCCAGCACGCCCAGGGGACCGTCGAAGTTCCCACCGTTGTAGACCGAGGCGATATGAGATTCAATCAGAACCACGGGAGCGTCCGGCTTCCGTCCCTCGCGGCGACCGAACAGATTTCCTAGGGCGTCCTCGTAGACCGAAAGCTCCGCCTCCCCCATATACGAGGCGACCAGTTCTTTGGCGGCGCGCTCCTCCTCGGTGAAGGACAGCCGGGTTACGCCGCCCTCATCCTCATACACCCTTCTTTAGCGCGGCGGGCTTCCTTACCTTCTTGTTAGGAATGTACTCAGCCGCACGGGAAGGCCAAACGTTAAGAGAGCCGGAGCCCCTACAGAGAGAGTAAGGACCTCGGCCCGCTTCTCCGGTGTTGCTACGGGATCGGCTGCTTTGTCTCGCAGCCCTTGACCGTGTCTAACGCCTGATCGTAACGGGCTTCGTCGGTGCCCTTGCCGCAGTCGATTATGTCCACGTTGCCGTCGTTGGCGAAGATGGTGTCGTTGCCGCGCCCGCCGTAGATGCGGTCCGTGCTGCCGGGGGTATCGTTGAAGCTCGCGTCGATGCTGTCGTTGCCCCGGCCGCCGTAGAGCTTGTCGTTGTCTTGTTCACCACATAGCTCGTCGATGCCCGAGCTGCCGTAGACTGTGTCGCCACCCCCACCAGCGAAGACCCTGTCGTTGCCCCCCATCATGTAGATGGTCTCGCAGCTGGCGGTGCCGGTTATATCGTCCCTCTCTGGGGTGCCGTAGCAAGGGGGAGTGCTGTCACAGGTAAAGGTCTCCGCCAGCGCCACCCCGCTCGCCACGATGAGCGCCGCTGCCATCGTTGCCATCAGTAGGATTGCTCGCCTTCTCACCTCCCACTCCACTTCGCCCACCGCATCGTTTTTGGTCTGCGCGTGGGCCAGCAAGCGATCCCAGGTGCCGTCCCGCCTCCAGCGGTTGAAGCGGTCGAAGCAGGTCTGCCAGGGACCGTATCTCTGCGGGAGGTCGCGCCAGGGTGAGCCGGTGCGCAGCTTCCAGAGGATACCGTTGATGATGGTGCGGTGGTCTCTCCATTGGCCTCCGCTTTGGCCGTACTCGGGCAAGAGCGGCTCGATCTGGTGTCAAGCTCGATCGGTGATCTCTCCACGCCGGACCATGGCGTTGCCTCCCGTGGTTGCCTTCCCCGTACGGGATAACACAGACACAGCCTCTCGTCAGACACACCCTAGTCCTCTGTCACTCTGGAGTTCCACAACCGGGTCCCCGCCGCCGCCGGAGAGGCGCCTCAGAGCATTGGAGAGGAGGCGACGCAGGCCCTCGGTGAGGAAGGTGCGACGGAAGAACTCAC
>DASSCV010000227.1:0-2491 GCA_035697505.1 Rubrobacter sp.
AGATTAGTAGAAAATGGAGCTGGATATGACGAGTGTTCGAATCGAAAAGCGACAAAATCGGGCCCAGAGACCGACTTTTGCCTTCCAGGAACCACTCGATATAGGATTTTTCTGCCGGCTCCAGTAGGTAACGAAGTAGTACTAGAAGCGAGGTTCTCGGACTTAATAGCGTCGGCCGCAGGGTTTTGTTACCTTGTGTGTAAACACTCCGGTGGGAGGCTGGAACTGGCGCTGGTCTAGATTCCCCTGACTCGTCGGTGTTCCGGTTCCGGGCTCAGCCCTACTCGAAATTCGTTGGCTTCCCTACGTTGATAGGAGAATCCCTCCTAATGGTGACAAGCTCCTCATCCCCGGGATGTGGGAGTCCTAGCCTAGTCAGGAGAGGGATTTCTTTGTAGTGCTTACCGTCACTCAGCAAAAGAACAAAATAGAGAAGCATATATCTGCTCGATGTTGACAAAAATTGTTGACAGTTAGGCAAAAGCACGATTACCATAAGTAATAAGGGAAGGAGAAGGTGAGCGACGAGCTTGTTCGAAAGGGAGCGCCTCCGCGCTATCCTTTGTTGGGAGATAAGGTTCAGGCCCAGATCATGGGCCGTATCAGGGCCGAGGCGGGGCCGATCTCCAGGGCTCAGCTGATCGAAGCGCTGAACTCCAGCCGTGGCAAGATATCGACCGAGGTCACGCGGCTCATCGAGAAGGGGCTGTTGGCTGAGGGAGGTCTCGCCGAGTCCGAAGGAGGGCGACGTTCGTCTCTACTAGTCATCCCGTCTTCCGCTGGCCTCATCGCCGCGGTGGACATCGGCGCAACCTCCATAGACGTGGCCCTGACGACACTCGGAAGTGAGCTGGTTGCCCACAGGGGCGAACCTGCTGATGTAAGAGAGGGTCCACTGTCTTTTCTCGAACGGGTAAAGACCCTCCTGTCGGAGCTTATCGACGAGCAAGCCGCGAGTTCGGAGGATGTGGTTGCAATCGGGGTGGGTGTACCTGGTCCTGTCGAGCAGGCCTCTGGTCTGTTAACGGTGCCCCCGATCATGCCGGACTGGGATCGCTTCCCGATACGCGGCGCGTTTGCCGGGGAGTTTGCTGCTCCCGTCTTCGTGGACAACGACGTGAACGTGATGGCGCTCGGCGAGCACTGGGGCGGGGTGGCGAAGGGAGTCGCCGACGTGATCTTCGTCAAGATCGGCACGGGTATAGGTAGCGGGATCATCGTCGGCGGCCACCTCCACCGTGGCGCCCAGGGCTGCGCCGGGGACTTCGGCCACATCTGCGTGGATCCCGATGGCCCCCTCTGCTCGTGCGGAAACACCGGCTGCCTGGAGGCGATGGCGGCGGCCCCGGCGATCGTTCTGCAGGCGGAAAGGTGTGCCAGGGAAGGTGATTCACCGCCTCTCATGGCGCTCTTGCAGGAGAAGGGCGAGCTCACCATGAAAGATGTCGGCGAAGCCGCCAGGCGTGGCGACTACTGCGCTCTGACGATCATCCGCAGGTCCGGGAGGTTGATCGGTCAGACTCTGGCCTCGGCCGTCAATGTGCTCAACCCTTCGATGATCGTGATCGGCGGCGGGGTTTCTCGCGTAGGTCACGCGCTTCTGGCCGAGGTAAGAAGCGCCGTCTACCAGCGGTCGCTGCCGCTCGCCACACGCAACCTCCCGATCGTTATGAGCGAACTCGATGACGTCGCAGGCGTCGTAGGCGCGAGCGTGATGGCCGCGAGCGAAGTGCTCTCACTTGCGGGCCGGTAGCAAACATAACCCTCTACCGCGGCGGTTGGAGCGAGGAGAGGAGCGTGAAAGCGGCAGAGTCAAGAGCGTGAAAAAGCTATGAGTAGCGGAGCAACAAGCGTCGGGTGAGATCTTCGGCGTGCAGGAAGGAGAGGACAGGATGGTCGGACGGTGGACGATCGGCAGGGCCTTGGCGCTGGTGGTGTGCTCGGTGGCAGTGGTATTCGCGGCCGCCTGTGGCGGTGGCGGACAGGGCGGCAACGGCGGGGGTCAGAGCGGCAACCAGGGACCGTTCACCATCGGGGTCTCCAACGGCTTCGTCGGCAGCGAGTGGCGGACGCAGATGATCGACGACCTGCAGAGGGTCAACGACGAGTACAAGAAGGAGGGGCTCACCGAGGATCTGGTCATAGAGAACGCTACCGTGGATACGCAGGGCCAGATCCAGCAGATGAGAAACCTCATCAACCGCGGGGTGGACGGGATCATCGTCAACCCCAACGACGCGACCGCCCTCGACCAGGTGATCGGTCAGGCCGAGAACGCCGGGATCCCGGTGATCGCGGTGGACCAGGAGATCGACGCCCCGGGCGTCACGAACGTGGTCATCGACCAGCCAGAATGGGCGCGCATGGGCGCCGAGTGGCTGGTAGAGGAGCTCGGCGGCGAGGGCGACGTGGTGGTGATCAACGGCCTCGCTGGCCACCCGGCCAACGAGGCCCGCTACGACGCCGTCAAGGCGGTCTTCGCCGAGAATCC
>DASSCV010000228.1:0-14566 GCA_035697505.1 Rubrobacter sp.
CCTAGAGCAAGAGATAACCGAGCGCGAGCGTGTGGAGCAGGAGCTTAAAGTGGCAAAGCGCATCCAGCAAGCCTCGCTGCCCAAGGAGGTGCCCACGCTAGAGGGTTGGCAGATCACCCCCTACTACCAGCCAGCTAGGGAAGTAGGAGGGGACTTCTACGACTTCCACCTTCTCCCTGAGGGTCGGCTAGGGCTAGTGGTGGGTGATGCAACGGGCAAGGGGGTGCCCGCAGCATTGGTGATGTCCACCTCCTGCGGCATGTTGCAGCTGGCCGCGCAAGCCTTGGGCTCCTCCTCGCCTGGAGAGGTACTGGCTCGGGTCAACGAGACGTTGTTAGCTCGCATCCCAGACAACATGTTCGTCACCTGCTTCTACGCCATCCTCGATCCCAACAGCGGTAGCCTCACCTACGCCAATGCCGGGCATGATTTGCCTTACCTATACCGCGGTAGAGGCGAGGCTGAGGAACTAAGGGCTAGGGGTATGCCCTTGGGACTCATGCCGGGTATGGGCTATGAGGAGAAGGAGACCACCCTGCACTCCGGCGATGCAGCACTCTTCTACAGCGACGGGCTGGTAGAGGCCCACGACCCTGAAGGTGAGATGTTCGGCTTTCCTAAGGTTAGGGCGCTCATCTCCGAGCACGATAGTGAGCAGCCGCTAGGGGACTTCCTGATGGAGGAACTGTACTCCTTCGTAGGGGAGGACTCGGAGCAGGAGGACGACATCACCCTCCTTACGCTGAAGCGTTCTGCATCCCTAAGCTGAACTTCGAATAAACCAAGTAGTAGGGGTTCAGCCTTTTGGCCGAACCCTTGTGATAGCAGCAGACACTTGCTTGGCGGGACCTCCATTGCACGCGCCGTCTGATCGCGGATCGAGGGTATCGAGTGACTACGGCAGTTGAGAGTCATTGCGATAGTGGCGCGACCCAGAAGCTCCTGCACGAACTTCGGGTGCACGCTTCGACTCAGCAGTAGGGTGGCCCACGTATGCCGAAGTCCGCACCCCGCATTGCTCCGGTCCAATACCTATGGGAGTCCCTGGGGGATTATCCCGACTTCCTGAAGCTACTGGAGCGACATCTGCAAGACACCCATGGCTTTGTCATAGTGCTCGGCCCAGATGTCCTCCTGGCTGCCCTTCGGCGCCCTTCGCCACTGCTCGAGCTTTTCAGGGTCGGCGTCGTGAGCCAGGTGCACCCGGTGGAGTACCCCCCAAAGGTGCGGGTGATGGACCCTCATGCGCTCCAAGGCGGCGTGCAGCTCATGGTCACCCTCGGGCTCTGAGAGCCTCCTCAAGGCCTCCTCCTTGGCCAGGTAGTCGCGTTCGCTCATGGTCTGCTCCCTTTTTCGACCATTACATAATACCGGGCGCGAGAGCGTTGGCGCACATGTTCTCCTGACACCCGCTCAGGCACGATTTGCGAAGGGCGGCCTACAGTACCGACGGCGTTGGCGCTCTTTCCTCGCTCTGTTTCCGCACGTTTTAGTATCTCAAAGCAGCGGGTAGGGCTCTACTACGTACCGACACGCGCAGGTACCAGCCAAGACTGTAGTCAAGCGCACAAGGAGGAAACAAGACGGTGCACAGAAGGAAAGGCAGGAACTGGGGCCTCGAGGAAGAAGCCCGCAGGCTCAAGCAGGGAGCGCACAGGTACCGGAGGCAGGAAGCTCTCGCACGTCGCGACCGGCTTAGGGAGAGAGACGTATTGGTTGAGCAGCTCAAGAAGGAGCAGCCTAGCGACTAACGTTTATCTTACCGTGATCTACCGAAGCCCGAAGGAGGCAAATTCTGCGGATTCCGCGTTGTAGGAAGTCTACTTGGCCTCAGCCCAACACCCGTGCGCATTCCGGAATAAAATGTGCTGCTCCCGGGTATTATCCCTTACGCAATTGACTGCGAAAGGGGCTTTCCAAGAGCGACGAAAGGGGTGTTAAGCGCGATGTCGTTCGTGGTGATGGCAGTGCTGGGGTTGGCCATGGTCTTGTCGTTGGTCTTCATGATGTACGTGCTGGCGCGACCTTGGCAGTGAAGGCGCGGCTCTAGCCTCTGGTACGGCGCAACTCCTCGATCTGGCGGTCCACCTCATCGAGCGCATCGCCGAGTTGGGCCTCCAGCCGCGCCCTCCGGTGATAGGCCAGGTTTCGGGACATCCCCCGCGCTTCTTCGAGGAGCACGCGCATGTTCTGCAACTCCGATAGCTGCGACTCCGCCATCTGCCGACCCGAGCTCTGTTCTCGTTCGTTAGTCATGGAAGCATTCTACTTCTTATACAGACCTTTCCCTCTGTTCACCGAAGTGCTTGGAAAGGTGAAGACGAGGGCCTTGTAGTTCTCGGCGCACCAGGCCCGAAAGGCGCGTCGAGATGGCGTTTCCTTCCGGCAGCACAGCTCTCGGCCGGTCGGCGACCCACCCCATTGAGCCTTCTTCGTAGCCATGCGGCTCCTCACCAGCCTCGAAGCGGAGCCTCTCCATTGCGTGCACTACAGCCTCGCGGGCTGCTATCCACTGCTCTCGACCTTCCGTCCACTGAACAGGGTCGCTGCCAATGATCAGGACGCCTTCGTCTTTCCGCACAATTATTTGTACGAGCTCTTCGAGGTCTCCTGCCGGGAACAGCTCATTGAAGCGCAACAGCGAATCCCTGACTTCCGCGGACCGGCTCATCTCTCTGTGTGCTCCTTTCTGAGTGTGCTGCAAGCCTATACAGCGAGCTGCCTAGAAATCATCTTCTAGGAAGTTGGTTGTGGTAGGCAGCTCGAAGATGGTCTCCACCTTCGTGTAGGTACCAGCGAGGCGCCCGAGCGGCTGGAGCTTGGCGACGTCGATGCGCCCGCTCTCGTAGAACTCCTCACGGACGTGGAAGCGAACCATCTTGCCGATGACCAGGTGGTCGGTTCCGAGCTTTAGCACCCGGTCCAGGACACACTCCATGCTCACCGCCGCCTCCTCCACCCGCGGAGCCGCGACGACCTCGCATTCAGCAGGAGTGAGACCCGCCTTCTCGAACTCATCGGCCTCGGGCGGATGGTTCCTGGAGGACTCGTGCATCGCGTTCGAGAGGCGCAGCGATACGATATTGATCACGAACTCCTCCGTCCGTGTGATGTTGCTCAGGGTGTCTTTAGTGTCCGGGGGACGATCCACGCGCGGTCCCACGCTTATGCAGAGCATGGCCGGGTTGCGGGAGGCTACCGTAAAGAAGCTGAACGGTGCCAGATTACGCACGCCTTCCCTGCTGAGCGTGGAGGTCCAGGCTATCGGACGTGGGACCACAGAGCCGACTAGCAGCTTGTAGCGGCTGCGCGGATCCAACGTGGCGGGATCTATGATCAACTCAGCCTCCTTTCCCCTTCGCCCAGCGCTAATCCTACGCTATTCACCCGAGTGCGTAGAAGGTGGATTCTCCGAAGTGCATATCCACTATCCAGCATAGCCTCACCCTATGCTGGGGGAGAATGGCCAATTGCCCCGCATTGCGGCTCGTCGACGGTACAAGATATGCGAGCGATGAATATAGATTCATTGCGGCGAGAATTTTTGGATACCGTATGCTGGCCCACAACCGTTTGCGAGAGCAATGGTAGTAGGGCAGGCCGGCGAAAGGCAAGTGGCTGATTCCCTATCTGCATACCCCTCGAAAACTCCGTATCTATATCAAGGATATAGGCATACATCGCTTATCTTGAGTCTGCACCCGAAACATCGGTTACTTGCAGTAAGTCACGCGCTATCATATCTCTTTTCGGAACCCTCGGGCCAGTTCCCGAACCGGATCCGTTCGCGGGCACAGGCGGCATTGCTCCTCGACGAAGGCCCTTGTTCTTTGTCCAGGTCATCTGTGGGTCCCGGTAACATCAAGGTGGCACGCCTGGCCGAAGGAGCCTTCAGAAGGTCTTTGCGTTGGCGAGAGATGACGCTTGACTGGTGCCCTTGCCCCGAACGTCATCCGGCATATGCCCTATGGCGCTGAAAAGTTCCCGAAAATACGCCAGGTGGCAGAGGTGGGGGGTCCGATGCGTTGCTAGCCTTCTTACATCCGACGAGATGCCGAAATCGGAGATGTGCGGAGTATGAAAGGAAGAGTCAGACCTAACCCTCAGGGGAAGTGCCCGAGGAAAGGGTGACAATACGATGCGTTTGGCGGAAGCACAGGGCTGGAGGGGGATAGTCAATTCCCCGAAGATTGGGGTGATGGCTGCTCTTAGAGAAGAAGCGAAGTCCAGCTTGCAGAACCCATCAGGACGATTCGTGCGCACAGACCTGGACTACGTCGAGGGCGTGGCCGAAGCCGGAGGGATGCCTGTGGTACTGCCGCCTTCAGTGAGCGTTCGGGCGGCTGAGGCGCTCCTCGACGGGTTGGATGGCCTGCTGTTGAGTGGTGGCCCCGATCTCGACCCAGGGTACTATGGCGAGGAACCGATACCCGAACTCGGGGCGACTATCCCTGAGTGGGACGCGCTGGAGATGGCGCTGCTTGGGATGGCTCTGCAGCGGCGAATGCCTATCTTTGGCATTTGCCGGGGAATGCAGATCCTCAACGTGGCACTAGGCGGCACGCTCTACCAGGACGTGTCCTCGCAACTCGGCGCTGATGTCCTCAATCACTGGCAGACGACGCCCAAGTGCCAGTCCACTCACGAAGTCGAAGTCCTAGAAGACTCGTACCTGGCGGAGATCATGGAGCGCCAAACTGTCCAGGTCAACTCATACCATCATCAAGGGATCAAAGGCCTGGCCGACACCCTCACGGTGAGCGCTCACTCTGCTGACGGGGTGATAGAGGCGCTCGAGTCTTGCGACTTCTCCGACCGCTGGCTGGTAGGTGTCCAGTGGCATCCCGAGGGAATGCGCGACATCGGCTCCGGGCACCGAAACCTCTTCGAGGCCCATGTCTGTGCCGCCGAGCGCCACGCCTTACGCAGGCCTGCAGCTTAGAGAAATCGGAAGTGTCCCAAACCGGGCCTACGGTAGTAAGAAACAAACCACGAGCGCCTTCTGGAATGCTTACCATGATGCTGAGAGGCGAGTACTGCACCCTTCGTGGACGCAACCGCATAAGGTGGACCAAACGGGTGGAGTTGGATCATCGTGAGCCGGAGCTATGTGGCAGCAGCGTGGCATCAACGGCCGCAGCGAAGAGCGATTTTGGACGGTATGTCCCACTGGTCTGCGTGGGCCATATAGCATTTGTTGTAGGCATTTTTCGGATTTGGGCGGCACGACGGGGTAGAGGCGGTGCATAATAGGCGAGTATGGAGACTGCAGTCCGCAACGCTACCTTCGCCGCCGCCGCGGGTACGCCATACGCGGCCGAGGCCGCCGCCGAGACGTACCGGGCGGGGGGTAACGCTGCCGATGCGGCCGTGGCCGCAGCGGCTGCCGTCGGCGTTACCGAGCCGTTGATGAGCTCGATCGGGGGCGGCGGGTTTGCCCTCGTCAGAGATCCTTCCGGCGAAGCCGAGCTCATCGATTACTACGATGCAATGCCAGGCATGGGGCTGCCTGCTTCGGCCTTCGGGGCCGGAGGGAGCCCGCAGACGATGATCCTCAAGTACGGGGCCGGGGTGCGCTCCATCGTTGGTGGGGCATCATCAGCTGTCCCCGGCTCCCTGAGGGGATGGGAGAAGCTCTTGGCGCGCCACGGCAGGCTGAGCTTGAAGGAGGCTCTAGCTCCCGCTGTGAGGTTCGCGCGCGGGGGGGTTCAGGCTGTGCAGAACCTCGGCCCTCTGGTTTGGGGTCGCCGAGGAGGTGTTGAGGTTGACCGACGAGACCCGCAAGCACTTCTACAAGGGAGAGCGGGTGTATCTGGAGGGTGAAGAGGTGCGCTTCCCCGAGCTCGCCGACACGCTGGAGGCGCTCGGGGAGGTTGGGGCTGGGCTCTTCTACGAGGGGGAGCTGGCGCGTACGATCTCTGCCTACATGCTCGAGATGGGCGGCATCATAACCGAAGATGACCTCGCCGAGTACGAGGCCGTCGTCAGGGAGCCTATGAGCGTCAGGTACGGCGCCGGGGCCATGCATACCAACGGCCCGCCGTCAGCCGGTGGCCCGACGCTGGCCCAGATGCTCAAGGTCGTCTCAGCATACGACCTGGCGACCATGCCGGAAGCGGAGTACGTGAGGGTGATGACTGGGGCTATGAAGCTTGCGCTCAGGGATCGCGAGACGGCCTACCTCGACGGGGCGGAGAACAGCAGGGTCGCGGAGCGGCTCACAGGGGAGGAGTACGCGGCGGAGCAGCGGCGCAGAATCTACTCCGCCTTCGGTTCGCCGCACACGACGCATCTCTCGTGTGTGGACAGCGAGGGCCTGGCCGTCTCGATTACGGCCAGCATGGGCTACGGGTCGGGACTCGTCGTGCCGGGCACGGGCATCCCTATGAACAACACCCTCGGCGAGCCCGAGCTCAACCCCAGAGGGTTCCACGCGCTCGCGCCTGGGGAGCGTTTGATCTCCAACATGAGCCCGACCGTCGTCTCCTCTGAGGAGGGCGGGGTCATCGCGCTTGGGACGCCAGGCGCCTCGCGTATACCTACGGCCATCCTACAGACGGTCATAAATGTTCTGGATTTCGGGATGGCGCTGGAGGACGCTGTTCTCGCGCCGCGCTTCCACGCGGAGGGGGATCTCTTCGCCTACGAGGCCGGTGCCCGCACAGCGGATCTCGACGACTACGAGAGCGTGCTGAGCTACGAGACCCCCAACATGTTCTTCGGCGGGGTCAACGCGGTCAGGCAAACACCGGACGGACGCTTCGAGGCGGCGGCCGATCCCCGTCGTTCGGGAGGAACCGCCATTGTTTGAATACGGGCGCGGGCCGATCGGAATCTTCGGTGTGCCTATGGATCTGGGCCAGGACCGACGAGGCGTGGATATGGGACCCAGCGCCATCCGTTACGCCCGCATCGAGGCATCCCTCGAGGACCTCGGTCACAGGGTTACCGACCTCGGCAACGCAGGGGTGCCTATCCCCGAGACCGTCGTGGCGAGGGAGGAGGTCAAGCAACTGGCCGCCGTAAAGGGCGTCTGTGAGGAAGTCTCCGAGCGGGCCGCGACCATAGTCTCCGAGGGGATGTTCCCGATCTTCCTCGGCGGGGATCACGCCATCGCCATCGGGACCGTCTCCGGGGTTGCGCGCTCCACGCCCGGAGTCCGGACGGGTGTGATCTGGGTCGACGCCCACGCGGACTTCAATACGCCTGCGACCTCGCCTTCGGGCAACATCCACGGCATGCCACTGGCTACCCTAACGGGGCGCGGCCACCCCGATCTCGTCGGGATCGGCGGTCCTGGGGCTAGCGTCAGGACAGAGGACGTCGTGATCATCGGCCTGCGCTCCGTGGATGTGGAGGAGAAGCGCCTGCTGCGTGAGGCCGGCGTGAGGGTCTACACCATGAAGGACATCGACGCCTACGGCACGGCGCGCGTCGTGCGAAGCGCCATCAAAGGCCTCACGGACGTCGAGAGGGTGCACCTCTCCCTTGACCTCGACGCTGTCGACCCCGAAGTCGCCCCAGGCGTCGGCACACCCGTGCGCGGAGGGCTCACCTACAGGGAGACGCACCTCCTGATGGAGCTGGTCAACGAGGCGGGGATAATCTCTTCGCTCGACGTGGTCGAAGTCAACCCTATCCTGGACGTCAAGAACGGCACGGCCACGCTCGCCGTCGAACTCGTCGAGAGCCTGATGGGACGCAGAATAATCGACCTGCCTCGGGAGCGATGAGCATAAATTCTGCTCATCGCGCACTCAGCGATCAGCAAACAAAGAGCTGACAAGCTGAGAATCGGAGGCGTCAACCGGAGCGTGCTGACCAGCGCAGTCTCCGGAAGCGTTCCAGAACCTGCTTCTATCGTTTCCAGAATGCGGGGGAGAGGAGTGCCACGACTGTGAAGATCTCCAGCCTCCCGAGGAGCATACAGACAATAAGAACGAAGCGGCCTAGGGGGTTGACGATCTCGAAGCTCTCCGTGGCACCGACCTGTCCCAGGCCGGGACCGACGTCGTTCAGGGTCGTCGCCACCGCGGTGGCGGCAGAGAGGGGCGTCAGCTCCCCCTGGAGCGCCACGATAAACGTCGCTATACCGAATACTCCCATCCATGCCGCGAAGAGCCCTAGGACCGCGATCCGCACGGTCTCCGGCACCACGCGTCCGCCGATGTGAAGCGGTGTGACCGCGCGCGGATGGATCATCCTGAAGACGTCCTGGAGGATCGTGCGGAAGATAATGAGGACACGGATGACCTTGATCCCCCCCGCTGTCGAACCGGCGCATCCCCCGATGAACATGAGCAGGATGAGAGTGATCTGGGCTGCCGCGTCCCACCGGTCGAAGTCAGCTGTTATGAATCCCGTCGTGGTGATAATGCTGGAGACCGCGAACGCCGAGTCCCTGAGCGCCCTGCCCCAGGAAGCCCCGTAATCGCCTTCCAGGACGAGGATCCCCCAAATGAAGATCGAGGCCGCCGCGATGATCCCGAGGTAAGCCAGCAGCTCCCTGTCGAGCAGGACGTCGAGCCGGCGCCGGGTGTAGAGCAGGTAGTAGAGCGAGAACGAGACGCCCGATGCCACCATGAAGAAGCCTATAATCGCCTCTATGGCGAGCGAGTCGTAGAAGCCAACCGACGCGGTCTTGTTGCTGAAACCCCCCGTCGCAACGGTACCGAACGTATGGACCACGGCGTCGTAGAGTGGCATCCTCGCCAGTAGCAGCGCGACGGTCTCGGCGGCTGAGATGGCGAGGTAGATTACCACGAGGGCCTTGGCTGTGTCCGCGATGCGGGGCGTCAGGCGAGGCTGTGTGAGCCCTGACATCTCAGCGCCGATCAGACGGGCAGCCCCGACGCCGAGCAGCGGCGCGACCGCGACGAAGAGGACCACGATCCCTATCCCCCCGAGCCAGTGGGTCATGCTCCGCCAGAACAGTATGGAGGGCGTCTGGGCCTCGATGTCCGAAAGCAGGGTGGCCCCCGTGGTCGTAAACCCGCTCATCGCCTCGAAGCTTGAGTCAAGGAGGCTGTGGAAGGTACCCTCGACGAGAAAGGGCGTACCGCCGAGCAGGGCGGCGAGCGTCCAGGCCAGCGTTACGGAGAGGTAGACATCCCTGTTCGACACGTACTCGGGCGCGCGGCCCCGAGGCCTGGAGAGGCGAAAGCCAACGATGCCGGTTGCCAACATCAGCGTTGCAGGAAGCAGGAAGCTCGCCCACGAACCGTCGCGGTAGAGCAACGAGAGCGCGAGGGGGACCAGGAGCGCCAGCCCTAGGGCCAGGATCACACCGGCGTTCACCCTGATGACAACCCTCGGGTTCAAAGACTAGGTGGCGAAGAGGTTCTCGACCTCTTCCACGGCATCCTCGATGGTGAACACCACGGCGTCGTCGCCTGGCCTGAGAACTTCCTTGCCCGTCGGGATGATAACTGCCCCATTGCGCAGTAGAGCCCCCACGATGGCGCCTTCGGGGAAACCTACTTCCGAGAGCGGGCGGCCGGCGACCCTGCATCGCTCGTGGACCCTGAGCTCGATCATCTCGGCCCCGCTTGCCAGCAGGGCTACGTCTATGACTTCACCCTTGCGCACAAAGCGGAGTATCGCCTCGGCCGCTAGCATCCTCGGTGAGATCGTCAGGTCTACCCCGAGTGCGTCCGCGAGCGGCGCGAACTCGCCGCGGCTTATACCAGCGATGGTCATGCGGGCACCCAACTGGCGGGCGTACATGGCGGCCAGGAGGTTGGCCCTGTCGTCCCCCGTGACGGCTACGAAGGCGTCCGTACGGTCCACGCCCTCCTGGAGCAAGAAGTCGCGGGAGATCCCCTCGTCGTGAAGCACGAATCCCTTCCTGAGCTGAGAAGCCACGTAGCGCGCCCTGCCCTCGTCCCTCTCTATTACCCTAACCGACATACCTGCCTTCTCCAGCGAGAGGGCCAGCCGCAACCCGATGCGCCCTCCGCCGTAGATGGTCACATCTCTTACCGGCGCCGTGTCCGTAGCCAGAGCGCCCACGGCCTCGGAGATCTGCCTACGGCCGCTGATCAGGAGGACGTGGTCCCTCTTCTCCAGCACCGTTCCGCCTCTTGGCACGAGCGCCTCCCCACGCCTAACGACACCGACGATGAGGCTGTCGTTAGGCAACCTCACGTCGCGCAGAGCGCGGCCAACGGCCTCCGAGCCCTCGTTCAGGATTACCTCGGCCACCTCGATGGTGTCCTCGGCGAAGCTGTCTACGTTGATCGCACCAGGCACCAGCAGCGCTTCCTTGATCTCCAGCGCCGCCATCTGCTCCGTATGGATTATGAAGTCGATCCCAAGCATCTCCCTGGCGAACGGCTCTCCCACCTCGTAGTAGTCGGGGTTATGTATACGCGCCACGGTGCGTGAGACGCCCTGGGACTTCGCCGCCAAACACGCGATGATGTTCACTTCGTCTGAGTTACTGGCCGCAACGAGCAGGTCGGAGCCCTTGATGCCGGCTTCGTTGAGCAGCTTGGGGTTGGCGCCGTTACCGGCGATCACCAGCGCGTCGAGCTCCTCGGCAGCCTTTTCCACGAGTATCTCGTCCCTTTCGACGAGCACGACGTCGTGCCCTTCGTGCGAGAGCATACGCGCTGTGTTGAGCCCCACCTCCCCGGCTCCTATGATCACCGTGTGCAAAGCGTAAAACCTCCTGCTAACCGTCGGGCTGTACGAGTGGGGAGCTGTCCAGGTCCTTTCGGGTTCCTCCGACCACGAGCACGTCCCCATCGTGCAGTACGCTGTCGCCGTAGGGCAGGGTTCCTGGTCCGCCCTTCGGCTTGAGGGCCAGGACCGTGAGGCCCATCTTCTGCGAGAGGTTTAGTTCGGAGAGGGATTTGTGGAGCCACGCTCTCGGGACCTGGGCTTCGATCAGGGCCTCGTCTTCTCCGAGGTCGACGTAGTCGAGCAGAACTGGCGAGGCCATCGTCCTGGCGAGTTGCTCTCCTATCTCTCGCTCGGGCTGTATCACTCTGTCGGCGCCCACCCTCTCGAGCACCCTCGCGTGGATACCGCCCGTGGCCCGTGCCACGATCCTTGGTACTCCGACCTCCTTCAAGGTGGCCGTCGCGAGGATGCTGGCCTCAATGTGGTTCTCGCCAATCATGAGGGCTGCGGCGTCGAAGCCTTCTACGTTCAGGCCCCGCATGGCATCCTCGTCCGTGGCATCCGTGGCGACGAGGTGAACGTTCGGCAGGTCGTCCGCGACGCTCTGTATTACGCTTTCACTGTTGTCTATGGCGAGTACTTCGTGCCCCAATGAGTCGAGGGTGGCGACCATGGAGATACCAAGACGCCCCAGGCCGACGACGACGAACTGCTTTTTCATCGGCCGCCGACGTGGTTCGATGGTCGCCGCTCAGGGTTCGGCTCCGCCTCACGTAGTACCTCGTCCTCTTCCCCGGTCGGGGAGGCACGGCTTGCCTGGGTTGGACGATGCCCGTTCATGGTGAGCCCAGGAAGTATAGGATATCGGAGATCAAGGGGACAGAACCTCGTTCGTCCTCCAGATCTCCCTGTGCTTCAGTCCAGGCCCAACGTCTCGGCGACTAGCTGGGCTACCTCGGATGGATTCGTCGCTGCCCTTATGCCCGCCTCCCTCAGCGCCTCGCTCTTGGCCTCTGCCGTGCTCTCGCCGCCAGAGACGATGGCGCCAGCATGTCCCATGGTCTTACCCTCCGGGGCCGTAAAGCCCGCGATGTAGGCTACGACGGGGATGCTCATCTCGCTTTTGACGTACTCCGCCGCGAGCTGTTCCGCATTTCCCCCTATCTCCCCGATCATCACGGCGCACTCTGTCTCGGGATCGGCCTCGAACTTGCTGAGGATCTCGATGAAGTCAGTACCTATTATGGGGTCGCCGCCTATCCCGACGGCGGTGCTCTGCCCGATCTCCCTCTGCGTGAGCTCGTTGACGATCTGGTAAGTCAGCGTGCCGCTACGGCTTACGACGCCGACGTTGCCAGGCATAAAGATATCCTTCGGCATTATGGAGACGTTCGCCTTCTCCGGAGATAGAACTCCAGGACAGTTCGGCCCGACGAGGGTTGCGTCCTTGGTCCCCAGGTAGTTTGCCACCCGCATCATATCGTGGACGGGGATGCCTTCTGTGATGCAGCAGATGGTCGAGAGTCCGGCGTCCAGAGACTCGAAGATGGCGTCGGCTGCGAAGGGCGGGGGGACGAAGATTATGCTCGCGTTCGCGCCCGTCTCTTCGACGGCCTTCTCGACGGTGTCGAAGACAGGGACGTCTTCGTAGTCCTGCCCGCCCTTGCCCGGCGTCACCCCTGCGACCACCCTGGTGCCGCTCTGTAGCATCCTTGCTGTGTGGAACGCGCCTTCCCTGCCCGTTATGCCCTGAACGAGGAGCCGCGTTCCATCGTCTACGAGTATCGCCATGAAGTTATCTTCCCCCTGCTCTAGCGAGCTCTACCGCCCTGCGGGCCGCTTCCAGCATCGTCTCCTCTGTAACCACGTTCTCCGGTGTGTTCTCAGCGAGGATCCGGCGTCCCTCTTCGGCGTTCGTGCCGTCGAGCCTGACGACGATGGGGAGCGTGAGCCCTGTCCGCTCTATGGCCGACAGCAACCCCCGTGCCACCTCGTCGCCGCGTGTTATGCCGCCGAAGATGTTGAAGAGCACGCTCCTGACCTGTTCGTTGGAGGTGACGATATCGAGGGCGGTCGAGATCTGCTCGGCGTCTGCCCCGCCGCCAACGTCGCAGAAGTTGGCAGGTTCGCCGCCGGCTTGGGCGACGACGTCCAGCGTGCTCATCACCAGCCCAGCCCCGTTGCCCAGGATGCCGATGTCGCCGTCGAGTTTGACGTACTGCAGCCCGACCTCCTGCGCCCGTTCCTCCAGTGGGTCTGCGGCTTCGACGTCGTGCAGCCCGGCTATGGCTTCATGCCTGTAAAGACTGGAGTCGTCCACCGTTACCTTGGCGTCCAACGTCAAGACGCGCCCCTCCCCCGTAACGACGAGAGGGTTGATCTCCACCAGGTTTGCGTCGAGACCTTCGAAGGCTTCGTACAGGTGCGAGAGCACCATGCCTACTCCCTTCGCGACGTCTCCTTCCAGCCCCGCGGCGAAGGTGATCTCGCGCACCTGGTAGGGAAGAAGGCCGAGGAGTGGGTCTACGTGGAGCCTGACGATTGCCTCGGGGTTCGTCTCTGCGACCTCCTCGATCTCCACCCCACCCTCCGTGGAGAACAGGATCAGGGGCTGTTTCGCCGTCCTGTCTACTGTGATGGAGAGGTAGAATTCCCTGTCTATCTCCTCTCCATGCTCGACGTAGACGCGTCCCACGGTGTGCCCGCGGATCTCCATGCCCAGGATCTGCCCCGCCGCCTCTTCGGCCTCCCGCGGGCTGTCCACCACCTTGATGCCGCCGGCCTTGCCGCGCCCTCCGGTAAGGACCTGGGCTTTGATGGCCACTGTTCCCCCGAGTGTCTCGGCGGCCCTTCCCGCCTCCTCCGGCGTCCCCGCGACGATGCCAGGCAACGTCTCCAGGCCGTATTCCCTCAACAGCTCTTTTCCTTGATACTCGTAGAGATCCAAGTTAGAAAACTCCCGCTAAGCCGGCCATGACGGACCGAAATTATACAGACTTCCAAACACCAGTCATGATCGCAAGAACCTTCTCTCTTTGCACGTTCTCACCTCTCTCTCAGAGAGACTCTTCTAGAGTGGACGCTCGTGCACCCGCAGTTAGCCGCCGGCGGACGGGAACAGCCTTGGCAAACAAGCGGAGGAGCACCGTGGCGGGAGGTGCGCAGATCCGCAGCTTTGCGCGCGCTGGAGGCTCGCTGCCCTTCCAACCCTCGCAGAATCGGTACAACTGGAAGTACAATATTGGTCCAGAGGCCAAAGAGGAGTAGATGAGACCAGGCACCAGGATACTGTTGGTGGAGGATGACCGGGCGATCGCCGGCTTCGTCGAACCCGAGCTCGAACACCTCGGCTTCCTGGTGCGGTGCGCCTACGACGGTCTCACTGGCCTGGAGGAGGCGCGGATATTCGGGCCTGCGTTGATCGTCCTAGATATCATGCTGCCGCGGTTGGACGGGGTCGGGGTCCTCAAGCGGTTGCGCGAGGGCGGCAGCAGGGTGCCCGTGATCATGCTGACAGCCCGCGACACCACTCTCGACAAGGTACACAGCCTCGACCGTGGTGCGGACGATTACCTGACCAAGCCGTTCGACATAGAGGAACTCCTTGCCCGCATCCGCGCTCTGCTAAGGAGGGCTGAGGGTGACGAGATACTCCGTGTGGCCGACCTGGAGATCAACACCTCTACCCGCGAGGTGAGGCGGGAGAGGAGGGAGATAGAGCTAACGACCCGCGAGTACGAGTTGCTCGAGTTTATGGCCCAGAATCCTCGCCGGGTGCTCTCCCGCGATCTCCTGCTCTCGCGCGTCTGGGACGAGGAGTGCGGCCTTACACCTAACGTGGTTGATGTCTACGTCGGCTACCTCAGGAAAAAGGTGGACGCCCCTGGTGAGGAGAAGCTGATCCGCACCGTGCGTGGGGCGGGCTACGCCTTGAAGGGGG
>DASSCV010000229.1:0-9893 GCA_035697505.1 Rubrobacter sp.
CGAGGAGCATAGTGATTACGCACCCGCCGGGGTCGCGGCCTGGCATCAGCAGCTTCGCGATTATCCCCGCGATCAGCCCGAAGACTATCCAACTAAGCACACCCAATCGTCTTCTCCCCGAGGCGCCTGTGCACATTTGGCTGCTTCGAAGTATTGCAGGTAGATTGTACTAGCATGCCGTTGCTGACGGAACGGGTGGATGGCACTCGTGAGTAGGCCGTCTCTCTCCGCGAAGGATGGAGCCGAAACGGTCGATCTTGACAAGCCTGAGCTTGCCGAAGATGCTCTTTACGTGCTTCTCCAACGCCTCGCCCTGGCGCGACATTCCATACGGTCCTTGGCAAACCTGCTTTGACCGCTGGAGGCGCGAGGTCTCTCGTGGAAGGCGCTATCACGGATGTAGCAAGACATTTATGTATCTAGCGCTTCGCTGGTAACGTCCAAGCAACAGCAAAAATATGACTACCTGGCGTATAGACATACTGTACTCACGCCTCCATAGTTAGGGTGTTATGCACTCAGGGGCGGCTGACATCTTTGTTCGTCCCGCTAAATAAGGGTGGATGGGGATGAGAAGGACCGTTCTGTTATTGATCTCGGTAGCGTTATCTATGGTGCTCTTATCAGGTGGCTCGAGCACCACGTCTCGGGAGGCACAGGCGATCACCACCCAGCCCAACTTCGTCTTCATCCTTGCAGACGACATGCGCAGAGATGATCTCGCGTACATGCCAAAGACGCGCTTGCTGTTGGAGGACGAAGGCATGAGCTTCTCAAACGCCTACGTCTCCAACCCGCTGTGCTGCCCCTCTAGGGCAACTATTATGAGGGGCCAATACGCTCACAACACCGGCGTCTGGGACAATATAAACGACACGGACGGCGGGTGGCAGGGATACAAGAGCAACAACAGCAACGAGAGCGACAATCTTGCCACAAGCCTCAGCAAGGCTGGCTACAGAACCGGTCTCATCGGCAAGTACCTGAATGGCTACACCAAGACCACCTACAAACCCACAGGATGGGATAATTGGTTCGCCACTTTTACCTTCGACTACTACAACTACGACGTGAACAACAATGGCGCCATAAAACACTTCGGCACAAAGGATAGCGCGTACCTCACTGATGTGCTAAGGAAGCAGACCCAGAGCTTTATCGATACCAGCGTCGCACAGAGCAAGCCGTTTTTCGCTTACGTAACGCCCCTCGCCCCTCACGCTCCCACCACATCAGCCCGGCGTGACCTTCACACCTATGATGGAGTGAAAGCCCCGCGCCTTCCCTCCATCAACGAGGCTGACGTCTCGGGCAAGCCCCCCTGGATACAATCGCTGCCCATCCTGACAAACGCGCAGATCGCCGATTTGGACAAGCGTCACGAGAAAAGGGTGGAGACCTTGCAGGCCCTCGATGACCTGGTGGAGGGCGTCGTCACCAAGCTTCAGAACAGCGGGCAGTTGCCTAACACTTACATAGTGTTCACCTCTGATAATGGCTATCACCTTGGCGAGCACCTCATTACCCAGGGGAAGGGACGCCCTTATGAGGAAGACATCCACATGCCGCTCCTTTTCCGTGGGCCCGACGTGGCAGCAGGCTCTAGCACGGACAAGCTTGTCCTAAACACCGACTACTTCCCGACCTTCACTGAGCTAGCGGGCATAGAGACCCCAAGCTACGTCGACGGGCGCTCCTTGCAGCCCGTGATCACAGAGACCGCCACCAACTGGAGAAGCGCCATCCTGCTGGAGGCCCATCAATCGAAACAGGGAGGTGAGACTCCCACTTACTCGGGCATCCTTACCGCTGATGGCAGCAAGTACATAGAGTACGAGGGGGGCATAAAGGAGTACTACGACCTGGGAGCAGACCCCTGCGAGCCTACCAACAACGACCTGGAAGCAGACCCCTGCGAGCTTACCAACATCTACAACTCTTCCCCACCGCCAGACGCTCTTGTAACACAGCTGCAAGCACTCAAGAGCTGCGCTAACGTACCCGCTGGCGTAGTAACGTGCCGCCAAGCCGAGGATGGACAATAGTAGTAGTTTGCGGAGGATCATAGGCCGGTTATGAGAGGGGACGGAGGCCTGATGGCCCCGTCCCTCCTGCTCGATCCCCTAATTCACCAAACCTCGTAGAAGGTGGCATTGTACGAACTCCGCTTTGACGGAGTTCTCGGAAGTTGCTCTAATTCTTGCATGCCGTCATAAAACCCCCGTTATGTAACGGGGGTTCTCACTTTTCTCCCCCACCCCACACAAGGGAGGATGGAAGCGATGAGTAAGACCGTTCTTGTTGTAGTTGCGATGGCCTCGGCGATGCTGCTGGCATGCATGGCGGTCGTGCTGATGGCAGTGCCCGGCGCCTCTCAGACGGTGACGCTGGTCGAAGCGGGAGACATCGCCGGATGCGAATTCAAGGCCGACCGCAAAACGGCAAGGCTGCTGGGCAGAATACAGGGAATCGTCGTCACACTCGGCGACAACGTCTACCCTGAGTGCTGCGCGTGGAGAGTGGCGAATCGCTAACGGGGTAGTGCAGACCTGGAACTCTCTGCCTCAAAGGCCCCAATACCTCTCGCCCCTTCCCACTGAGTCCATCGCTCCATCCGATACCTATAGAATGAGTCCGCTAACTCTAGTAGTTCTTGCGCCGATAGCGTGCTGCGGGGGCGCTCAGTGTGCTCCAGCGGCAACGTCCTATCCTGCAGCCACCCCAACTCAACCACAAACTGCTCGGCCATCCTCTCCAGATCCGCCTCGTACTCTATGCCAGGGAATGCTTCCCTTAGGCTTTCTCGAAGCCGCTCGTAGCTGTGTGCCGTCCCCGCTGGGCTATCGTGCAACGGCGGTGGGCTGATTGGATCCCTGTAGAGGTCAGGAACCCCTACCCTAAGGGCCCGCGCAAGGGCGCGCATAGTGGAGGGGTGGGCACCCCTCTCTCCCGTCTCCAGCGCCGCTATGGTGCTCCTGCCTACCCCCGATTCTTGGGCAAGGCTGTATTGGGAGAAGCCCCGCTCTTCTCTAAGCTGGCGCAGCATGAGCGGTTTTCTGGAGGCTGTTCTCATCATCTCATCCCTTCCCCGATGGGTAGGCGCACAAATGTCTTTGCGCCCTGAGCCGTGCGCTGTTGTTTGGCTGTGCCCTCTGACACTGTAGTACTGCCATAGCTCTACGGTAGAGCCATATTCTGAGAAGACGCTGAGAATTTGGCTGTTTCTGCCTCAATTTAGCTTCAGTTTAGTCTCAGAACGGTTTCGTATGGTCTTGACTTTGTAAGACCTTATCTGAGACAATCTTCAAAGAACTTAAAAGGAGCAAACATAAGCGTAAGATCGCTACGAGAAAGGGGATTCTGAAAGTGCGCAAACGCAATCTTTTCGTCATCCTTGTCCTTATCTCTTGTTTCGTTATGTTTTCGGCTGTGGCTGGCACTGCTCGTACGCAATCCAAAGGGCTAACGGGGAGCGCCAAGGACTTTCAGCGTGCCAAATTCGATAAGTCTTCCACTCACATCACCAATCAGTGGCTACCCCTAAAGCCAGGGTCGCAACTCACCTACAAGGGCTCCGCCATCCCGGAAGGGGAGAAGACTCGCGTGAAGCGTCGGGTTGTCAGCACCGTCACCGACCTTAGCAAGTGGATCGACGGCGTGCGGACCCTCGTGATCTGGGAGAGAGACTACACCGCCGGCACGCTTGGCGAATCTGAGATCGCCTTTTTTGCGCAGGACAAAGCGGGGAACGTGTGGCTTCTGGGAGAGTATCCCGAGGAGTACGAGAACAGCAAGTTCGTCGATGCCCCCACCTGGATCAGCGGTCAAAAAGGTGCCCATGCCGGGATAGCCATGCTAGCAAACCCAAAGGTGGGCTCACCAGACTATGCCCAGGGGTTCGCCCCTCCTCCGGTCGAGTTTGTGGACCGCGCCAGGGTCTACAAGAAGGGCCAGAAGACCTGTGTTCCCGTAAAGTGCTACAAGGATGTCCTGGTGATCGAGGAGTTCGAGAAGGGCGTGCCTGGCGTCTTCCACCTCAAGTACTACGCACCCAAGGTGGGTCTTGTCAAGGTCGGCTGGAGGGGTGCCAACGAGGTAGAGAAAGAGACATTGGCGCTGGTGAAACGCCAGCAACTGAGCTCGAAGGAGTTGGCGAACGCGCGCAAGACGGCGCTGAAGCTGGATAATCGCGCCTACAAGCGCAGTGCTGACGTCTACGGTAAGACCCCAAAGGCGAAGCCGCTGAAGAAGAAGTAGGCGGGTTGCTGTAGGCTCTGGAACGAGAAATGTAACTGAGGCCAGTAACCAGTAATGTACAGCGATGGCTGCGGAACAGATCAGACCCGGCCGCAGGGAGGAGGGAACAAGGTGAGGCGAACGGCACTGCTAATGCTTGCGGTGATGGCTGCAGCGCTGGTCGTGGCCAGCGGGGTGGCCCTGGCGAAAAACATCGCCGGCACCGACCAAGGCGAGAAGATCGTAGGCACCAAATTCGCTGACCACATCAACGCCTTGGGGGGCGACGACGCGGTTTTGGGCTATGCTGGCCCAGACAAGATACGCGGTGGCAACGACAACGATAAGCAGTACGGCGGTCGGGGCAACGACACTATCTATTCTGAGGGTGGCTTCAGGGACCTGGTCTATGGCGGCAAAGGTACCGACACGTGCTATATCGACACCAAGGACCGGGTGAAGGGCTGCGAAAGGAAGAGGTGAGGTAGGTAGGAGGGCACCGAAGCTCCTGTAAGACCTCTTGAGGAGCGATCGGGTTTGCCGTTCAGCCGAGGCCATGGCGGGGCCGGGGCTCAAAGCAGCCTTGGCCCTTCCTCTGGTTCTCATACACCGGTGGCGGTAGCAACTTGGGGCAACGTCATGAGGCTAACCAACAAGCTAGTTGATTACTAAAGGAGAGGCAGTTAAATGAACCGGCTATACATCTTGCTGACGATGATGGTAGTTATGGTCGGAGCACTCTTCGCCACCCACGAAGCATTGGCGAAAGTTCTAACCGGCACCTCAGGCGACGATATGCTCCTCGGGACCGACAGAGACGACCGCCTCGATGGTCGCGGAGGCGACGACGAGATGGAAGGCGACATCGGCAACGACCGCCTCAAGGGAGGCGGCGGGGACGACGAGATGGAAGGCGGCAGCGGCAATGACGAGATCATCCCCGGTGAAGGCGACGACGAGGTGGACGCTGGCGCGGGCAACGACCTTATCTACGCACGCGACACCGATGGGGTGGATTACATAGATTGTGGGGGAGGCTTCGATAAGGTGGAGACTATACACCGGGACGACAGAACCAAGAGCAACTGCGAGAGAGCCCTGGGTCCTCGCCAGGGTGACATCCAAACGGACGGTTAGGGTCTCCAGCCACGCACATCCATGTCAGGACAGCCGGGTCTAGTTATCGGCCCGGGGTGCCGAACTCCTGCCTACTCCGGCCCGGTCGAATCATCGTCGAGGGTCGTAGATAGGCCTGAGGGTTCGGCAGAGGAAAATGACAAATTCTCCTAGTAAACGTGTTAAGCGACTTACTCCTCGCCTGAATGAGGGGCTTGGCGCTTGTCTACGCCTCCTTCGTGCAGGGTCCGCATAGGAGTGTCGCGTCTTACTTCATGATCAAGAGCTCTGTTCGTCGCGCAGATGATTCCAGAAGGAGTAGATCCTTTTGCCCTGCTTGAGGGAAGGGGTTGCGGCGGAAAGGTTCTCCAACCGCGACCCGTTTCGTGGACAAGCAAGCCGTGGTGAGAGCGCATCTCGTTCTATTTAGAGGTCCGGAAGAGGTTCCACTGACCGCCGTCTTTCCGCCGTCAGCTCGAATTTTCTCGTCGGTTCACCCAAATTCATCGCCTCATGCTTTGATGGATCGAGGACCTGATAGATGGCGCACAAACAGCGCAACCAAGTAGGAACTAGCCGGATAGGAGGCGATAGTCAGTGGCGGGAGAAGGCGGCGAGGCAACAACAAGGAGAGGTTTGGTACGCGGGTCAGCGTACGATTGTGCTTACCTCGACGATCTAACCACGATTAGGGCTACCAAGGGGAGCCCCTACACCAACCCCGTCGATTGGGGTGGCCTGCATGCCAAAGATACCGACAACCCGGTCGGCGTTCCGGGCCTCCAAGTAGACGGCTACTTTCTCGATGACGCTTCGACGACCACCCGGGCGCCGAGCAACTTCTTCGGCAATGAGAAATACCGCTTCGACTCGCAGTTCGTGATCCGTTTCCCCAACGACTGGAACGGCAAGCTCGTGATCACCGGCGCGCCCGGGGTGCGGGGACAGTACACCAACGACTTCCTGATAGGCGATTACGTCCTGGACAAGGGCTACGCTTTCGCCTCGACGGACAAAGGCAACAGCGGATTACAGTTCTACCGCGCCGACGAGACGCCGGGGGCTGCGGTGGGCGAATGACACCAACGCATCAGCCAGCTCACCGAGGCCGCCAAGGACGCCGTCGAGGAGTACTACAGCGACGAACCGGTCCGCACGTACATCACGGGCACTTCCAACGGCGGCTACCTGACGCGCTACGCTTTGGAGAGACACCCCGAGCTCTACGACGGCGGGGTGGACTGGCAAGGACTGCTCTGGCTTCCCGAGGGTCCCAACCTCCTCATGTCTCTGCCCCCAGCAGTCAAGTACTTCCCGGAATTCAGGGATCTCAAGTCCCGGGCCGCCCGCGACGCCCTAATCCGGGCTGGCTTCGCGCCCGAGTCGGATTTCCTGTGGCAATACCACTACGAGGTTTACTGGAACTCCACGCAGCGGAGTTACAGAGAAGAGTTCGACCCTTACTGGCCCGGGTCCGACGCCGACTACGACTACGCGGAGAGACTCGACCTGCAGAAGAATCCGTTCGCACAGGCAATCAAGAGCGCCGTGGAAAGGGTTTCGCTCACAGGTGACATAGGCAAACGTCTCATAACGTTGCATGGCACGCTCGACGCCCTGTTGCCCGCGAAGACGAACTCGGACAAGTACGCCGAGCTCATCGAGAAAGCCGGGCGTTCGGATCTTCACCGCTACTATAAAGTGGAGGGAGGTAACCACGTAGACGGGCTGTACGATTACGCTGGCCCCGATCCCAAGAACCACGACTTGGAGCTACGCCAAAAGTTCCGCGAGAAGCTGCGCCCGATGCTGCCTGCTACCGGGCCGCTTTCGAGGCACTCGAGAAGTGGGTCGAGAAGGGCATTGATCCGCCGCGGAGCCAGACGGTACCAAGACCAGAGGACGGGGATGTCGTTAACTGCTGCCCGCCCCTGAGCGAGTACGAGGCACCGCCGGCTGGCGCCCCGGCGTAGAAGCGATCGCAACGAGCCCGGTGACGAGGCCCAGACGAAAGTAATAGAGCAGATCATCCCGGTAGGAGTGTCCAGCCTCTTCCAAGTTGCGTCCCCTATCCATGATCTCGTCTCCCCAAGGTAGGAGTGCTCACTCTACGACCTCATAGCTGGAGGAGGCGACCAACTCGAAGATCTCCTCTACGTCCGTAGTCTCCTTGGGCCAGTGCTCGATCCACCCCAGAGGGGTGGGTAGCTCGTTGGCCCGGATCACCCTGCGGCTGTCGTCTCTGCGGAGTTGGTGATCTAACCTCCCAGATTGTTAGGTAGCTCGGAGCAGATCACAACCGGAGCCTCACGCGCGTCGTCGAGCAGGTAGATCCACACGCGGCAGCGGGCGGAACGTCCTCGGGCGTCCTCGTGGCGCGGCGGTCGCGACGCACTTTACGGCAAGGAGGGTCCGGATATCGTCTTTGGTGGCCCCGGAAACGACTATCTGGGGAGCGACTGCGACACCGACTATTGGTGCGGTGAGGACGAAAAACATGGCGGTCCCGGAGACGACACTATCGTAGGGAACCTCATGTCGGAGAAGCACTTCGGAGGGCGAGGGGATGATTCGCTTGTCGACGACAAATCGTCCAAGCGTCCAGACACCTTCCATTGTGGCCCCGGTATCGACGAGGACTACTACAACAAGGGGTGGACCAGGTTGCGCAAGATTGCGAGAAGCTAATCTCCTCTATATATTAGTGTGGAAGGGCGGCGGAGCTAGGGGAGGGGATAGACGCTACTCACTCCTCGAGAAAGGTAAGGGGGAAGCTCAGATGCGCAGAGTAACTCTGATGCTAGCGGCCGTGGCGGTGACCGTGAGTCTATATGCCGCTGTGGCATATGCTGCCACCATTGAGGGAGCGTAGCCCGGCTTGCCTATCCGGTGGCGTCTTACGCTCTTCATCGCGCTGGTGATGGGGATGATACTGCTCGCCCTGAGCTTAACTCTCTACTTGCTGAACAGGAACGCACTGCTCAAGGGCGTCAAAGAGAGCGCCGAGAATGGGGCGATAACCGTGGCCGATACCATCGAGGCTGGAGATACCTTGAGCAGCGCCGCCGACGATGACGATCAGCTCATCCTCGACGAGGTCGGCGTGATCATTCGGGACAAAGACGGCGTTATCCTCCAGAGTAAAGGGCTCCAGGCGGTAAGTTCAGCCGACGACAACGTGTGGCGCAAAGCGCTCAAACAAAAGAAGGTCGCCCGTGGTGAGGCCGTGTTAGCCGGAGATAACGACTACTACGTCGTCGCCTTGCCGGTGGACGCACCGAACAGCCCCAGTCAGGTGATCGATGAAGCGCGGGTGGTCGAGTCCCTTAAGTCCTATGACGAAGCCGAGGAGTCCCTCGAGACTTTCGTGACCCTGCTGGCGACCAGCATCGGCGCGGCCTTCCTCCTGTCCATCGGCAGCTCCTACCTGCTGGCGGGAGCTACCCTGAGGCCGGTGGACACCGTAACAAGCGCCGCCAGCAAGATGGGCGAGGGCGACCTCTCCAAGCGTCTGCCCGTGGCCAACCCCAAAGACGAGCTCGGGCGTCTGGTCATCACAATAAACGCTCTGCTCTCGCGCCTGGAGGCCGCCTTCGTCCGCAGGGAGGAAGCTTTGGAGCGTCAGCGACGCTTCGCCGCCGATGCCAGCCACGAGCTGAGAACCCCCCTGACCTCGATAAGCGGGCACGCCAGGATGCTCGACGAGTGGGCCCTGGAAGGAGACAAAGAGACGGCGCGTCGGAGCGTAGGCACCATCCGCAAAGAGACAGGGAGGATGCGCGGCCTGATCGGGTCCCTACTCACGCTAACCCGCGGTGATGAGGGCGCACCCATGGAGGTAGGACGTTACGACCTCGGTGCGGTTGGGAAGGAGGCGACTGAAACGGCCGGGGCCGCCGCTGACGGCAGGGTATCCGTCGGGTTCGTTCCCATCGAGCACCAAGTTACAGCCACCTTCGATCGGGAGCGGGTAATGCAGGTGGCTTCCATTCTCCTTGACAACGCGGTCAAGTACACGCCTGAGGGCGGGAACGTCACGGTCAGGGTGGTGGAGGAAAACGGCGGCGTGGCGCTGGCGGTCTCTGATACAGGCGTCGGCATCTCGGAGGATCAGCTGCCCCTCATCTTCGAGCGCTTCTACAGGGCTGATCCCTCCCGCTCCGATGGCGGCGCGGGCCTGGGACTGTCCATAGCCCGCCAGATCGCCGAGTCTCACGGCGGCCAGATAAGGGTGGAGAGCACGCCGGGCACAGGCTCGACGTTCACCCTCCTCCTCCCGAAACGGTCTCGGCCCCCCACTCCTGAGCGGCTTAAAGAACTAGCGCCAAGTAAGCGGACGGTTCCGTAGCCGCCGGTCCATCCGCCTGACGCCGCGAGCCATCGAAGCTCTCGAGGCGCATCTGGAACGTCAGCTGCGCGAGATAGAGATACTGGGGGACCGCTACAAAGACCAGGGGGTTGCTCTTCACCACGAGCACGGGCGATCAACCCTTCCAACCTGCGCCAAAAGGGCTTTGCTCGCCTCCTGAAGGAGGCAAGAC
>DASSCV010000230.1:0-4364 GCA_035697505.1 Rubrobacter sp.
ATGTAGTAGTAGATGTCGTCGTAGTCCATCTCCGAGAGGTCGCCGCCCCAGGTGGGGGTCGGCTTCTCGAAGAACGACTCCAGCGCCTTCAGCCGGAACTCCAGCATCCACTCCGGCTCGTTCTTGTGCTTGGAGATCATGGCCACGATCTCCGGGTCTATACCCTTCCTCGGGGTCCTGAAGAAGTACTCCTCCGGGTCGCGGAAGCCGTACTTGTACTCGTCGAGCCCGAGCTCGTGAATGGTCTTGTCTTCCGGCATTCTCTCGTCCCTTCCCTAGCTCTGCGCGCCCGCGCCAAACTCCTGGCGCACCCAATCGTAGCCCTTCTCTTCCAGATCGTCGGCAAGCTCCTTGCCACCCGAGGTCACGAGCCTCCCGTCCAGCATCACGTGGACCCTGTCCGGCTCGATGTACCTCAGAATCCTCTGGTAGTGCGTGATGATGACCGCCGAGAACTCAGGCCCTCGCAACTCGTTGACACCACGCGCCACGACCTGCAAGGCGTCGATGTCCAGACCGGAGTCGGTCTCGTCCATGATGGCGAGTTTGGGGTCGAGCATGAGCATCTGCAGGATCTCGTTCCGCTTTTTCTCACCGCCTGAGAAGCCCTCGTTGAGGTACCTCTCGGCGAACTTGGGGTCCATCTGCATGATGCTCATCTTTTCCAGGAGGAGCCTGTACATCTCCATAGGATTCAGCTCTTCCTCGCGCACGGAGTTCACCGCGGTCCTGAGGAAGTTGGCCACCGAGACGCCAGGTACCTCGCTCGGGTACTGGAAAGCAAGGAACATCCCGAGCTTGGCCCGCTCGTCCGGCTCCAACTCGAAGACGTCCTCACCCTGGAAGGTTATGGAGCCTCCGGTCACCTCGTATCGAGGATGTCCCATGAGCACGTTGGCGAGCGTGCTCTTCCCGGAGCCGTTCGGGCCCATGATCGCGTGTATCTCTCCCTTGCCAACCTCGAGATCCAGGCCCTTGACGATCTCCTGGCCGTCGATCTCTATTTGAAGATCTTCTATCTTGAGCATCAAACCCCTGCCACTCGGCTATGTATAAACTTTGCTACAGCAGAGCTATTTAACCACAGCAAATTCGCCCTAACAACGTAAAGAGATCACGACCAAGAACTTTTCCTGAAATCCGTGAAAACCCGCTGTTTACAAGGATTTCGTGATCCAGATCACGTCTTGCGGAGGCGTCTCGGGAACCATTGTCAGAACCCTTTGCCGGAGACCGCTTGTAACATGGTAGTGGACCTCAAACCAGGGGTTATTGCGAACGGTTCTCGATAAGGCGTTTGTACGAAAGGATCACAGCGCATTCATGCCGGCTTCGAGTCGAGCACCTTCGCGTCCTCCGCTCGCATGGGGGATTCGCGATCGGCCTTTCGGGCCAGGTAACCCAGCGCGTAGATCATTCCATCTACCGGTAGTGGGGCCACCGAAGTAAGCCGGCCGACGACATTCAGTGAGGAGATTGGGCCCACTTTCCTTTCGCCCTGCAGGATCTCATCTCCCGCCTGAGGCGGTTCCATCGGGCCGGGCTCAAGCTCGAAGCGGTAGAGTTTCTTGTTCGGGCTGCCGCGGTAATGCATCCTCGCCACCGTCTCCTGGCCCGGGTAGCAACCCTTCCCGAAGCTGACGGCCCGCTCCAGAGAGTTCTCCGACTCGCCCGGAAAGTTTTCCGGTGTGATGTCAGCGCCGAAGCGGGGGACGCCGGCTTCGATGCGGGCGGTCTCGTAGGCGTCGGTCCCTGCTGTGGTCGCGCCGGTTTCCATCAGGTGCTCGCGGGCAGCGGCGAGGGCTACAGGAGGCCCGATCAGATCGTAGCCGCTGACGGGCACCGCGACGCCCACGACGAGAACCGACACGCCGCCGATCTCTGCCCGTATTGTCTCGTGTTCGGCTAGGTCATGGTTTCCTAGTAGCCCTGCGGCCCGAGGTCCGTAGAGGCCAAGCACCTCCCGGTCGGAGAGCTCTTCCAGTCTCACGCGGGAGAATGGAGCGTAGCGGGCCAGGATCTCCTTCGCCGCCTCAGCGCCTTCCGGTTCCGTGTCGATGAGGGTTTCTTCGCCGGCTTTGATGACACGGAGGTCCGTCTGGATCCGGCCCTTCGGATCGAGGAGCATGGCGTAGATACCGCGGTCTCCGTGCCTCCTCACCTCGTTGGTCAGAACGGCGTTGAGCATCCCGATGGGATCCTTGCCCGTGAGACGCAGGAGCCTTCTATCCGAGCGGTCCACGACGGCGGCGCCTCCTCTCAGGGCCGCGTAGCCTTCCAGGTCGTTTGGGTCGGCGTTGTTTTGGGGATCTTTCACATACTTCATGAGTCTATTCTAAGGCACGAGAGGAGTCTGGATGGTGAAAGCGGTCGTTCTCGACGTTGACGGCACGTTGATGGATACGAATTACCTGCACACAGAAGCGTGGGCGCGGGCGTTCGACGAAGTGGGCCATCGGGTGCCGAGGGTCAGGCTCCACAAGGAGGTCGGTAAAGGAGCAGGGCTTTTGATCCGGGAGTTCGTCGAAGACGAGGAGACGGTAGAGAAGATCCAGAACCTTCACAGCGAGTTCTACGGGGAGCAGCAAGTGTACGGCCACCCGCTCCCGGGGGCGAAGGAGTTGATCTCCTCTCTCAAAGAACGCGGCTACGAGGTCTGGTTCGTCACCAGCGCCAAAGACGAAGAGTTAGAACATCACATGCAGGAGCTGGAAGCCGAGGAAAGCGTGGACGGCGTCGTCAACTCGAGTGCCGTCGAGAACCCGAAGCCGGCCCCCGACATCTTCGAGGAGACCTTGCGGCGAGCCGGGGCGACTGCGGACGAGACCGTGGCCGTCGGTGACGCGGTGTGGGACGTCGAGGCTGCCAGGGGTGCAGGCATACGCACCGTCGCCGTCCTCACCGGCGGCGCCTACCACAAGGAGGCGCTCGAAGAGGCCGGAGCGGTGGCTGTCTACGAAGACTGCGCCGCGCTCCTTGACTCCGACTTCCCTGAGTAGCGTCGGGTTCGCGTGAAAGACGGGGGGTTTTGTACTAGAGTGCCACACGCAAGCTGGAAGAGGGTCTGGATGGAGGGCGTACCCGCAGGTTTGTCCTCCGACGATCAGGCTCGGGAAGAGAAAGGTGGGCGCAACGGGTATGGCCCAGGGAACGGTAAAGTGGTTCAGCGACGAGAAGGGCTACGGCTTCATCTCCCCCGACGACGGTAGCGAGGACCTTTTCGTCCACTACACGGGGATAGCGGGTAGCGGGTTCAAGACCCTCGAAGAAGGCGCCCTCGTGACCTTCGAGACATCTCAGGGAAAGAAAGGACTGCAGGCGGTAAACGTAACTCCTGCCTGAAAGCGCTGTGCGAGAGGCCTCCCGCACGGCATCAGGCTACGGGCATCGGGTTTACAGATGGGTGTCTGGGCGTTCGGCTGCCGCCTGGAGGTAGAACGACAGGACTGCCTGGCGGGCTGCGATGACCAGCTTCCGATACCGGCTAGTCCTGTTCCTCCTGAAACCCATTTTCATAGGCGGCCCTGGCTTCCTCGTACACCCTGGGCAGTGGGAGCCCGGTCTCCCCGGCGAGTCTGACGGCGTCGGTGTACTCGGGGGCGACGACGAAGTCTTCACCGTCGAGGCTTCCCACCTTGATCCTGCACTTGCCGTAGGGAAGGTCCACCACGACGTGGCGGCGCCCTGCGACGGTGCGGCCGACCGCGTGGTGGCGCACGCCGAGGGTTCCAATTTCCCGCATTAGGAGCCTGGCGAGGCGCTCGCGGTCGCCGGAGAGGATCAGTGCGCAAGCCTTGTAAGCGCCGCGGCCACGCTTCATCACGATGGGTTCGAGCCAGGCGTCGAGGGCGCCGGCCGCGAGGAGACGATCCACCGCAGCCCCGAGAAGCTCACCTGGTGCGTCATCGACGTTGGCCTCGAGTAACTCGACGGCACCCTCAGGCCCTTCGAGCTCCCCGACGATGGCGCGCAGCAGGTTGGGTGCGCCCCTCAGGCGCGCCCTTCCGGCCCCGTAGCCCGTGGCGTGGAGGGTCATCGGCGGGGCCGCGTCCGTGAACTTTCCGCCGGTGAAGGATCTCATGAGCGCGGCCCCTGTCGGGGTGGTCGTCTCGATGGGCTCATCGGTCCAGCGGACAGGCGAGCCCTCGAGGATCTCCAGCGTCGCCGGTCCAGGCACCGGGAGGAGACCGTGGGCGGTATCGACGACACCCATGCCCATGGGTAGAGGACCGCAGCTTACAGAGGCAGCATCGAGCAGCTCCAGCGCCACGCAGCTACCGACCACGTCGACTATCGAGTCTACTGCCCCGACCTCGTGGAAGGTGATCTCCTCGGGGTCCTCGTCGTGGACGGCGCCTTCCGCG
>DASSCV010000231.1:0-6204 GCA_035697505.1 Rubrobacter sp.
ATCCGGACTTGGCGCTCTTCGGGGATCGGTGTCATGCTTGCCCCCTGAGGAAGGAGCGAGCCATGCCGAGAACCAGCCCTTACCACATCGAACTGACCAAAGACGAGCGCGATCGGCTCCAAGCGAGCGTCCGGCGCTATACCTCGGCGTACCGCGACGTGACACGAGCCAAGATCGTGCTGCTGGCCGCCGAGGGGATGGCCAACGACGAGATCGCCGCCCGGCTGGGCACTCCCCGTCAGATCGTCTCCAAGTAGCGCAAGCGGTTTCACGAGCAACGCCTGGTCGGGCTCCAAGAGCGACCACGAACCGGGCGGCCCCCGGTCTTTCCCCCCGGAGGTGGTCGTGGCGATCAAAGCACTGGCGTGCGAGCTGCCCGCCGCCAACGGCGTGCCGCTGGCCCGCTGGCACGCCCCGGATCTCGCCCCAGCCGCCATCGAACAGGGTATCGTCGCCTCGATCTCGGACACCACCATCCGGCGGTGACTCTCGGCCGACGCCATCCGTCCCTGGCAGTAGCGCAGTTGGACCTTCCCCGTGATCCGGACTTCGCGCGGAAGGCCGGCCGGGTGCTCGACCTCTATCACCGGAAGGGAATTCCACCAGCCGCTTCATCACTCCTCCTCATGACTCCCTGTACTTGCCCCAATGTACATCAGGGAGGGTCCACACAGTACTCACTCGACTATCATGGGCGAATCTACAACGAAACGTTGTCGTTTTCCTCTAAACTCTCGCCAGTGCTAGTCGCCGAATGCCGTTTTCTGTGAGCACGGCACGAAACCTGAGCTCATGTGTGTTTGTAGGTTGGCAACAATACGGTTGTGAAGTACTCGACAATACCCCGTGAGGCTCGCTACGTGCGATGAAGTATCCATTCCGCTACCGCTTAGTGTCTATTCATCAGAGTGCCTGGAGAGACTGTATGAAAAGTAGTTGGAGAAGCCTCGATGGTGGATCTTCGGTAGCACCAAACACCAAAATAGAGTCCTCTGTGGCCGTTTTCTGCGCTTGGTGGGCTACCGCTTCGACGCCTATCCGGAGTTTTCATACAGTCTCTCTGGGACGTAGGATGAATAGCCTGCTGCGTGGCTAGGTACATGGTGCATACTGTGGGCCAGCAACAGGCCTCGATGTACCAAGGGGGAAATATGCCAAAGAAGCAAGAGCTTAGAACAAAACAGTTCCGGTGCCTCGACAACGGCCACCGCTTTTCGGAGCAGGTATCGTCTTGGGTGCAGTACATCGAGGAAATTGGCGAGCCCGGCCATGCGCGCGTATAAACGTTGACGATGTGAGGTGCCCGTACCAAAACTGCGGCTCCCGAGCCGTACCTGTGGAGGACTGACAAGCCGCAGCCCCGGCCCACGTCGTCTTATGTACACGCGGCGCTGTAGGGAGCTAGGTCAAACATAAGAAAAGGACCGCTGGCCAGGGTGCCTACAGCGGCGATCCTGGGTCTATCTGGACGGGGCAATGCAGGATCCTGCATCCGGGCTTCCGAGAATTGTACTTCCACGCACGAGGATGAATAAGGGCAAGAGAAAAGACCAAGGTTGATAGATCCTGCCGGTTGCATACTGACAGCGTGAGCCACATCCTGAGCGCACCCTGGTACGGGATTCCAGAGGTTCGCCTCTCGCCTGCCCACAGCGAGTAGTTCCAAAGAGTAGTCGATTTGCCTGATTAGTACATGGGCGAATTAAACCATCACAAAATGGTCGCATTGCCCGATTCCTTCTTCCCCACCCTCACCTAGGATCTCAACAGACGAGTGCAGCAACCCTAGAGGAGGTCCAAAGAGATTCACTTCGAGCGATACCCGCAACGTATGAGTAGCAAGCGTGGCCGTCTCGTGGCGGCCAACCAGCGAACAAGGAGGCACACCCATCACCATGAGGACCATAACCAAGAGTCTATTCGGCTCCCCAGACCACTCGGGCATGAGCGCTCCGGCGCTGGTGACGCTCGCAAGCGCGATCGTGGCGCTCGTCGTCCTGGCGCTCTCGGCAACCACCGCACAAAGCGCCGAGCGACATAACGGCAATACTATCGCCCTGAGCGGAAAGACCTGGCTGAAGATAGACAAAGATACGGCCGCTGCCCTCTCGGATGCGGGCGTCAAAGTCGAGGCGACAGGGGCGGCCGAAGGACCCACCGCCAAGCGCCCCTACACCTTCGCTTTCCCCATAGTGGGGGGCAAGGTGGACAAGGATCCGCTCGGCGGCCGGATCGTGCACTCAGGGGGGCTCTCCTTCAGCGCCGACTCCGAGAGCGTGGTGGTGAAGCGCTTCGTGATCGAGTTGGACCGAGGTGTCCTGACCGCCAAGGTGGCCGGAACGGGGCAGCGCATAGCGTTGCTCAGGCTGGGCGCTCCCGATGGCGCGAAGGTCGGTTCCGAGCGGATCGTGCTAAGGGGCGTGGACGCCAAGCTGAGCGCCCAGGCGGCCGCAGCGCTCAACGAGGCGTTGGACACCGAGCTGTTCGAGGGTGGTCTGCTCATAGGAGAGGCCACGGTCAACGCCAAAATCGGCGACGCCGACAACGGCAACGATCACGACGACAAAAGCGAGAACAGGGACGACGATTAAAGGCTAGAGCTCTGGGTAGGTTTTGTGTGGCCTAAGGGGACACCAGAATCGGCCAGCGACCAGCAGGGCGGGGTTCTTCTCTCCAGGGAGAGCCTCGCCCTCATACTTCTTCTGGTAACCCTGAGCGAACTATTACTACCTCGTAGAATTCCTCTTCTAGGTATCTCGTGAATAGCCGCAAAGACTACTCGGACTATAATCACTTCTATGGCATCTACTGCGCGGCGAGCCTTAGCTAACCGGCAAACCCCTGACGCCGCGAGGATCCAATCAGCCTTACGCCGGGTTCTCCGGGCTGCCTTACTGTTGGCAGCTGTCACCATAATCGGCACATTGGGCTATATGCTTTTGATGGGCTGGAACTTGTTGGATGCCCTGTACATGACGGTGATCACTGTCGGCACCATCGGCTACGAGGAAGTGCACGACCTCAGCAACAATCCGGCTGGTCGCTTGTGGACTATAGTCCTTATAATCAGCGGTGTTGCCAGCCTCGCTTATGCTGCCAGCACCATAGGCGAGTTCATTATAGAGGGGACGGTTCGAGGCTACTTCCACAGAAGGAGAATGGAAGCCGCAATCGACAAGCTCAGCGGACATTACATCCTGTGCGGCTACGGGCGGGTCGGACGAGAGATCGCTGATGAGTTCGCAGCCGAGGGCGTTGACTTCGTGGTCATCGACCACGAAGAGTCCAACATAGGAGAGTGCCTGGAGAAGGGATACCTCGCTCTGTTAGGCGACGCCTCAGAAGACGAGCTCTTAGAACAAGTCGGGGTTCGGCAGGCTGAAGGTCTAGTTACCGCCCTGGACTCCGACGCTGCCAATATGTTCGTGGTGGTCTCCGCTCGCGAGGTGAACCCAAACTTATATATCGTCTCTCGGGTTGAGGCGGACACGAGCGCCCGAAAGCTGGAGATAGCGGGGGCCGACCGAACCCTCTCTCCGTACGCGGTGGGTGGGAAGCGCTTGGCCCGCATGACTATCCACCCTTTTATTGTCGACTACTTAGACATGATCACCAGTGGCAGCGAAGAGAACGTCCAGTTTCGTCTAGAGGAGTTTGAGGTAGATGTTAATTCACCTTTGGTTGACCGCACTGTTGGACAACTAAAGGCAGCTGAGTTGGAAACGGGGGCAAGGCTCCTAGCCATCCACCATAAGGACAAGCGGTTCAACACCAACCCTTCGCCTGAGGACAAGATCCTGCCAGGCGATGTTCTGATCGTGCTTGGTACTCGCGAACAAGTCGCACGTATAGAACGCTTGGTAGAGGAGTATTAAGAGTGGAGTGCTTCAGTTTGCCTCAACCTCAGTCTATTCAGTTTCCGAGAATGTCATACACCGGAAGCTGAGTTTCCGAGAACACCTCACAATGGAAGTTCAACTTCCGAGAACTCCGTAAAGCGGAAGTTGAACTTCTGAGAATTCGTTTTCCACGCACTCGGGTACATAGAGCAAATAGAAAGGCCGAGGCTGCTAGAGAGCTGGCCTAGCGCACGCTCTTTTACGGAGGTCAAAATGACGGATTCCAGACGGATGGCGGGATTGATAGGTCCCACTCTTGTCGCGCTCAGTGCGTTGTCGATCGAGGGACCGCGTGGTCATTGTTGCCGCGGCATGCGCGGCTGCTGTTCGGGCTGGCGGGGATTGAGTGGTACGTGAAGCTGAGAACGCTTCCGGAGCCTCCCTCGGCTACGGTCGGCTAGGACTATACGAGCACGATCATTTCACGCGCGGGGCGTGGGTGCGGTCCCTGAGTCGATCCAGAGCATGTGCGCGGCGATCAACAAGGCTAAGGCTACCACGGCCATGACTAGGAGAGGGATTATCGGACGCTCGAAAACGGCGAGGTTGCCCGAGCTTTCCAGCGCTCCGATCACGCCGGTGATCCCTAGGAAGTTGTGGAAGACGATGGTGCCGTAGACGTCCCTGGAGACGAAGAAGAACACGCTCGTCACTAACCCGATCACGCTCAGGAACACGACCAGAGGTACCGTGTTGAAAGGGGGGCTGTGGCCGAAGTGGTAGAGGCCGAAGAACACACTCGCGATAAGCGCGGCCAGGATCAGGGAAACCCATCTGCCGCGATCCTGCAAGAATGCTTGAGATACGCTCCCTATTACGACCCAACAGACCAAGACCTCTGCTATGGAGCCCACCAGCACCTGGGCGTAAGCGTTTATGAGGACTATAGGGTTCCAAGTAGGAGCGCCCTGCATGGCGTAGATTGCGAACCCGAACACCGCCCCGATCACGACGGCTATGGCCGCGTGCCCCAGTCCTCTGAACCCGGCCCGCTCGGTCGATACGGTGCCAGCCCTAGACAGGAAGCGGATCACCAGCGCCGATCCTCCTATCCCTATCAGGACGTTGGCTATAAGGGCGTAGGAGAGCCTGGCGCCCATGGCTTCGGGGCGTAGGAGGGTGTGGATGCGTCCCTCGAGCAGGTAGGTGGCGAGTACCCACACCAGGTAAAGGCCGAAGGCGAGGGTGAGTGCTCTACGGGTGTTCGGTGCGGCTGCCGTGCTCATCGCAGCATGTCCTTCCTTCTTGCTGGCTACATCGCAAAGTGCGGAATCCCTCTGCCGCGCCTCGAAGCCTACTATCGCACCACTATGATGTCTTGAGCAGGAAAGGCCAGATGCGTAGTCAAATCGTGCTAACGCTATCCTCCTAAGCCTGTCCGGTCCTCAGCGTCTTCTGCCGACAGCGCGCATCGTCCTGCCAATCCAGAAGACGCTCCACGCCGCGAAGGCGATGCCAGCTAGCGCAAGGCGTGTGACGTCCGGCAACGGCTCGAACCTGATCTCATCGGCTGAGATGCGAATGTAGCCTTTGGCAGTGGCCCGTCCGGTCGCGCCACTGCCACCCCCGCTGCCTTCGTCCGTCCTGGGGCTGCCTTGTGCCTCCTCACTATGGCCCCGCCCCGAACCGTACCCGTAGCCGAAGGCAAACCGCACCTCGGCCACGGGGACTACGCTCACGTCGACTTCCCTGATCGGTTCACCGAACACGGCACCTACGCCCAGTTCATCTACCATCTTCTCGATTGGCTCGAGGTTCGGCCTCGCTTCGTCGTTCATTCGGCCACCTTCCTAAAGAGTTGTCGTTGCGACCAATGCTTAACGCTCACCGCAGCACCCTTGCCACCACTTCAGATGCTACTGCCACCAGTAAGGCAACGCCGGCCAGAACCCACAGTATGAGGCGGGTGCTGTCGGGCGTGGGTATGCGATGCTCTCGTCCGTCACGCTCGAGAATGATCACCCCTGCAGGCTCGACCCGCAGCCGGACCCCAGCGCTGCCAGCCGACTCGGCGCGGGAGGTGCCGCGCCAACCGCTAACTCGAACGACAGGACGGATCGTTCGCGTTCCAATCTCCAAGGGCTCGCCTACGATACGCTCCGAGATCCTCGAGCGCGATCGGAACAGATGCCGAATTGGAGTAACCACTCTAACCTTCCAGTGTATCGGTAAGGGTGGGCCCCGGAGCAGCGTGCCCGAGCCTACCACCGGTGGCGGCAACGAGTACGCCCACCGCGAGCACCAACAACAGCGACGCGCACGGAAGCACGATCCGCAAAACGAGATGCCTCAAAGGGCTGCGTCT
>DASSCV010000232.1:0-3997 GCA_035697505.1 Rubrobacter sp.
CATGGCGGTAAAGATAAGGCTCGCGAGGCACGGTTCCAAGGGCAACCCTTTCTACAGGATAGTGGTCGCCGATTCCCGGAGCCCCCGCGACGGACGGTTTATAGAGCGGATAGGGACCTACGATCCGCAGCAAGAGCCTTCGGATATCAAGGTCGATGAGGAGAAGGCCAGGGAGTGGCTCGGCAAGGGGGCGCAACCCACCGACCAGGTGCGTAACCTGCTGAAGATCTCCGGGGTCCTCTAGCGGCCGTGGCACAGCTAGAGAACCTCTTGCTCATCCTCGCCCGCTCGCTCGTCGACGAACCAGAGAGGGTCGAGGTCTCGGGGACCGAGTCGGACGGGCGGGTGGAACTGGAGCTGAGGGTGGCGCCCGACGACATGGGGCGTGTGATCGGCCGCCAGGGACGGACGATCCGGGCGATCCGCGTGGTCGTGAAGGCCGCATCCGTGAAGGCGGGGAAGCGGGTCACCGTGGAGGTCCCGGACTAGAGACCGTGGAGGATCTCTCCGATCCGGTCGTGATCGGGGTCGTGGTCGCACCGCACGGGGTGCGCGGCACCTTGAGGGTCCGTGCCCTAGGCCCGGGCAGACACCTCAGGGAAGGTACTGAACCGGTGGTTGCGGGCATGAGGCGCCGTATCTCTGCAGCCAGGCAAACCCCGAAAGGCTTCTTGCTCGACCTCGAAGGTGTCGAGAGCAGAGCCGATGCAAAGCCCCTTGGGGGCGAACAGCTCTTGCTCGACCGCGAGGAGCTCGACGCGCCCGAAGAAGGAGAGTTCTACGTGGCCGACTTGGTCGGCCTTGCGGCCGTGAACGACGCTGGTGAGGTCGTCGGAACGGTGGCTGATACTTTCGAGACCGCCGCCCACGAGATCCTCGTGGTTCGTGAAGTGAAGAAAGAACAGGATCTCTATCTCCCTTTTACTCTGGAACACGTGCCTCAGGTGGATCTTGAGTCGGGACAAATCGTGGTCCGACCACCGGAAGGCTAGAAGGTGAGAAGCATAGACATATTCTGCGTTTTCCCCGAAGCAGTCGACGCCGCCGTCTGCGTCGGGGTCGTCGGCAGGGCCATAGAGAACGGCATGGTCGGCTACCGCAGCTTCGATCTGCGAGCCTACTCGCCGGATGGCCGCATCGATGACATGCCTTATGGTGGCGGCGCCGGGATGGTGGTCAGGGTCGACGTCGTGGCAAGGGCGCTCGAGAAGGTCTACGGCGTTCCGGCGAGGGAGGTAAGAATGGGGCGGCGGGTCGTACTCACGGAGCCAGCAGGACGGAGGTTGACACAGGGCTACGTCGATGAAATGGCTTCAGGGCCCGACCTGACAGTCATCTGCGGCCGCTACGGCGGGATAGACGAGCGGGTTTGGAGCACTCTCGCCACAGAGGCCGTCTCGCTGGGCGACTTCGTGTTGTCTGGAGGTGAGATCGTTGCCGCCGCGCTCGCTGATGCCGCGATCCGGCGTCTACATGGCGTCCTCGGGAACGCCGAGAGCCTAGTAGGAGAATCATTCTCGGCCGAAGATATGGTCGGTCCTCCGACCTACACGCGGCCTGCCCTGTGGGATGGAGAGGAGGTGCCAGGCGTGCTATTATCGGGCGATCACGCAAAGATCCGCGCCTGGCGCAAGCGCGAGGCGCTGGAGCGTACGCGGGCGAGGACGACCGGTAGAAGGTCGCCCTAGCCATCCGGAGAAGGTCCACGAGAGGAGAAGAACATGATAACGAGCGATAACTTGCAGCAGCGGGACGTCACGTTCAAGCCGGGCGATACGGTACGCGTGCATTACCGCGTTATCGAGGGCAACCGCGAGCGTGTACAGGTCTTCGAGGGTCTTTGTATCTCGCGCAAGGGCAGCGGTATTCACGAGACGTTCACTGTCAGGAAGAACTCCTTCGGGGTGAACGTGGAGAGGATCTTCCCGCTCCACTCTCCGAAGATCGCCAGGATCGAAGTCGCCTCGCGCGGCGCTGTGAGACGCGCGAAGCTCTACTATATCCGCGACAAGGTTGGCAAGAAAGCCAGGGTCAAGAAGGCCAAATAAGCCAGCACCGGCGTTGTCAGGCACCCCCCCTAACGGCCTTCCGCAGGAGGAGTGCTCTCTCTACGCTTTCGACGCGGCATGGGTGCTGTGCCGCCGCGGGCCGCTGGCCGGGGCCGATGAGGCAGGACGGGGGGCGTTGGCGGGACCGCTGGTGGCCGCAGCCGTCGTCCTTGGCGGCGACGAGATCTCTGGGATCAACGACTCCAAACTGCTGAGACCCGCTTTGCGGCAGGAAATCTTCGGCGCGCTGCTTCGCAGGGCCGAGGCCGTCTCAGTAGTGGCGTACCCGGCCTGGTGGATCGACCGTCACGGCGTCGGCCTGGCTAACCGCGAAGCCCTGCGCAGGGCTCTCGCCTCACTTGAGTCTCGGGCCGGGTGCGGTCTTGCTGACGGCAACCTGGCGCTCGGCCCCGAGGTGGAGTGCCTGCCCAGGGCCGACGCCAGGAGCGCGGCGGTCGCAGCTGCGAGTGTTGTGGCCAAAGTCCTCCGTGACGACGCGATGCGCGCCCTCTCCGAGACGCACACCGGCTACGGGTTCGGACGCAATCGCGGGTACGGCACGCCCGAGCACCGGCTCGCACTCTCCGAACTGGGTCCCTGCCGGGTCCACCGTTTCAGCTACGCCGGGGTCGGAGACTGAAAGACAAATCCCCAGGAGCATGGGGTGAAGACCTCGCCCTGCGCTACCTGATCCAACACGGTTACACACTCCTGGAGCGTAACTACAGGACCCGGCGCGGGGAAGTTGACCTGATAGTGTTCAAGGACGACATACTCGTCTTTGTGGAAGTCAAGCTGCGGCGCGGGACCGGCTTCGGAGACCCACTGGAAGCCGTCACCCCCCGCAAGCAAAATACCCTGCGCTCCGTAGCCGAACACTACCTCTACACCACACAGCCACACCTCCAAACCATGCGCTTCGACGTGATCGGTATCCTCGCCGAGCGGCCGGAAGTCCGCATAGATCACATCGAGGACGCCTTCTGAGAGCGGCGATTGCCGGCTGCAGCTCCAAGAAGTGAACATCTTATCGATGCGAGCGTGTTGGATGGGTTGTCTACTTGCCTTTCACCTGCCATTCTCAAGTGGTCCCCGGCCTTTGAACGGTGCACTAGCGCTCCGCTATGAGTAGGGTGGCGGATACGAGGAACATGATTCCGAATGCTGCAACGTAAGACGGGTTGATTGGCTTGGCCGCAAGAATGTTCCATAGGTTGGCCAGCATTACCCCGAAGCCGTAAACCGCTGTCACACCCAGCATCACCCTCGACACATCAGCGTACCGCAGGGCGTACACAGCACCGACGGCGATGGTCAAGAGCATCACTGCTATGAGCCGGCTAGTAAGGATGTCACCAGGCCACACCCAGATCAATCCCGAAAACCCATTGTCGGTAACGAACAGCGCAAATCCCCATAAGGCGGTTACGGCTGCTACGAGACCGAGCCACCTGGCGACGAGCGCGGTGGGAGCTAGCGAGTCGGCTGGCTCATTAGGAACGATATCGGGTTGCTTGAACAGATACCATAGCGCGGCAACGGTCATGGTAAGAACCAGCGCGAAGAATACGTACGTAATGGGCGCAGCAGGGTCGAAGCGGTCGAGGTGAAACAAGGGAGCGGTGACGAGTAGCGGCGCCAGGTACACCGCCAGCATGAGCATCACCAGCCGCGTACGGCGGGGAACGGGCCGATGCAAGGCCGCGAGCGTGGCAACGCCGAAAGCCCAGCCTGCGGAAGCCAGCATCCGGCTGGCGAGGGGCGGCAAGTCCCACGAGAAACTTCTTGGGTCGTCTATCCACCACCCAATGCTGCCGAGCAACCCGCCTACCAGAGTCACGACGGATAGTAGCAGCATCCCCTTGCCCTGTATGCCAACTTGGCGATTACTGATCCAGTGCCGGTATCCCAACGCAGCGAGCCCCACCAGCGCGAACAGACCTAGAAAC
>DASSCV010000233.1:0-7969 GCA_035697505.1 Rubrobacter sp.
CATAGCCACGACGCCTAACTCCCGGGTGGCGCCGGGGGGCGGGGGACCCACACGGACCCAAGGTCCGCGGGGTGAATCGCTAGGCCGGCGAAGCCAGCCAGCGTAGGGCTTAACTCTTTCGGCCCGAACCCGACAGCTAACCCCGCAGGTGCTGAAGAAGGAGGACCGTGGTGCCAGGGAAGCCTTTCCTTTCGCCCATCCCGTCGGGCGGCCCCTCCGCACGTTTTCGGGGTCCTAGTGGCCGGCACGGAGACGGCCCGACTGGCCGGCAGGTTCAGGCGTTGGCTGCTCGCCCAGCGCATCGAGGAGGTGCAGGGACCGGAGGCGAAGGAGGGACAGGAGCAGCATGCGTGGTGGAAGGTGGTGTGCCTGACGGGTGTCGACTACTTCTCCACCCTCGCCTACATACCGGGCATCGCTGCCCTCGCCTCCGGGGCGCTTTCGCCTATCAACACCATGCTCATCGTCTTGCTCACGCTCTTCGGGATGCTCCCCTCCTACCGCCGAGTGGCCGCGGCGAGTCCGCACGGGCAGGGCTCGATCGCGATGCTCGAAGAGCTGCTCTCGTTCTGGAAGGGCAAGTTGTTCGTCCTGTTCCTGCTCGGCTTCGTGGCGACTGCCTGGTTATTCACCATAACCCTTTCAGCGTCATCGGCCACCGAACAGGTAGTCGGCAACCCCTTCGTGCCGGACCTCCTGCGAGACCGAGAGGTGACCCTAACCCTAGTGCTGGTCGCGATCCTGGGTGGGGTGTTCCTCAAAGGCTTTCGGGAGGCCATCGGCATAGCGATCTTCCTGGTGGGTGCGTACTTGCTCTTGAACCTGATCATCGTGGTCGTGGGCTTCTACGAGATCGCAGCGAATCCGGCCACCTTGGCCGACTGGACGAGCGCGTTGTTTACCGACTACCCCGGCCCGCTGGCAGTCCTCGGCATCTCCGTGCTTGTTTTCCCGCAGCTTGCGCTCGGGCTTTCGGGTTTCGAGACGGGAGTCTCGATGATGCCCCTGGTGCGCGGTGCCGAAGACGACGATCCCCTGCGCCCCGAGGGTCGTATCCGCAACACCCGCAAGATGCTTACCGCCTGCGCTCTCATCATGTGCTTCTACCTCCTCGCCACCAGCCTGGTGACGACCTTGCTGATCCCCCACGAGCGGCTCGAGCCAGGCGGAGAGGCGTACGGACGGGCCCTTGCCTACCTGGCACACACTCGCCTGGGCGACGCCTTCGGCACCGCCTACGATCTCTCCACCATCGCCATACTGTGGTTTGCAGCGCGAGTGCGATGGCAGGCCTCTTGAACATCGTGCCCCGCTACCTACCCCGCTACGGCATGGCCCCCGAATGGGGCCGGGCCGTGAGGCCGCTGGTCCTCGTCTATACAGCGGTATCCTTGGCCATCGTCGTCTTCTTCGAGGCCAGCACGACCGCCCAGGCCGCGCCCTACGCCACGGGTGTCCTCGCAATGATGACCGCGGCGGCGATAGCCGTCACACTCTCCGTGCGTGGTGGGGCAGCGAGTCCGGCAGCGCTCGGCTTCGGGCTGGTGGCGGTGGTGGCACTCTATGCGACGGTGGCGAACGTCGTCGCCCAGCCCATGGGGATAGTGATCGCCCTCATCTCCATAGCCGCGATCGTCGCCGTTTCGCTGGTGTCGCGAGTTCAGCGCTCCACCTCTATGCGCCAGGAGCGCATTGAGGTGGACGAGACGGCGCAGAGGTACATAGAAGAAGCGGGCGAGCACATCCACCTAGTAGCTCACCGCCGTCGCCACGGTACCGAGGAGGAGTACTCCAGGAAGGAGAGGGAGCAGCGCGAGGACAATCACATCCCGCCCGGCGAGTCGATCATCTTCCTGGAGGTACAGGTCGAGGACGCTTCGGAGTTCGAGGACGTGCTCGAGGTTAGGGGCGTCGAGGTAGGCGGGCACAAGGTGCTGCGCGCGCAGAGCTCTGTGGTACCCAACGCGATAGCGGCCTTCCTGCTCCACATCAGGGACACGACCGGCAAGACACCCCACTGCTACTTCGGCTGGACGGAGGGCAACCCGATCGTCTATCTGTTCCGCTTTCTGCTGCTCGGGGAAGGGGATACGGCTCCCGTCACCCACGAGGTGTTGCGGGAGGCCGAGCCGGACCCAGAGAAGCGGCCAGCGATCCATGTGGGCGGTCGATGAGAGGTATGTGCATGGATAACGGCTTCCCCGAAGTGCTGCACGTGGACCTGGACGATATTCGCCATCTGGAGATGAGGTACAGCCGCGCAAGACCCAACAAGATAGAGCTTGCCGTGGAGTACGTGGGCGGTCGGATCAGGGTATACGAAGTTGACAGGTTCCTGATAGAGCGTCTGCTCGAACAGCTGCAGTATTGGGATGCATGATCTTCCAGAGCGAACTTCCGAGAACTCCGTAAAGGCGAAGTTCAACTTCGGAGAATTCTCATTGTGAGCAGTAGGGGGTACTCGGGCGAAGGAATAGGCCACGAGCACAGGCAGAATCCACGCCCTTAGCCCTTGTTCATGCAGCGGTGACTATGCACACCCCGTGACTTCCAGGGGCGGTGTCTCGGTGCTGCTCGTTTAGGTATGGATTAGATCTGCTCCCGGCCAATCTGCTTCCAATACCGGACTCTCCAGGAAGAAATACCGGACTCTCCAGGAAGAAATACCGGACTCTCTAGGAAGAAATACCGGACCCTCCAGGAAGAAATACCGGACCCTCCAGGAAATACGTTCTAGAGTTTTTCCTGCAAACCACAGGATTTTGTAAACGAGACTCGTGTGTCTCTGTTTATGTATTGTTATATTGTTTGTTTATTAACAACACAGGTTTGGAGACAGCCAGGGGAGGAAGCATGGCGGGGAGACAAGCCTCATCGAGGCCAGCAAAGCCCAAGGCAGAAGAGCACCTCGTCAAGGCCGAATCCAATCTCGAGGAATACCCCTTCTTCGCCATTAAACGGCGCAACCGAAAGCTTGAACCCCGGGTGTTCGAGCGCACCCTTAAGAGCGAAAATGACGCTTCGTTGCGCCAGCAGTGGACGGTCATGCCTTCGGCGGGGTATGGAACGCCGGGTCCTTTAGACCAAGACGTTTATCTGGCAGTGCTAGAGCTCTTGGAGCGTAAGGGAGGCATGCCAGCAAACGGGAAACTGCGTTTCTCACTCTACGAACTCGTGGAAATTCTGGGTTGGTCCAAGTCGGGCAAGAACGGTGGCAAAGTTTATCGGGACGTCAGAGATTCCCTGGAGCGCATCGGCGCTACCCGGATCAAATCGGAGAACGCCTTCTATAGCAAGGAGCGAGACAGTTACATCTCCGACTCGTTCAATATCTGGTCCGTCCATCTGGTGAGCGACAGGCCCAGAGAAGGCGAACCCCGCGAGCGACACTCGCTGGAGTTTCATCGGATCTTCATCCGCAACTTCCAGACCCAATACCTCAAAGGGTTGGACGCAGACTTCTACTGGTCCCTCCACTCTCCCTTGGCGAGGCGGCTCTATCGCCTGATTGACCAGCAGCGTTGTGGGCAGCTCACCTTTCAGGAGAACCTTTTCACCCTTCGCGAGCAAATCCCGCTCGCTGACTACCCATACGCCTCCAAGCTAAAAGAGGTCCTTAGTCGGGCCCACGAGGAGTTGACAGAGCGGGGATTTATCTCCGAGGTGGGTTACGAGGGGGAGACAATCCGCTACCGTCTTTCAGGCGAGTTTGTCCGTCGGCAGAAGGCCTTGGAGCTGTCCGGGGATCCGGAGGAGGTTTTCGCGATCCGCCGCTTGATAACCGAAGGCGTGCGTGGAGACATAGCGCGCGACTTGGTAGCCCGCTACGGCTCCGAGAAGTGCCTACGTTACGCGGAGGCTTTGGCAACCCAGAAAGGGATCCGCAATCGGGGCGGCTGGCTTAGGAAAGCGATAGAGGAGGGTTACGATTTGCCCGAGACTCTCCCATTGCAGCATCCGACGCGAGAGGCGGGACCGCCGTCGGCAGCTATCGAGAGCGACCAGCGGATGCAGGCACCCGCACAGATCCCCAAATCGGCTCCGAAATCCTCCTTCGACCAGGGACGGTTATCCTCTGGTCTAGAGAACTCCGAAGATCCGGACTCTGCATCGACTCCATCTGCTGAATCTCACGTTGTGGATACCGAAGCTGAGGAGGCTTGGGAGGCACTCGTGGCTGATCTCGTAACCCTCCGCGGCCGCGATAGCCTGCCGCCCTGGTTCGAACAGTTCGACGGCGGCCAGCTTGAGGGGACCACCCTCACGATCCTGGTACCCAACTCCTACGCCGCCAACCACCTCAACGAGAACTTCGGGGAGGACCTTTCCCGGCTGTGGGGAGAGCGCACTGGCGACGACGACGCTGTCCTACAGGTCACCACGGACCTGTCCTCCGGCGTTCGCGCTCAGCTCTGTGTTGACGCATAATACTTGCTAACACTCCACTCTGTCCTCTTGCCGTTTTGCTCCGTTTTGCTCCGTTTTGCTGGTCTTGCTTTTCCGTGTTCGGTTTTGTTGTTGCGGCGTTGGGCATCGTCGGTGGTATTATGGGAAGATCCGTGTTTCATTCATCTCTCCGCAAGATCATGCACGTAACCGCTTGATACATGCCTTGTATGCACGATGTAAAGGCACCCGGGCGGGGCTTTAGGCCTATCCGGGCGGGGCTATGCAGAATGCTGGATTTGAACTTCCGAGAATTTCTGTTCTGAGACGTTCGCTGAATAGCGCATGGCCGCGGGCCAGAGCGGCCGGATCCCTAGGCTAGGCGATGGTTGTTTCACGGGGTATTGTGCGTCTCCACAAGCCGAGGTAAGCAGTGAACGAACTTAGGCAATCGGGCCGGGGGAGAGCAGCAAGGGTCGGGGCTATGCAGGATCTCGTATATGAAGTTCTGAAAACTCTCTTACCCCGGCGTTACCGGCCGAGTGAGGTTTAGGCCTAAACTTCTTCGGTGGTCTCTCCCCATGATGGGCCGTAGCCCCGCCAACGTGCTCGACGATCTCGAGATGGCCCGCTCGCTGTACAAGCACGTTTGCTTCCTCTTCGACGAGTCCAAGGCAGGCGTCCGCATCGAGGGAGGTTACGGCGGCTCCCTCCTGGACCTGGCCGCAAAGGAAGCGATCAAGATGGCTGACTATCACGCGGGGGTAGGTGATGCCGACGAGCGGGACGTCCGGGACCGGGCCGAGAAGCTGCTGGATGCCTTGCCCGGCATACCCGACGATGCTTTTCTCGACGACATGGAGTTCACGGTGGGGCAACTGAAGAGCCTCGTGGAGGGGCTCGCCCGCCAAGCCGGGATACCGCCTGAAACGGGGACTGTGGACGGTAGCGTCATTTCGCCCGAAGAGCAGCTCCTTGAGATCGTCCATACCGAGGCGCGCTACGAGGTCGTACGCCTAGAAGGTGCGGCCGAAGAAGTCCAGGCGCAGGTCCTCAAGAAGCGCCGAGAGCGGGTGCTGCCGGACCAGGCCGACCTACAGACGATAAGCCGCTACGAGGCGCACCTGAGCCGACAGATGTACCAAGCTCTCCACGAGCTCGAGGCCTTGCAAACTCGCAGGGGTGGGAAGGCAGCCCCGCTCGCACGGCTGGACGTGCAGAGCTAAAAATACGAAACAGTTTCTCGGTGGACTCGCGCATCAGCCGCCAGGCATGTAAGGTTGCCAGCTCCCGGCCTGCGCGGGATGTTCAAGAGGTGTAGGATGCTCCTGTGGACGGCGAAATGCACAGCGAAACCTCGACGCAACACCCCGGCGAAGCTGTCGGCGAACGTGGTGAAGACCTCGCCGGGTCGGGGTGGACCACGACGAAACAAGCGGCGAAAGTGCTCGGCGTATCTCGCCGTTCAGTTCAGGGTTACGTTCGCCAGGGCATCCTTGAAGCCAGAGATGAAGGCGAAGGTGTAAACAAGCGGTTTCTCGTTTCTATAGACTCCCTTAATGCCCTAAGCGCCCGGCGAAAGCGCGAAGCGGGAGTCCGGGCAAATTTCGCCGAACCTTCGGCGGGCTTAGAGGAGAGGGCGAAGCTTGCAGCGAACACCGACGAAGGCTTGCGCCACCTTATCGCCCGCCTGGAAGCTCGTACGGAAGAGGCCACCGAGTTGCGGATCCGCCTCGAACTGACAGAGAAGGCCCAGTCCACGCTCGAGGACGATCTGGCCGAGGAGCGTCGGCTTCGCGAAGAGGCAGAGCGGGAACGAGAGGACCTCCGCCGGAAACTAGAGGCTCTTAGAGAGCCGCCTCAAGGTGCCGGGACACTCGAGGAGGCTCCAGAGAGGGCACAGCCCCAATCCGCTGCAGGAGAGGCTCAGGAGGCCGCACAGAGGCCCTGGTGGCGGAGAGTGTTTGGTAGCTGAACTTCCGCTAATCGGGCAGCCTGTTGAAAAACGCCTTCGCGCTCTCTTCTGCCCCCGGTTCAGGGGCTGAATACGCTGTTTGCGTAGTGTTTTGGCCTTGTTTTCGGGCTCTCTTGGACCGCCGACCGCGCCGACAACTACTTTTTCAACAGGCTGTTGACTTTTACCCTAGTCCTCGACGTAGGATATCCTGTCGGCCTCCTGGCACTTGTAACCCTTCTTCCACATCGTCTCCTGGAACGACGGTGGGTCGCCCGGGTCGACGAACTTGGGCATCGTTGGCTGCCCTTCCCTATGCTGCCGAGCCTTCAACTTTGAGTATGGTGCGTATGGCCCACCAAACTGGCCAAGGACTGCATCACGCTGACAGACGCGCAGCAACTTGGCCTCCCGACTAGAGAGCTGCATGTACTCCTTGTGGGTGAGTACCCCATCGGAGGCGATATTGAAATTATGCTCAATAACGTAGCCGGCAACCATCGCCACAGCGGGTAGCGACAGGAGCGTCAGGGCCACTATCCAGATTGACACTACTAACGTCCCACGTATATCCACACTCATACTGTAGCGAAGGCAGATCGTCGGAGCAAAGGAAAGGTCCTCTACCCGGTCCTCCCCATCGGGGCGGGGCTATGCGCTATTCACCCGAGTGGTCCATGGCCTGGCAAGGGCCACCCCGAAGCCATGAAAATCGAGCCGCCACCAAGGCTATTTTCACACCAGTGGTCCATGGCCCTTGCGTGGCCACCCCGAGGGAATGAAAATAAGGAGGAGGTCGTCGCGTGGTCCGACGTAGGCTTTGCTTGGTGCCGCAGAGCCCGTACACCAGTGTGACGCAGGAGCCTTGAGGGCACCCCAAACTGTTGCCTTAGAGCACGAATACTAGATTCTCTATTGTCAGGCTCCTCCAAGCGGCGACCTTATTTTCATACTAGTGCGTGGAAGAAGAATTCTGCGAACTTCGCATTCACGGAGTTCTACGAAGTTCGCAGGGAAGGTAGAACCACACGATCCACCGTTGCGTACAAATCGGTGTATGTGTAGTGTGGAGAGGAGCCCCAACCAAAGGAGGAGGTAGAGAGATCGATGAGGAGACTGACCCTGCTGGCAGCGCTCGTCCTTGCGGTCGTGCTGATCGCGGCCGTCCCCGTGGTGGCCGCCCCGCGTGCCAACCTCGAAGCATCCTTGACGGGCGAAAAAGAGGTGCCTGGCCCGGGCGACCCCAACGGCCGGGGTGAGGCCGATGTCAAGGTCTACAAAGCGAAGGTGTGCTACGAGCTGGAGGTGGAGCGCATAAAGCCTGCCACGGCGGCCCACATCCATAGGGGAGCACCTAGTGTGGCGGGCCCCATTGTCGTGGAGCTCAAGGCGCCCACGGACGGCTCCTCAGAGGGCTGCAAGGCGATAAGCAAGCAGCTAAGCAAGAAGCTAAGGGAGCACCCCTCCCACTATTACGTCAACGTCCACAACGAGCCGTACCCCGATGGTGCCATAAGGGGCCAGCTACACTGGGACGACTAGGGTTAGGCGACGTTAGAGCCACGAGGTAATAAGGGCCGGGCCTAGCACCCTGGCCCTTATTCTTGCGCCTATTCACCGGAGTGCGTG
>DASSCV010000234.1:0-3620 GCA_035697505.1 Rubrobacter sp.
GAGGTGGACGTGGAGGATGCCTCGGAGTTCGAGGACGTGCTGGAGGTCAAGGGGGTGGAGGTGGGCAAGCACAAAGTCATGAGGGCGGTGAGCTCGGTCGTACCCAACGCAATCGCCGCCCTCTTGCTTCACCTGCGAGACACGACGGGCAAGACGCCGCACTGCTACTTCGGATGGACGGAGGGCAACCCCATCGTGTACCTGTTCCGCTTCCTCCTATTCGGGGAGGGGGATACCGCCCCCGTCACCCGCGAGGTCTTGCGCGAAGCCGAACCGGATGGCACGAGGCGCCCGGCCGTCCACGTCGGGGGCAGATGACTCGAACCTTCGAGAATCCCCTCATCCGATCTTCGGAGAATTCACCTTACCATGCACGAACGTTTCGTAGGAGCTCACGCGGTCCCCAGGCGCCTTACTGTACCGAGAACCTCATCCAGGGGAGCGAGTTTATCCATTATCTCGTCGGCCTCGGCGGCTCTCTCGAAGCTCGAAGCGTCGAGGCTCGCGCTCAAGATCAGCACCCCCACGTCGGGGTTGGCATGTCGCAGATCGGCGATCAGATCTACCCCATCCCCGTCGGGCAGCCCCAGATCCAAGACCGCCACGTCGAACTCGAAGCTCACGGCATGATTGCGGGCCTCGGCGAGCGATCCGGCCTGCGCCACCAGCTTGATGTCCGACTGGCTGCCCAGCAGGACCTCCATGAGATCTCTGAAGTCGGGATGATCCTCCACAAGCATGACACGTATTTGCTTTGTCTCTGCTTCCGCACTCATTCCAAGATCCCCTGTGACAAAGGGACGCGCAACCGAACCCTTGTGCCCTGCTCCACTTCGCTCTCGATCTTCAGTTCTCCGCCGATGAGCGCAGCTCGTTCGCGCATGCTGCTCAGGCCCACGCCGGGTGAGCTCTCCGACCCAAATCCCCTCCCGTCGTCAGAGACATCGACGAGAAGTTCGTCCCTATCCATCTTGACGCTCACAGAAACCCTCCTCGCCTCCGAGTGCCTACGGGCGTTGGTGAGCGCCTCCTGGATTATGCGCGAGACTTGAGTTCCGGTCTCTCCCAACGGTGCCGAGGGAACCTCTTCTCCCACCTCCAGGCTTATCTGGAGCCTCCGGGCCATCGTCCGGCTCCGCCTCACCAGAGCCCCGACTATCTCGGGGAAGGGCCGCTCTTCTTCATCCTCGAGGCGCAAGTCGTTGACCACCTCGCGGAGGCTCTGAGTACCACGTCGGACCGCGTCGACCGCTGCCTGCAACTGCTCCCTCAGCTTCGCGTCCTTGGCCTGGAGCACCATCATACCTATAGCCGCTGTGGTGTAAGAGAAATCTTGTAGGACGCCGTCGTGCAGGTCACGCGCTATCCGCTTGCGCTCGGCGTCGGTCACCCGTCTGAGGGACTCCTCCGCCCGCTTGCGTTCGGTTACGTCTTGGAAATACACCGATAGCCCTTCCCGAGAAGGGTAGGCCCTCCCCGCTACCCATGCTCCGAGAACAGGAAATGTAGCCTCGAATTCCGTGGTGACGCCCTCCTCCATGGCCCGCTGTATCTGCCGGTAGTACTCGGAACCCACGGCCTGGGGGAACTCCTCCCAGATGTTCTTGCCCAGCAACTCATCCCGAGACAGCCCCCAGAACTGCTCCGCCTTGCCATTGATATAGGTGAAACGCCGCTCCCCATCGATGGCGAAGAATGCGTCGCTGATGCTTTCCAGAATATCCGTGGCCCTCTCCAGGGCCGCTTGCTCGCTGGCCAGCAAACGGTCGCGTTCCTCGGCAATCTTGCGCGCGGTTATATCCCTAGTCACCTTGGCGAAGCCGCGGAGGTCACCTTCCTCGTCCCTCAACGCTGTGATCAACACGCTAGCCCAGAAGTGCGCACCGTCCTTGCGAACCCTTATTCCCTCTTCTTCGTAGCTGCCATCGGCGGCCGCGATGCGCAACTCCTCATCGGGATGTCCGCGCTCGATGTCCTCATCGGTGTAGAAGATCGAGAAGTGCTCCCCGATGATCTCCTCGGACTCGTAGCCCTTGATGCGTTGAGCCCCAATGTTCCACGTTGTGATGTACCCATCGGCGTCGAGCATGAAGATGGCGTAGTCCTTGACGCCCTCGACCAGGAGGCGGAAGCGCTCCTCGCTCTCCCTGAGAATCTCGTGGGTCGGCCTGGATGATTCGCCGTATTCGGATGGTTGCATTGGACCTATTACACCACCTCCAGGAGCAGGGGAGGTATTGTCGCACATGGTATGTGCGACACGCAGCATCAAGAGTACACAGCCGAGAATGGTTATGGCGGTTTCTCGAGCCTCCAAACCAAAGGTTGTCTATCTTCTGGTAACCTCGCTTGGTGAAAAATTGCAGGCGGGGCTGTCATCCCTCCAGCAGCGTCAGCGCCCGCCTGGTGAAGAAGTAGGAAGCGTATCCGTGGGGGTGTTGGTCTCCAACATCGTCGCCGAAGGACATGCGCGCGTCTGCTAGCAATGCGGCCTGCTCCACGAGGTACGCCATGGCATCTTCGTAACGCTCGGAGCCGAGATCCAGGCCCGCTTGGTGCGCCGCTCTCGTTGGGTCCGTCCGTGCCCCTTCTTCCCCGTGAGCTTGGGTGTGGTTGATGGTTCTTAGTAGCCGTAGTCCGTCGCTCTTTGCTCGAGCCTTGATGGTGGTCCGCCGTGTCCTCATTATCTGCTCCTACCCCTTCATTCGTAGAAGGGAGGGCCTTGTTTTAGGCCCACGTTGTACTTAGCAGGGCAAGTATGAGCGGAGACGAGGGGGTATGCATCTGCTATATGGCGTATCTTTGCTCTGCCAGGTGGCTATTCTTTCGCGTGCCAGGCTTGCGGAGACGATCCTATCCACGTCCGCCTTCGTGAGAAAACTGCCTACCTCGCCTCGGCGTAGCGCGCTCTAGGCCGCCTCTTTGCCAATACGTTCACCAAGGAACGCCGCATAGGCCACCTTTGAATAATCGCAATCAGCGACAGTACAGGAAGCAGTTTCCTGCATCTTTATTCTGGGCTACCATATGTTGTGAGCCCCTGTTCCTCTCAATCAGCCGCAGCGAGGACTTGGTGTACCTTAAGGGCCTAGCCTATTCAGGATCGTGGATACGGACTTCGCGGAATTCCCAGAATGCGAACTTCGCCTATACGGAGTTCTAAGAAGTTCGCTCCACTTGGGGATGCACGCCGCATACAGCGCGATATCTAGCCGACCGAGTACTACTCGCCACAGAGGGGGTTTAGCCTGCCTCCCCAAGGTGGTAGGAAAATGCCTATGAGGGAGAGACTACGAAAGGGCAAAGCTGAGCAGGAGCGCCGAGCACAGCAAGCCGCACGCAGGGCAGAGGAAGTTTGGAGCGCATCCTACTCTAAGATGCGCAGAGCCGAGCGTGCGCCAAGGGAGGCCGTCTATAGGGCTGAGATGCTCAAGTGGAGGATAGAGGGGGGCGGTCTTAGACCATGGCGGCAACGCTCCCTAGCTGGGCGGCGCTAGGAGGAGGCGAAAGCCTTTCCAAAGGAGAGGGCTCTACAGCGGATTGCGATGACATTGACCCGTATGCACGCCAATGTCATGCCTTGCACTGTGGGCACGCCCTTTTACGGCTCCTAAGCGGCA
>DASSCV010000235.1:0-11917 GCA_035697505.1 Rubrobacter sp.
GGCAGCGTCGCCGGTCATGAGATCGAGCATCCCATGGCGATCGTGATTCTGGGCGGGCTGGTGACCTCGACGTTGCTGAACCTGTTCGTCCTGCCCTCTCTGTACCTCCGCTTCGGGAAGAGCAAGAGAGCGGTTTCGAGCTCCCAGCTATCCACCGCTGAAGCTGGCGCTGCCGACGAGCCCGTCTGAGGTAGGAGCGATGGCCTGTAGTATCAAAGTCGGGGACCTCCTCTGGGGTCCCCGGCACAGCTTGAAAAGTGACTCTGCGTAAGCCTACCCCTATGCTGCGATGAGCCAGGAGACGATACCGGCGATCACGACGAGTATCGAGCATTGGGCCACTAGCCTTGTGTACGCCAACGGTGAGATCTCCGAATTGGACACGTGCTCGCCCACCTTCTTGATCATCGTCTCACGTGAGACGGTGCTAAGTTCCGCGATCCAGCTCTCCGCACGGCCAGCTTGGCGCACGGCATACGCGGTTGGCTGACCTGCACGGTCGCCTCCCCAATCCGGAACATATCGCCCACGCACACCTCGGTTTCGATAACTCCCGAGACGGTGAGGTCGCTCCGGCATCTCCTTGAGGTGGACTTGTTCCACTGACCTCATATACTTCTCCTGTGTAGGTGGGCTCGGAGAGTAGAGTGGTGTGCTAGTCGCGGCCGGGTCTGCTCATCTCGATTCTCTCTGTACCGGAGCCTATATGGTCCCCTTCCTCATCCGGTCGAGCTCTTATAACCAAGATAACTAACAGCGATATGTGAGAGCGGGCTGAGAACCGGCTAAGAACCGGCTGAGATTTGTGGTGACTTCCGAGGATTCCTACTCTGAGACGTACGAAGAGTGGTCCTCGGGTGGTGATCCGCTCCTCTAGCACGTCAGGATTTGAGCGTGAAGAGGAACGAGATAGATCTCCTGAAAGGAGAGAACCAGGGGAAGCATGCGAGCGATACCTGCATGTCTACTGAGCCCCACGCCTGGTGGACTCCACCTCTTGACGCTCGCGCTCGATCTCCTTGGAGAGGAAGTAGTTGAGCACCGTGCGGATGACCACGATGGCGGCCAGGAGCTTCACCTCGGCGAACGTCGGCGCCACGGCCGTACCGAGGATGTCGGCCCCGAGCTGGAACTCCAGGCCCAAAGCTAGATAGCGCCCCAGGAACAGCCGGATCTCGGAGTTGGAGCGCCTTCTTATCCCTAATAGCGACAGCACGTAAATAGCGGCGGTCGAGAGGGCACCGAAACCCACAATCGCTGCCCCCACCGCCTCGACCGCCAACTTCAGGTAGCCCACCCCTGTGACCAAGAGTTCTTCCATAAGCTTTTAGGTTACCCTCGAAGCGCACTCCGCAAGCAGGCAGGGACGGTTGAGAAGTGGATCATCTACCTCGTGCTACGGGGAAGTTGCGATCATACTCGAGGAGCCAAACGCGTGATGAAGGGCGCCTTTCCCGACCGTAGAATTATTGTTATGCAAAACTAGTTCGTTGCGACCTCGCGCGAGATAATCGGGAGTGGTTCGAAATGTCGAGTACCGACACTATGGCGTATGATCACCCAATTCGCCTTTTATACGAGCAGATTCTCATCGCCTGGAACCAGCAAGACGCTGCTGCGATGGCCGCCCGCTTTGAAGAAGACGGCAACATCGTCGGATTCGACGGCAGCCAAGCTGATTCGCGCGCAGCAATCGAGGACCATTTGCGTCCCATCTTCGCCGATCACCCCACTGCGGCATACGTTGCAATTGTGCGCGAGATTCGGATGCTAGGTCGCGATGTGGGGCTCCTTCGCGCGGTTGTTGGGATGATCCCTCCCAACTCCGACGACATCAACCCAGCAGGCAACACTATCCAGACATTGGTGGCAATCCAGAATGCGGATGGGTGGCAAGCGGCTCTCTTTCAGAGCACGCCTGCCGCCTGGCACGGCCGCCCACAAGACAGTGCTGACTTGACCGAGGAACTCCGTGACGTCATGCGCCACGGTCTAACCTGCCGATGAAGCGAACTTGTTTCGCCCACTGTCTAACTACCATCGGCGCCACTTGGGCGCCCAGACAATAATCAACGGCCCACTTCATGCCCATGCCAAGGCGTGCGAGGTGAGCGGAGATACGTCGGTGCGGTCTGAGACACAGCTGCATCACGCTCCTGCTTGCGAGAGGCAAGCACTCCCCACGTACGTTCAGCACCTCGCTTGGAACGCCTCGATTCGGCCTAATTTCGACCGCCACTCTCGCTGGATGCTCTCTGTGGATAGGACCTCCGCCAACAGGATGGACGAGGTGTTGGGCTAGCCTGCTAGTGCAGCGATCTACTCTTCGCGGCGATGGCGGACAACGGTACGGATCTTGAGCCCGCCCCGTACCTGCTGCATCAGGTCCACCGTCATCTCATGTGGGTCGCATGCTCCGACGAGGTCCTCGAGGAGCGTCGCCGCGAGGTCCTCGGCGAAGATCCCCTTGTCGCGAAAGGCCCACAGGTAGAGCTTGAGGGCTTTGGATTCGATCAGCCATCCTTTCGGGCGGTAAGTAAGCTTCAGCTCGTAGAAATCCGGTTGACCGGTGATCGGGCAGGTTGTGGTCAGCTCATTGGTCGTGAACTCGACCACCGCGTCCGTGTTCCCGTGGCTCCACGGCACCACGTCGAGTTGCTCCGCCGTGATCGGGCCGCTCGTGTCGCGCCCCAGAACTCGATCTTGCTCGTGTTGCACCATGTATCTCTACCCCTGTAAGAGCTTGGCGGTTGACATCCACATATTAACAAACCAGTGTGAGCCGTAGCTGCAGCCCCATTTGTTAAGGATCCGCAACGTTTTGCCGTGCAGCACGACGGGCATCTACGTGAGGATCTCTGCCTGCAACGCGAAAAGATCGCGGCCTTCTAGCAGCCCTCCTAGACTACTTCGAGGTTGATCTGCCCTACCCCACCTTGGATATCGACATCGAGAGTGACCTCAGAGTCTCCGTAAGCGTCATTGACGTAGACATCTCCCTCCTTCTGGAGGCCCTCGGCGTTGATCTGACCCAAACCGCCCCGGGCTTCCGCCCTAACGCCCACCTCGCTGGGCAGCAGCACCGTGGCCCTGCCCACTCCGCCTTGTATGCTGGCGACGAGGTCCTGATCGTAAGCACCGGTGAGGTCTATCGTGGTCCTACCCGCGCCCATCTCGAGATCCAACCTCGTCAACGTCAAGCTGTCGAGGTCCAGGTCGCTCTCTCCAGCGCCCATCTGCACACTGATGGCAGTCGGCACCTCGTCGTTCAAGCGAATGTTCCACTCGTTGCGGGCGTCGCCGGTGATGTTCGGGCCGTCCCCCTGCCCCTGCTGCACGCTAAGGTCGCCCGTATCACCGCTTACTTCGTAGTTCACTTCGGGCTTCCAGTCGGCGACGTTGTAGGCGAAGTCCGCCTCCATCAGCCGGTCAGCGCCTCCGGTGAGGTTCAGCTCTCCAGCACCCATTTCGAGGTCAGTGCGCACGGAACGAGCCTGCTGCACGTCCACTGAATGTGACTGGCGCTGCAACTCGCCAACCTGCTGCCCCCCGCAAGCTACCGCGAAGAGGGCAGTTCCGGCCACCGTGAAGATCAAGAGTATCTTGTGTGCGAGTGGAACTGGACACCCCGGACGGTGCCCCCGGGACTCAAAGGGAGGCAGGGGATGGCACGCTATATTTTCCATCATAGAAGAGGCACCCTCCTTCCCCACCTACATTGCAGATCGGTTGCTTTCAGCCCTTTACAGCTTCGTTAGCCGTACTTTCTCCAGCAGGGTCGTTGTTACCATACTATAGGAGAGACTAAACTCGCAACGATTGACTCCAGATTCGGAGTAGTCTAATCTGCGCTCAGGGAAAGCATCGGGGAGGGGGATGAGCATACAGAGCAGGCTCGGTGAGCATCTCGTTCAAGTAGGCGGTTATTCCGCAAACGTTTGCAAGCGTTTTTCCATGAGAGATAGGGGGCACAGATGACTACGGTTGGCGAAGGAGCCGAACCACAAAGGTCGGATATCACAAAAGCGGGCCTAGCAGCCCTTGTGGCGTCCTCCATCGAGTGGTACGACTTCTTCATTTACCTTACAGCGGCGGCGCTCGTCTTCCCTGCAGTGTTCTTCCCTGAGTCGTCCGCGGTAGCCGGAGTGCTTGCATCGTTCAGCACGGCCGCTGTAGGCTTTGTGGCCCGCCCGATAGGAGGCGTGCTCTTCGGCCACTTCGGGGACAGGCTTGGCCGCAAGCCCACCCTGGTCATCGCCCTTATTCTCATGGGCACGGCGACGGTGCTCGTTGGCCTCTTGCCGGGCTTCGCAACGATCGGGGTCTGGGCGCCGATACTGCTCTTTGTGTTCCGCTTCTGCCAGGGCCTGGCCATCGGAGGCCAGTGGGGTGGCGCGGTCTTGCTGGCGACGGAGTACGCTCCCCCTAACAGGCGAGGCCTGTTCGGAAGCCTTGCCCAGACGGGGGTTCCCGTCGGGGTCATCTTCGGGAACCTGATCTTTCTTGCGGTCGGGGCGCTGACCACCGAGGCGCAGTTCCTGGCCTGGGGTTGGCGAATACCGTTCCTGATAGGCGTTCTGCTCATCGGCGTGGCGATGTACATACAGCTGAGGCTCGAAGAGACGCCCGCGTTCAGGCACCTGGAGGAGCAGCAGGAGGGCAACGAGACCCAGCAACGCTCGCCAGTGCTCGAGGTCATTAGGGAGCACCCCAAGCAGATACTGCTGGCGGGGGGTGCTTTCTTCGTCATCAATGGGTCATTCTATATCCTCATCAGCGGCATCCTGGACTATGGCACCAGGAGCCTGGGATTGTCTAGCGACGCGATGCTGACCGCCGTTTTGATCTCCTCCGCGATCCAGATACCGGCCCTTCTAGGCTTTGCCGCCCTTACCGACCGGGTCGGCCGGCGGCCGGTGTACCTGATCGGAGCGGTACTCCTGGGGCTGTGGGCGTTCCCTATGTTCTGGCTCGTGAACACGAGAGAGATAGTGCTCATCACCTTGGCCCTCTCGTTCGGGCAGGTCTTCCTGAGCATGATGTACGGTCCGCAGGCAGCCCTCTTCGCCGAGATGTTCAGCGCACGGGTGCGCTATTCAGGAGCTTCGCTGGGCTACCAGGGGGCGGCGGTTTTCGCCGGAGGACTCGCGCCGATCATCATGGTCTGGCTGCTGGAGACGACGGGCACCTCGCTCTCGGTATCCTTCTACATACTCGCGATGGCCGTCATAACCTTCATATCGGTCTACTTGATCACGGATACCTACGAGGACGAGATGTCCCAGGACGTGGCAGGCGAGAGCGAAGCCATCGCCCGGGAGAGGGACGCAACGACCAGCTAGGCAGAGTTCTCTCTGTCCGGAATCGAGGATACTCAGGAGGTCTATCTCGTAGAGGCGAGAGCGCAGGATCGCGATCCCAACCGCTACCGGGATGATCTGTGGCGCGCCAGGCCAGCGAAAAGTCCCAGAGGGACGGCCGCCAGGGCGCCTAGCGCGAAGAGCACATTGAAGGAACCGGCCTCCGCGAGCGGCGCCGCGGCGATGGTGGCTACCGCGCTCCCGGCAAATAGTGCAGCGGCGAAGAGCGAGATCACGGTGGCCCGCGCCTCCGGTATGACCTCGGTTGCCCAGGTTTGGAGAGTGGAGTGCATAAAGGCGAACCCTCCGCCGACGAGTACTGCCGCGGCGCTCACGCTCGCGAGCGAAGGTCCTACAGCGCCCGAGGCGTAACCCAGCATTAGCATGCTGGCACCGATCAGGATCAGCGCGCTCGCCCCGAGCCGATTAGCGACGAGCTTGACGGCCCGGGTCCAGCCGAGCACCGCAAGACCGTATAGTCCGACCGCCAGCCCGGCCACCGCGGGGCTGAAGCCAACACTCTCGAGAGAAGGAGCGAGGAAGGTGAGGAAGCCCAGTATCACCGCCCCTTCTACCAACGCAATGCCCACCACTACAAGGGCCCAAGGCTCATCGAGGACACGGCCAACCTGAACCAGTGGCCCCTCTCGCTTCTCCTCGGAGAAGGACTTCGGCTCCGGCAATCAGGCAAGCAAGACGGCAAGAGCAGCACCAGCGAGGGCAGGAGCTGCGAAGGCGATCCTCCAGCCATCGAGGTATGCAGCAACTCCCCCGAAGACGGTTGCCAGCGCCGTGCCCACGGCCGAGGCGGCCATCAAGTCGGCGAGCGCCTTCTGCCGAGATCCCATACCAACCGTGTCGCCTATATAGACTAGGGAGGCCGGTATCACCGCCGCGAAGAGTCCACCGGCGAATGCTCGTGCGGCGATCAGCACAGTCAGGTTGGGGGCAAAAGCGGAGAGAACCCCCGCAACCGTGACCCCGAAGAGGGACAGGCGCATAACACGCACGCGCCCGAGCTGGTCCGATACCATCCCCCATACGGGCTGCATCAAGCCATAGAACAGGTAGTAGAGGCTGGCCATCGCCGCAACCTCGGTAAGCGACACCTGAAGGGAGGCGGCGATGGTGATGAGCATCGGAGCGACCACGAAGCGGTCGAAGCTACTGAAGAAGGCGGCGAGCTGCAGGAGCAGCGGTCCTCCGGAAGCCTCTCTCGACGCACGCACTATGGCGCTCCCTGTTTCACTGATCCGACAGCCTCCCTTTATGGCCCGAGTGGGGCGTAACGTCTCCCCAGCAGGCTCCAGCCTGATTCTCATACCAGGCCATACTTCCACATCTTACCCGCACACCAAGGCAAAGAAGCATCGATGAGCGACCCCAATCCGGCTTCAGCACCGAATCGCCCGTCCTGCAAGAGCCATGGTGAGGGCCGCGGCAACGGCTACTATGGCAGGCAGGGCGTAGAGTCCAGCCGCTAGCGCGGACAGGTCGTAGATCGCTGGGGAGAGAACACTCTCTGAGCCTGTTCTCAAAAGAGTAAGCAAGAGAATCCCGCCTCCGAAGACCACTAGCAGCGGCAGACTCGATAGGTCTTCTCGGCTAGGTACGCTTCCCAACGCGAAGCTTAGGGACAGGTATGCCCAGAAAGCAGCCAGCAGTGGGGTATCGGTTAGATACCCACTCGCGAAGATCCCCTCTACTACAACCCTGGCAGAGGGATTAGCGACCTCTTGAAACGTGAGGGGCGTTAGCAATGCGGTGACGAGCAGGAGTCCCAAAGGATTCACGAGTATCGGCGCCAGCCCGATAAGCGCTCCGACGGGGAAGGCACGGCGCTCATGACGGACGTAGCCAAGCACGAGACGACCATCGTTCGACCTCCTGCCCGGCAAGAATGGTGCGAAGCGGGTGACCTTGGTTCTAGTGAGCAGGCACGCCAGGTAGTGAGTGCCCTCGTGAAGAACCACACCAGGATATACCAGGAGATAGAAACCCACTCGTCCCATTACGCTCCCGCTACCACCGAACCCCGAAATCCTCATCAGGCGACCCATCGCGTACGAACCGGCAGCGTACAGGACGACCAGTTCCAAGGCAAAGAGGGCCTGAGCTCCCAGCATTGCTCCGCCGTCTATCACGCCCCTGTCATTTTCCTTCGAAGATCCTCATCGGCTCAGATTCTATGGCCTTGTGCCTCGGAGGTCTGAAAGTCGGTCAGGTAAGCGTGCAGGTGTCTTGCCTGCTCGCAGACTTGATCTTCTCACCGAAAGCTGCGGCAGACCCCGGTCGCAAATGGAACTTGGGATGTTTTCGCCCGGGGATATCCTTAGATGTCCTCAAGCGGCTCTGAGGAAAGGTCACAAAACCTCTCGGCTAACGCCCTATCAACACCCCTCTGTCACCGGCGTCGGTATCCTTAACCCAGAGCCCGATCTAGACGCACCACGGCCGTGATGAGGGACAGATGGGTGAAGGCATGGGGGAAGTTACCCAATGCTTCCCCAGAGTAGCCTATCTTTTCGGCATATAGCCTGAGGTGATTGGAGTAGGAGAACATCTTCTCCAAAGCGAGTCGGGCCTCATCGAGGCGTCCGGCCCTGGTAAGGCACTCTACCAGCCAGAAAGAGCAAACACCGAAAGCACCCTGATCGTCCGCAGGCCCCTCATTTGCGGACTCTCCCTCGTAGCGCTCTACGAGCACGTCGTAGGTCAATTCCTTCTGCACACGGTCGAGGGTGGCGAGCCAACGTGGATCTGTGGGCCCGACGAACTCGACCACGGGCATGAGCAGTAGTGAGGCGTCCAGGGCTTCGGAGCCGTAGTGCCTAACGAAGCTCCCCTTCTTCGTATTCCAGCCCTTGCTCATGACCTCTTCGTAGACGGCATCTCGCTGGTCGATCCAGACTTCTTCGTCGGCTGGTAGTCCCCTTTGGTAAGCCAGTCGTATCCCTCGATCCAGCGCTACCCAGCTCAGCACCTTCGATGATACGAAGTGTTCGCGAGAATCACGAACATCCCACATCCCCGCGTCAGGCTGGTGCCAATTCCGGCTCAGCCAACCCAGGAGGCTTCGCAGGCTCTGCCAGACTTCGTAGTCCAGGGGAGCACTATATTTATTGTACAGGTAGACCGCGTCGAGGACGGCGCCGTAGAGAACGAGCTGTAGCTGGTTGTAGATCCCATTTCCCACTCCTACTGGTCTAGAGTCACGATAGCCGGAAAGATGGCGCAGCTCTTCCCTATCAAGTTCAGTCCTACCGTCTATGCCGTAGATCGGCTGGAGCAGACCGCCGGAGCCATGACAGCGCTCTTGGAGCCAGCCCATGAATTTGTGAGCCTCATCCCGAAAACCGATACGGACGAGCACGAACATGGCGAAGGCCGCGTCCCTGAGCCAGGTGTAGCGGTAGTCCCAGTTGTACGCTCTCCCCACAGACTGCGGCAATGCCATGGTGGGGGCCGCGACCAGCGCTCCGGTGGGATCGTAGATCATGAGCTTGAGGGCAAGGGCAGATCGGTTCACTATTTCGCGCCAACGGCCACCGTAAGTGCTCTTGGAGATCCACCGCCGCCAGAAGTCCAGCGTACTTTGTAGCAACTCCTGACACTCAGTTCGATTGGGTGCCTCCCTAGGCCCCTCGCCTTCGTCGAGCTGCTGGAGGACGAAACTAGCGCTCTCACCCGCCTTCAACTCAAATCGCGCCAGAGCGCCACGGTTCGGGCCCTCTTTGAGTGGCACCACGCTAGCAAGATTCAAGGCCGTACCTGTCCCCCTGAAGATCACCCCGCTCTCGAGGAACTCGATTGTGTGCTCTTGGCGAGCGTAGTCGAAGGCCGGGCGACAATAGACATCGATCGGTACCCTACCCGTTATGACCCGAATGTCGCGGATCAGGTCGTGGCGTGACGCACGATCATCTTCTATGGGCATGAAGTCCATTACTTCGGCGACACCATCGGGACTGATGAAGCGAGTAAGGAGAACATTGGTACCAGGCAGGTAGAGTTGCTGGCTGCGGGTGTACTCTGCAGGACGTAGACTGAAGTTGCCACCCCTCTGGTCATCCAGGATAGAAGCGAAGACACTGGGAGAGTCGAAAGCGGGCAGGCAAAGCCAATCTATAGTCCCGTCCGTGGCGACCAAAGCAGCAGTGTGCAGGTCACCTATGATCCCGTGATCTTCTATGGGGAGATAGCTCATGCAAGTTCCCATGGATGTTGATAGGCTGCCTGGCGTACATTTTGCCCTACTGGACCGTGAACGACAAAGGTTATCGTCAAGGTCGAGACCGTTTAGAGGTTCCTCGCATGGTGCTGGCTGTCCATGACTCCGCCCAACGTAGCGGGTTTCACGGCTCACCCACCGAGTAACGTTGGACAGCTCCCACGTCCCAGGAAATGCCGATCCCCGCCGCATCGGATGCCGTGGCATAACCATCCTGTATCTTGATCTGCTCCTCGAGGATCGGGGTGGCCCAGTCGACGTACTCCAGCCAGTGCCTCGTGGGGCTCACTGCGAGAAGGTGCGCGCTGATCTCCGGGAAGAGATGGCTCGAGAGTGGAATCCCTGCAGCCCCCGCGAGCGCTGCGGCCCTAAGCCAGCCCGTAACCCCACCGATCTTCATGGCGTCTGGCATAACATAATCGGAGGCACCCGCCTCGATGCTCTTGGCCGCATCGTGCGGTCCCCACCAGTTCTCTCCGATCTGGACGGGGGTCTTGGTATCGCGCCGGATTTGGGCATGGCCAGAGTAGTCGTCGGCGCGAGTGGGCTCTTCTATCCAGTAGAGTCCTTCGCCTTCCAATGCCGCAGCGCGTCTACCTGCCTCCGCAACCGATAGTGACTGGTTGTAGTCAGACATCAGCACCACTTCCTCACCGACCGAGTCCCTGACCGCCCGGACTACCTCGAGATCAGTCTTTAGCTCCTTGTACCCTAGCCTGACCTTGATGGCACGGAAACCTGGAGCAAGGAGTTCCTGGGCTTCTTCTGCCGCGCGCTCGGGGCCGATCATGCCAAGCCCGCAACTGTTGTAGGCAGGAATCCTGGATGACCTACCGCCGAGCAGCCTCACCAGGGGCATCTTGCAAGACTTTGCCAGAGCGTCCCAGGCAGCCATGTCGATTCCAGCCACCGCCATGGCGCTAAGTCCTTGCGGCCCCAAGAGCCTGAACGTCTTCTGCAACTTTCGCTCGATCTCGACGGGGGCGAGGAGATCGCCCTCGATCAGAGGTGCGAGGTTGGAGAGGAGATTGGCCAGGGGCTTCAGCACCAAAGGTGTGGCACAGAAGAGGTAGCTGCACCCCGTGATCCCTTCCTCGGTCAGGAGGTCGATCAAGACCATCGCTGCCGAGCCGACCTCGCCGCCGCCGGTCTTGAGAGTACGGTTCATAGGCACGTCGACCGCGTGGACGACAAGGCCGCGAACAGTGAGCTCAGAATCGGGGTTCATGTGTTCCCTCCCTTGGGGGTCGAGCCAAGCCACCTTATTATCCCATGTGGGATCCGCACTGAGGCGAGAATCGACGCCGGCTTCTTGAGTAACTTACCGCCAGCGCGCGGCACGCGGATAAGAGATAATCAGCGAGTATGGAACACTGGTACGGTTTCGAGACGGCCCGCAGCATCGTGCAGATACACGAGACGACGATTGCGGATGTCGCGTCGGACCTCTCCGCCCACTTCGTCACGGTCCCGGCGCGTTCGCTCGGAGGCAGCTCTTACCAGCTTCAAGGCTCGGAGGGGCCTTTGGAAACGTTGGGGCTTGTGCCCATCGCGGACGTGCCGTTCGGCGGCGTAGCTCGCAGCCTCGCGGCGTGCTTGGTCTCCGATGACGTCGAAACGTTTGTGCGAAAGTTTCACCAAGGCTTCGAAGAAGAGACCAGCCACTCCAGCGTGCAACTACCAAGACCCTTCATGTTCGCCGAGTACCTCACGTTCGCCAGGGTCGTTCCGTTCGAGCAGCCTTCACTCTCAGCCGATTCCCTGGGCAACATCCTGACGGCACAGGGCCACGGCGAGGCAGGCTATATGTATCATGAAGAGACGAGAACCCCGCTCTTGGCCGTCTCGATCCCGGCCGGCATTGTGATCTGCGGTTCGGCGCCGGGGATGATTAGAGTCCTCGAGTCGGGCCTCAGACGACGCCTCTTGGAGCTCGTGAAAAGCCGCTCCGGCGAACACGAGGACGGAGACGCGATCTCCTAAATACCGGCTTGCGCTGCTCGGAACTCTTCCGCTCTAGGCGGCCAGGTCACAAGCCACACTTAGAAGGGACAACCTCTGATTAGCATCTGAGTGTGTCATGAACTTAGAAATGCAGGGCACGCCCGGCCTGTGGACCAGCAGTCGCATGTCAGCAGTGTAAGATCTGTCGCAGCAGGCACGAAGGGAGTCAAAGGTGGATGACCTATCTACAACGTCTGGTGAGAGCCCGCCACTGCGGGGACTGCGCGGCGTAGACCACATCGGCATCACCGTGCCCAACATGGAACAGGCAACCGCGTTCTTCGTTGATGTTCTCGGCTGCGAGCTGCTCTACGAGCGCGAG
>DASSCV010000236.1:0-4952 GCA_035697505.1 Rubrobacter sp.
GCCTACGACCTCTCCACCATAGCCATCCTGTGGTTCGCGGGAGCCTCGGCTATGGCCGGGCTCCTGAACATCGTTCCCCGCTACCTGCCGCGCTACGGGATGGCCCCGGAGTGGGGGCGGGCGGTCAGGCCGCTCGTGCTCGTCTACACCGCCATCTCCTTCGTCGTCACGATAGCCTTCGGGGCGGGAGTGGACGCTCAGGCCGGAGCCTACGCGACCGGGGTGCTCGCCATGATGACCTCGGCCGCCTTCGCCGTGACCCTGACCACCTGGCGCGGGGGCTCGAGGCGGGGCGGGTTCGCGTTCGGAGTGGTCACCGCGGTGTTCGTCTACGCCCTGGTCGCTAACGCCGTGCAGCGCCCCGACGGCCTCATGATCGCCTTCTTCTTCGGTGTTGCCATCGTCGTCGTCTCGCTGGTGTCGCGGGTTCAGCGCTCCACGGAGCTGCGACAGGAGCGCATAGAGGTGGACGATGCGGCGCAGAGGTTCATCGACGAAGCGGAAGAGCACATCCACCTCGTTGCCCACCGCCGGCGCCAGGGCACGGAAGAGGAATACACCCGCAAAGAGAGAGAGCAGCGCGAGGACAACCACATCCCGGCCAGCGAGCAGATCCTCTTCCTCGAGGTCGACGTCGTGGATGCATCGGAGTTCGAGGACGTGCTTGAGGTCAGGGGCGTGGAGGTTGGCGGGCACCAGGTGCTTAGGGCCGAGAGTTCGGTCGTCCCCAACGCGATCGCGGCATTCCTGCTACACCTGCGCGACACGACGGACAAAACGCCGCACTGCTACTTCGGCTGGACAGAGGGCAACCCGATCGTCTACCTGTTCCGCTATATCCTATTGGGCGAGGGCGACACAGCTCCGGTCACCCACGAGGTGTTGCGGGAGGCCGAGCCGGTCCCAGAGAAGCGGCCAGCGGTCCATGTGGGCGGTCGGTGAGAGGTATGCGCGTGGATAACGGCTTCCCCGAAGTGCTGCACGTGGACCTGGACGATATTCGCCATCTGGAGATGAGGTTGAGGTTGCTCAAGGATCTGATCTCATGTGAGCCGATGCAGTCTCAAAGGACGGATCTGCTCCGATACATTCCAGCATGTCGAATACGACTCTCAGAGAACCTTCCGCAGGCTTGGGCGAATGGGCGGTGAAATGGAAGCTCCCCCCGGGACAATTCATATGTCCACAGCTAGCAAGAGAAGGAGAGTGGACAATGGAACCTAGGGTAAGCCTCCTCACGCTCGGCGTCAGCGACCTCCAGCGAGCCGTCGCCTTCTACCGCGACGGATTGGGATGGCCCAAGTCCGAGATTGGCGGCGAGGAGGTGGCGTTCTTCAAGACGGGTGGGGTGGTGATCGCCCTCTTCCCGAGGACGTCGTTCGCCTCAGACGCAGGCCTCGATTTAGAAGATGTGGAGCACGGCGGGTTCTCGCGCGTCTCGCTTGCGCACAACGTTGCCGAGGAGAATCAGGTGGATTCGGTACTCAGAGATGCTGCAGAGGCGGGAGCCACAATAGTCAAGGAGGCACAGGAGATCTTCTTCGGGCGCCACGGTTTCTTCGCTGATCCCGAGGGCATCTTGTGGGAAGTGGCGTGGAACCCTTCCTTCCCGATGGCTGCCGACGGCAGTATCGAGCTGCCCAACTACAGCGGATCGCGATGACATTGACCCGTATGCACGTCACAGGGACACGCCTCGCTGCGACTACGGACAGACTGGTAGTCGCCTGGCTAGCTTGATTCGGAGCTATATATCGCCGCTATGGTGAGGAGAGGTAGGGCGCATATGATATGCTGCTCAATTCTTCCTAAGCTAAGATATGTTTGTGACAAATAGGAGGTACGCTCATGGCAATCAAAGCTGGTGTCGGAATGAGTCGACATCACAATCCCAACGTCGCGGGTCGTGAGGCCGCTGAGCAAGCACTACAGAAGGCGGGTGTCGCTAAGCCAGATTTCGTCTTCATGTTCGCCTCTATCGGATACGATCAACCCTCCCTGTTGCGTGCGGTCCGCGAGACTACTGGAGGTGCACCCCTCACAGGTTGCTCGGCAGAGGGTACGATAACCGCAGACGAGGCAGATGAATCCGGTTTCTCTGTGGTCGTTACGGCGATCTCTTCGGAGGAGCTGAAGTGGCACAACGGGTTAGCGCCTGGACTTGGGGATGACTCACGCGCCGTTGGGAAGCGGGTAGCCCAAGACTTGCTGCCCAACTTATCTACTGAGACCATTGGGCTGTTCGTCTTCCCAGATGGAATGATAGACAACCTAGATCCCTTCTTTGCAGGGCTTGAGGAGAATCTCCCAAGCGAGCGGTTCCTCCCACTCTGGGGCGGGGGAGCTGGCAACGACCTCAATCTGGAGGAACCAACCTACCAATATTGCGACGACGAAGTCGTCTCCGATGGGGTCTCCTACGCACTGCTGTTGGGTAAGGCACAGGCTGGATGGGCTGTAAGCCACGGTTTGATACCAATAGGTGGCGAGCTGAAGGTAACGCGCTCTGAAGGGAACGTCATCTACGAGATAGACGGTAAACCAGCCGCAGAAGTTCTAAGGGAGTATCTACCAGAGGGTGCCCTCGCCGACGATCGCGACTGGATGCGTTACGCCACATCGCTTGCGCTCAGTTTCAAGGCCCCCAGCTACATCAAAGACGAAGAGTACGTCGTTCGAGGAGTACCTAAAGTGAGGATGGCTGACGGGTCCATTATCGTATAGGGACCGGAAGTGCAGGAGGGCACGAGCGTCTGGTTCTCGAGCCGAGACAGAGAGAAGATTGCCACGGGCTTCGATCGGATGGCTAGGCAGATCAAGGAGCAACTCGGGGGTGAGAAACCTAACCTGGTTTTCCAGTTTGAGTGTTTGACCAGAGGCGAATTGATGTTCCGTGAGCAGGAGAAGTTGCAGCTCCTCAAGCGGTTTCGGCAATCGGTTGGCCCAGACGTGCCGTGGGCGGGTTTTTACGCTATAGGGGAAATTGGTCCGGTAGAAGAGCACAACGACCGTCATCTCTGGACGTCGGTTGTCCTTGCACTAAGTTGACGGTGGAAGGAACCATCCTGGCGTAGCAGTTGACAGAGCAGAGGCTTACCCCGAACAGGTAGCCCACTTCACCGTTCGTTGCATGGCTCCAATTTGTCTGTCGGGAAGCTTTCATGAAGTCGCAATGTCCTACGGCTCAATGCTTAGCAAGACGCTGTAGGCACCTCCTCGCGGAATTGCTAACTTCCGAGCTCACCCTCGAGGGGAACTTCATGGAATTATCCTTCTGCGCACTCCCGTGAACAAGTAAATTGCTCGGCCGGAGCTAACTTGAGACCCCGGCCGTCCAGGACACTATTAGATCGATTCCTTGAGGGATTTGCCCGCCTTGAACGCCGGAACCTTGGAGGCCGGGATCTTCATTTTCTCCCCGCTCTGCGGATTCCTGCCTTCCCTGGCCTTCTGATCAGCCATTCCTCAATCGCCGCTCAGTCCCACTCCCATAGGGCAACGCGCTACAGATGAAGGATGCCCATATGGCAGGGTATTTATGCGCCACATCATCACGTTCGAGGATATGAACTTCGGAGAATGCACCTTCCCCGAAGGTGAGTGAATAAGGGCGAGAGGAAGCCATGACGCAACAGCTCCGGGCTTTCAAGTGTTCGAAAGCAGGATTACTCGCTGCGCCACACCAGGTCTTCGGGCCAGCTTTCCGGTATCGGCGGAAATGCTCCGAAGAAACCAGTGATGCGCTGGAGGCGTCCGTCTCCTGCCAGCTCCACGAAGTCCATGCCCTCCAATAGCAGCTGGTCCTGTGGATCTACCATCACCCAAGAGAAGCGAAACAACCCGTGGTGCTGGTCTACCCCGCTGCTGATCGGGATCCGGGCCCCAGCTGCGGCCCCCCCGTAGGCCTCCCCACTTAAGGAGCGTCCTATGTGGCTCGCGATTTCTTCCTTGCCCCGTACCTCGTACGCAGGATCGGTATAGGAGGCATCGTCCGCCAAGCTCGAATCTAATAGATCGCGTCGCACCGCCTCGTCAGGTGTGCTCCAGGCCTCGATGTAGGCAAGCACCACATTGTTCAAGGTCCGCTGGTTGATGCTCATCCCTTTTGCCTACCTCCCTCGCCCGTAAAGGGCCTGAACTCGTTAGCTTCCCAAGTTGGTTAACAGACCAAGTATGAGAGGTCACAAGTGATGGGGCAACTTCCGAGAACCCGACATATGCGAATATCTTAGAACCCCGTCACGGCGAAGTTCGCAGAATGCCACTTCCACGCACTCCGGTGAATAGCGGGCCGACAACCTGCCTAGCGCCTCAGCCCTCTTCAGCTTCGAGGCTCCGCGGATCTGCCATCTATCTCACCTGCGGTTGGGCAGCTCCTGTATCCAAAGGTGGCTGCACGAGGCTAACATCTTTGCTGACCTTGCGACCCAACCACACCGCCCGACCACTGTCCCTATCAGGATCAGTATCCCGCTGTCCCCTACGAGGTACTGGTTGACCACAACAGGGGAGGAAGCCACGGTGAACGCTCCTAGGGTGCCCCAGGCGGCGTTGTGCACCGAGTGCGCTATGGAGGCCGGCCACACGCTGCCCGTCCATATCCTGAGGTAGCCAAAGAAGAAGCTGCCGGCCACGATCGTTCCTACGAACAGGCACAGGACTAAAAGCCTGTTGCCGTTGGCGTGGTAGAGGGGGGTGAGGAAGATCAGGGGCACGTGCCACGCGGCCCAGATAAGACCGACCAGCACCAACGCCCGCGTCCTGCCCACACCCAAGAGCCTGGGGAGCAGGTAGCCTCGCCATCCCAGTTCCTCTCCCAAGGACAGGGTGAGCGTTGCCAAGACCACCGTTATGGCAAAACCGAGTATCGTGGTGCCCATGCCGCGCTCGGGCACCACAAAGGAGGCCAAGGGGGTCGCCCACACCAGGGCCGTCGCTACCACGCCCACGAC
>DASSCV010000237.1:0-3801 GCA_035697505.1 Rubrobacter sp.
TCCTTGGGGCGCATGATCGCCTGCTCGTCCAGCAGGTTGCGGGTCCTGGCCTCCTTCTCGAGGTGACGCTCGATGACGTCTATGGCCCGGTCCACGTCCTCGCGGGTAACCTCGCGGGTCTTCTCGTGGGTTATAGTCATAGTCACTTGTATACTCACCTCCTTCCCGTCGCGGATTCGACGGAGCTTGTAACATTTGATCCGCCTTCGCTGACTCCAGGGTAATGGCGCGCCATCCCCTTGTCAAGAACTATTTTGGGCTTTTTGTGTTGGCCTGAGGGCCGAAGATTGGCGGAGCCACTCTGGGGAAGAGACGCCCTGGACGAAGGCATCGCCGATTAGACGCGGCACGACGAGCACGGTGTCCTCGGCGAGACAGAATTCCAGGTCCTCCTCATACCCCAGACGTTTCAGCCTCCGCGCCGCACTGTTGTTCCGCAGCGTCCTCACGGAGCGAGACATATAACCCTCGACGACGCGCCTGGCCCGCCCATCGAGTTCCGCACCACGAGACCACAGGCGGCGGAGGATGGCCCCTGCTGCGGCCTCATCCTCTGATGTGCGGCGGCCCTCCCAACCGCACCCGACGACCACCACTTCGGCGTCGTAGTTGGTCTCGTCGGCCAGCTCCTCAGAAAGGATGCCGGCGTTGACGAAAGCACCGGTCAGGATGGTGCTCGCGCCGCGGGCGGCCTCCACGACGCGGGTCCCGTTCGTGGTCGAGAGGGCGACCGTGGAGCCGGGCGGTATCTCCGAACCCAGGATCTCCGTAGGCGAGTTACCAAAGTCGAAGCCGGCCACCTTCGCGCTCCCCCGCTCCCCGATGCGGAAGTCCGTCTCGGCGGACGCGGCCTCTTCCACAGAAGCGACGGGCACTACCCTTGCGCCCTTCGAGACGAGTACGGCTATGGTCGTGCTCGCCCTGAAGGCGTCGACCACGACCACCACAGAACCGGCACGGGCCGCCCTCCGCGCCCCGCTCTCCCCGCCTGCGTAGCGGGCGATCACGGCGTGAGATCCAGAGCCTTCTCCAGCATCGGAAGATTATAGACTCGCGCGCGGAGTGATAGAAAGTCAACAGCGTCCGACGCTAGAATGTAGTAAATCAATGGAGCCTGATCCAGGGCCCGAACACGAACAGGGAGCGGAAGATGAAATATCGTACGCTGGGCGGCACCGATATAGTGGTCTCCGAGGTCGGCTTCGGGGTGTGGACAGTCTCGACCGGCTGGTGGGGAGAGGTGGACGACGAGAGATCCGTAAGGCTCCTATGTGAGGCCCGCGAGCGGGGCATCAACTACTTCGACACCGCGGACACGTACGGCTCGGGTAAAGGAGAGTCGCTCCTCGCAGATGCTTTCGGGCACGTGCGCGACGAGGTGGTGATCTCGACAAAGATCGGCTACGACTTCTACAACCATACGGCCAGGCGCGGCCAGCAGGAGCGCCCGCAGGTCTGGTCGGAAGAGTTTATCCGCTTCGCCCTGGAGCAGAGCCTCAAGAGGCTCGACACGGAATACATAGACTTCCTCCAGCTACACAACACCAAGATGGATGCCGTCGAGGATGATGGGCTCTTCGCCCTGTTGGAAGAGTTCAAGGGCGAGGGCAAGATCAGGGCCTACGGCATCGCCCTCGGACCCAAGATCGGGTGGCTCGAAGAAGGCGTAAGGGCGATGCGCGAGCGCAGGATAGAAGGCGTGCAGATGATCTACAACCTCCTCGAACAGGACCCTGGCCGGGGCCTGATCGAGGCCGCCAGAGAGACGGGCACGTCCCTAATCGTGCGCGTCCCCCACTCCTCGGGGATGCTCGAAGGCCACTATGACGAGAACACTACCTTCGCAAAGAACGACCACCGTCGCCACCGCCCGAAAGAGTGGCTAACGACGGGCCTGAAGAAGGTGGAGCAACTCTCCTTCCTAACCGAATCCGGCGAGCGTACCCTCGGCCAGGCCGCCCTCAAGTTCGTCCTCGCCTCCCCCGAAGTAGTCTCCACCCTCCCGAACATCTACGGCAAGGAGCAGATAGAGGAGTTCGCAGCGACCTCGGAGAGGCCGGACCTTACCCCTGAGGAACTCTCGCGGGTGTCCGAACTCTACGAGAACGAATTCGGTTTGGAGGTGTCAAGCGACAGGCTTCAGGCTTCAGGAAAAGGAAATGTGTAACGCGAACCAGGTGAGACCAAGGGCAGCAACATGCCACAATGCACGCCGTCACCACCGCCATAAAGACCTGACGGCTAATACCTGAAGCCTGAAATCGACCCAAGGGAGAGAAATTGACCGAGACAACGCCACGTCGGCAACAGACCGGGGAAGACAAGCTTCCGGCCCAGTACATAAACTACGTGTTCTTCGAGTTGGATCCCCTCTGGCGACGCCTCCCCGACGAGGGGCGCGCGAGGGGCAAGCGGGAGTTCCTGGAAGCTGCGGAGGTGCATTCTGGCGAGATGCTCTTGCGTACTTTCTCCCTTATGGGCCTGCGCGCAGACGCAGACTTTATGTTGTGGAGGATCGGTTACGACCTCGACGCCTTCGAAAGCATGACCGGCGCCCTTCTGAAGACGGGCCTCGGGAAGTACCTGCGAATCTCCTACTCGTACTTCGCCTTGAGCAGGCGCTCCATCTACGTCGGCGAGCATACTCCAGGTTTCGAGAACCGCACGTACATCGTGCCAGGAGAAGGCGAGTACCTCTTCGTCTATCCCTTCGTCAAGACACGGGCTTGGTACAGGTTGCCCATCGAAGAGCGCCAGCGCATGATGAACGAGCACATGCAGATCGGACGCAGACACTACCCCGTAAAGAACAATACGGGCTACTGCTTCGGGATAGACGACTACGAGTTCATCCTCTCCTTCGAGGCCGAATCCCCCGAAAAATTCCAGGACCTGATGATGGAGCTCAGGGAGAGCGAAGCCAGCTCCTATACCGAGCTGGATACCCCGATCTTCACCTGCCGTCGCCGCACCTTGCCGGAGATTCTGGAAACCTTGGGATAATTGGCGCTCTCGCCGTAGAATCGCTACTCAAGATTCAGGTATAATCCTTTGCAACGCACCAACCATAGCCGGGAGGCTCCTATCTTGCCTCTCGGCTATAACGTTGGTCAGGTATCTGACCTCGCTTCTCTGGACGCTGAACTTCCACCCTGTATAATCAATCCCGACATGATTACTCGGATTAATCAGCGGGCGGCGACGAACGTATTGGAGCTTGTCGGCGGCACGCCACTCTTGGAGTTGCCTGTCATCTCGGCCGAGGTCCCTGGCGTCGAGATCCTCGGCAAGGCTGAGTGGTACACGCCGGGCGGATCGGTCAAGGACCGGCCTGCCCTGTGGATGATCAGGGACGGTGAGAAGACGGGCTCTTTGACGCCTGAGAAGACTATCCTCGACGCGACGAGCGGAAACACGGGCATAGCGTACGCCTGGATCGGCGCCGCGCTCGGCTACAGGGTGAAGCTCTGCATGCCGAAGAACGCCAGCGATGAGCGAAAGAAGATCCTGCGCGCCTACGGCGTGGACTTCGTCCTTACTGACCCTGATGACGGCTCGGACGGGGCCATCCGCGAGGCGCGGAGGCTCTACGCCGAGGACCCCGAACACTACTTCTATCCGGACCAGTACTCCAACCCCGCCAACCCGCGCGCGCACTACGAATCGACGGCGCCTGAGATCTGGGAGCAGACGAACGGCGAGGTCACGCACTTCGTCGCCGGGCTCGGCACGAGCGGCACTTTTGTCGGTACGGCGACCCGTCTCAAGGAGTACAACCCGAGGATAGAGGCCATCTCCTTC
>DASSCV010000238.1:0-9043 GCA_035697505.1 Rubrobacter sp.
GAGGTGGAGGAGGTCGGATGCTCGGGCAAGGTGCTAGGCGTGTTTCCCGACGCGGAGCTCAGGGATACGTCGCTGCGTCTCATGCCTGGCGAGGCCCTCGTCCTCTACACCGACGGCGTCACCGAGGCGCGCTCCCCCGACGGCGACTTCTTCGGCGAGGGCAAGTTGCGCCATCTCCTCAGCTCCTGCGCCGGCTGCGACGCGGTGACGTTAGCCAGGAGGGTCAAGGGCGTCGTCCTTGATTTCCAAGAGGGATATCCGCGGGACGACCTGGCCATCCTGGTCCTACGCGCCAGTGAGGGGGCGGCGCCTGCGGAGAGAGGCAACCACCCCTAACCCCACCGAACACCGCATGGCCGAGGACGTTGTGGAAATGCTATGAGATACTGCACGCGTCCGCCCTCGAAGGAGCAAAGGCTTGTCAGACCTGCCACTCTCGCTCGCTGGCCTCTCCAGGGAACTCCTGGCGAGACGCCTCTCCCCGGTCGACGTCGTGATGGTGCTGCTTGGGCGTATCGAGGCGGACGAGACGAACTCCTTCATTACCGTTACGGCGGAGCGGGCCCTGGAGAAGGCGTCGCTGGCTGAAAGAGAGATCCTGGCCGGACACTACAGGGGGCCGCTGCACGGCGTGCCCTTCGCCCTGAAGGACATCATCTACACCAGGGGTGTCCGCACTACGATGGGATCCTCTCTTTACGCCGGGCATGTCCCTGACCACAGCGCGACCGTAGCACGGAAGCTGGAGGAAGCGGGATCCGTCCTGGTCGGCAAGACCAACACGCACGAGTTCGCCTACGGTCCCACGGGCGACCGCTCACATTTCGGTCCAACTCGGAATCCTCACGACGCGGGCAGGATCACCGGCGGCTCCAGCGGCGGCTCGGGGGCCGCGGTCGCGGCAAACCTTTGTTACGGCGCCCTCGGCTCGGACACGGGAGGCTCCATCCGTATCCCCGCGGCCCTCTGCGGTATCGTCGGTATGAAGCCGACCTTCGGGCGCGTGAGCAAGAGCGGTGTCTTCCCTCTCTCATGGAGCCTCGACCACGTCGGTCCCATCACCCGCACCGTGGCGGACAACGCCCTGATGCTGAACGTCCTGGCCGGCCACGACCCGGAAGATCACTACTCCGTAGATCGTCCTGCGGAAGACTTTACCCGCCACCTCGAACTCGGACTCCGGGGAACCGGTATCGGTCTTCCGACAAGCTTCTACTTCGATCACGTCGAGGAGGAGGTCGGGGCGCTGGTGCGCGAGGCCGTAGAGGTCTTTCGGTTACTCGGCGCGCAAGTACGGGAGGTCGAGATCCCCAACCTGTGGGACACGCTCCACGCGCACCGGCTGATCCTCGGCGCTGAGGCCTACGCCGTCCACGAGGAACGCCTCGAAAACGAGCCGGAGACGTTAGGCGAAGAGGTCAGCGAGCGCCTGATGGACGGCGAGCGTCTGGAGGCTTACCGTTACGCGAACGCGCGTCGGCGAGGGGTGCTCGCCACAGATGAGTTCGACCACGCCCTCCACAGTGTCGACGTGCTCCTCACCCCAACCCTTCCGATCACGGCTACGGAGATCGGGCAACGCGGGGTCAGTATCGGAGACTATGACGAGAGCGTTCGCTCCGCGCTAACCCGCTTTACAGGGCCGACCGACCTGACGGGCCATCCGAGCCTCTCTATACCGTGTGGGGCCACAGCCTCCGGGCTTCCGGTAGGGTTGCAGCTTATCGGACGACGCTTCGATGAGGCGACCCTCTACCGTTTTGGGCACGCTTACGAAGAGGCAGTCGTCCAGGATCACCAGGCTGCAGGTGGCTGATCGGGTTCGGGCCATCCGCATCACGTAGCAGCGAGATATGATCTGGACCGTGGCCCGGTGTGGAGATCACGCGGCCCCCTGATACCAGGTCGCCCAATGTCCGTTCGAGAAGCGGAAGGCGTTTACCCTGTAGACGCCAGGCGCCAGATTTTGAGGTGTGTCCACGCTACATTGTCCGCTGGCCAGGATCATCGTCTTTGCCGTAGGGGTACCACCACTCCTTCTTTTCGACCCTGGGATCGATGTGGACGTGCTTTGACTCCTGGAAGGCTTCGAGACCCTCGCGGCCGAGCTCGCGGCCGATGCCGCTCCCCCTCTGGCCGCCGAAGGGTGCTGCGTCGTTGTCGGTAAGGGGGTCGTTGATCCAGACGGTTCCGGCCCGGATCTCCCGCATGCACTTGAGCATCTTCTCGAAGTCTTGCGTATACACGTTTGCCCCGAGCCCGTAAGGCACAGAGTTGGCCTGCTCTATCGCCTCGTCCAGGCTCCCGACCTCCACGACAGGGACAACAGGACCGAAGGTCTCATCCCGCATCACAGTCATGGAAGGCGTTACGCCGGTGAGGACGGTTGGCTTGTAGTAGAAACCCTTCTCGCCGAACCGCTCGCCGCCGGCGACGAGAGTAGCACCGTCGCCGATCGCCTCCGCGACTTGGCGCTCGACCTTCTCGCGGCCCGAGGCGTTGATCATAGGCCCTATGTCCGTCGAGCGGTCCATGGGGTCCCCGATGTTCAACGATTCGACGAACTCCCTGGACGCCTCGACAAAATCGTCGGCCACTTTGCTCATCACGTAGAACCGCTCCGATGACGTACAGACCTGTCCGGCGTTCAGGCAAGCGGCCCACACAGCGCCCTGCGCGGCGATCTCCACGTCGACATCGTCGCAGATGATAAAAGGGTCCTTTCCCCCGAGCTCTAGATTCGCGGGGATGAGGCGCTCGGCGGCGGCTATGCCGACCTTGCGTCCTGTGTCCTGGCTCCCTGTAAACGCGACCATGTCCACACCAGGGTGCCGAACGAGCATGGAACCGACCTCGCCGGCTCCGTAGACGACCTGCAGGAGCCCCTCGGGCAACTCATGCATGAGCTCAGCAAGGCGCCGCGTAGCGAGCGGCGTCTCCTCGGACGGCTTCAGAAGAACCGCGTTCCCCGCGGCGAGGGCCGGTGCGACCTTCCAGGCCGCGAGCAGCAGCGGATAGTTCCAGGGGACGATGCAGGCCACCGTTCCAACGGGCTCCTTCACGACGAGAGCGAGCTGCTGCGGCTCGATAGGCGCCGGCAGGTACCCTACGCAGTCGCGTGCGATCTCACCATAATAGTCAAAGCAAGCGGCCGTCCACGTAACCTCATCGCGGTTCTCGATAAAGGGCTTTCCACCCTCCTGCGTCATGACCTCCGCAAGCTCGTCCGCATGCTCTCGCATCCGCGCGGAGATCTCATGCAACACCTCGGCCCGGTCAAGCCCGGCGAATCCCTGCCACTCGCGAAAACCATCCTGCGCCCGTTCGACGGCAGCATCGACCTCCTCGCGGGAAGAGGTCGGTATCACCTCGATGTTATCCTCCGTAGCCGGGTTGATAACCCGCATCTTACTTTCCGACATTATCTCCTTTCGGCCGGTCCGCGGCAAAGCCTCGCAAACTTCCTAGAGATTGATGGCCACGTACTTCGTCTCCAGGTATTCCTCGATGCCCTCTATCCCTCCTTCGCGACCGAAGCCGGAGTGTTTGATGCCGCCAAAGGGGGCTGAGGCGTTGGAGACCATGCCCTGGTTGAGGCCGACCATGCCGGTCTCGATGCCCTCGCAGACGCGAAGGGCGCGCTTCAGATCGCTGGTGTAGACGTAGGCCACGAGACCGTACTCGGTGTCGTTGGCGGCGGCTAGGGCAGCTTCTTCCGAGTCGAAGGAGGCTACAGGGGCTACGGGGCCGAAGATCTCCTCCTTCAACAGCGTCGCGTCCTCGGGGACGTCGCCGAGCACGGTGGGGCGGTAGAAGTAGCCTGCGCCCTCCATCTTCTCGGCACCGATCAGGGCCCTGGCTCCCTTGCCGAGTGCGTCATCGACGAGGTCGGCGACCTTCTCGCGCTGGTCGCCGTCGATGAGGGGGCCCACCTCGACGCCCTCCTCGGTGCCGCGTCCGACCTTCATGGCTTCCATACGCTTCGCGAGCTTCTCGGCGAACTCACCGGCGACGCCATCGGCGACGTGGAAGCGGTTGGCCGCGGTGCATGCCTCGCCGATGTTGCGCATCTTGGCGACCATGGCGCCTTCGACTGCGGCGTCGACGTCGGCGTCGTCGAAGACGAGGAAAGGGGCGTTGCCGCCGAGCTCCATGGAGACGCGCAGGAGTTGCTCTGCCGACTGGGCGACGAGCTTGCGCCCTACCTCGGTCGAGCCTGTGAAAGAGAGCTTGCGGGCGCGCGGATCGGCGATAAGTGGTCCCATAGTGCCGCCGGAGGAGGAGCTCGTCACCACGTTCAGGACGCCGCCGGGCAGTCCCGACTCCTCCAGGATACCGGCGAGCGCGAGCATGGACAGGGGCGTCTGCTGGGCTGGTTTGGCGACCATCGTGCATCCGGCCGCTATGGCTGGTCCGATCTTGCGGGTTCCCATCGCCATCGGGAAGTTCCACGGCGTTATGAAGAGGCAGGGGCCGACGGGCTGCTTCATGGTGAGCATGCGCCCGGTGCCTGCGGGCGGGATCGCGTAGCGGCCCTCTATGCGAACGGCCTCCTCTGAGAACCACCGGAAGAACTCGGCGGCGTAGGCGATTTCCGCCTTCGACTCCGCGAGTGCCTTGCCCATCTCGAGCGTCATAATGAGGGCGAGTTCGTCCGTACGCTCCACCAGCTTCTCGAAGGCGCGGCGGAGGATCTCACCCCTTTCGCGCGGCGGGTACTTCGACCACTCGGCCTGCGCCTCGTCTGCTGCCCCGAGCGCTGCCATCGCGTCCTCGGGCGTGGCGTCCGCGATCTCGCAGAGTGGTTCGGCGGTCGAAGGATCCTCGACAGCGAGCGTCTCGCCCCCTGAGGCTTCCCGCCACTCGCCCCCGATAAAGAGCTGTCTGTTTACGCTGTCTACTGCGCTTTGCTCGGAGGTTGCGATACTCATCGATGCTCCTTTCGTCGCAGGCCTCAGGTTTCAGAGTACCCCGTTCGGGCCTCCGCTAGGCATGATCGAACGTCCCATCATCTCGTCGCGATTTCTTTGGTCGTGCCCGGCCACCGGATTTCGATGGCCGGGCGTCGGGTTGGCCGTTACTGCTGAAGTCTTTGTCCTGAAACCTCCGTCATGCTTCGAGGTTGGTCATGACGTGCTTTATGCGGGTGTAGTCCTCGAGACCGTACATGGAGAGGTCCTTGCCATAGCCCGAGTGCTTGAAGCCGCCGTGGGGCATCTCCGCCACGAGGGGGATGTGGGTGTTGATCCAGACGCACCCGAAGTCCAACCTCCGGCTGACCCGCATCGCCCTTCCGTGGTCCTTCGTGAACACGCTGGAAGCGAGGCCGTACTTGACGCCGTTGGCCCACCTGACTGCCTCGTCTTCATCGGAGAAAGACTGGACGGTGACGACGGGACCGAAGATCTCGTTCTGGGAAGCTTCGTCGTCCTGCCTGAGGCCGGAGACCACGGTGGGCGAGTAAAAGAAGCCCCGGTCGCCGAACCGCTCGCCGCCGACGGTTACCTCGGCATGGTCGGGGAGCCTGTCGACCATGCCTGAGACGTGCTCCAACTGGTTGGCGTTGTTGAGCGGGCCGTAATCTACCTCGTCGTCGGGGTGCCCCGTCGTCGTGTTCCTGGCCTGTTCGGTGATCGCGGCGACGAAGTCGTCGTGGATGCCAGGGTGGGCGAGCACGCGGGTGGCCGCGGTGCAGTCCTGGCCAGCGTTGAAGTAGCCGGCGCCGGATATCTCCTCGGCCGCTGCTTCGAGGTCGGCGTCGTCGAAGATAATCACCGGCGCCTTTCCACCGAGCTCCAGGTGAACCCGTTTGAGGTCGGAGGCGGCGGCCTCCGCGACCTGCATGCCGGCCCTGACAGAACCGGTGATCGCGACCATCTGCGGTGTTGGGTGTTGGACCAGCATCCGCCCCGTGTCCCTGTCCCCGCAGACCACGTTGAACACGCCCTCAGGCAGGAACTCCGCCGCGATCTCGGCCATCATGACCGTGGAGACCGGGGTGGTGTCGGAGGGCTTTATGACGATGGTGTTGCCAGCGGCTATAGCCGGAGCGAACTTCCAGATCGCCATCATCATCGGGTAGTTCCAAGGCGTTACCTGGCCGATAACGCCTACAGGCTCGCGGCGGATAAACGACGTGTACCCTTCGAGGTACTCCCCGGCGGACTTGCCTTCCAGAACTCGGGCTGCGCCGGCGAAAAAGCGGATCTGATCCACCCCGGCCGGAATCTCCTCCTCCATGGTGAGCCCGAACGGTTTTCCGGTGTTCTCTGACTCGGCCCGCACCAATTCCTCGGCCCGCTCCTCTATGGCGTCGGCCAGCCTCAGGAGCGCGAGCTGCCTCTCCGAAGGGGTCGTATCGCGCCACGTCTCGAAGGCTAACTCCGCCGCCTCGAAAGCCCGATCGACGTCGGCCTGCTCCGAGAGGGGCGCCTCGGCGAACGTCTGGCCCGTGGCCGGGTTGACCAGCTCGTAGGTGCGGCCGCCTGCGGTGTCTACGTACTCCCCCCCAACGAAGTTCTTCAGTGTCCTCGTCTCCGTCATCTCTCCTCCTTGTCGTTGGTTTGTCCTGCCCTCAGTCTTCTCCGGCGCAGGGCGATACCGCCGAGGATCTCCCTGATGATCCTGTCCGCTGCGAGCGCGGTTATGTCCGCTGACCCCACGCCCGTAGGAATCACCTCGACCATGTCGGCCCCGACTACCTCTAGTTGCACAGCCACCTCCCGCACCGCCCAGAGCAGCTCGGCGGCGGTCATTCCGCCTGGTTCCGGCGTCCCAGTGCCAGGCGCGAAGGCGGGGTCCAGGACGTCTATGTCCACGGTGAGGAAAACGGGGCCGTCTCCCACCGCATCCACCGCCAGGCGGATAACCTCCTCTATACCGAGGTCCCTGACGTGATGCATGAATAGGCTGGTAATGCCTCGCTCGGCCTGCCAGGCGAACTCCTCCCTACCGGGCCAGTAGCCGCGCAGTCCTACCTGGGCGTAGCGTCGCGGGTCTACGTGCCCCGCCTCGACGAGCCTGCGCATGATCGTGCCGTGCGAGAGCTCGACGCCGAAGACCTCGATGCCGGTGTCGGTGTGCGTGTCGAAGTGCACCAGGCCCACGGGTCCGTACGCGGCGGCGCAGGCGCGCACGTCAGGCTCTGAGATGGAGTGGTCCCCGCCCAGGATCACCGGGATCGCGCCCGCCGCGAGAACCTGTGCGACGGTCGCCTCTATCGCGGCGTGGGAGCGGGTAGGATTCGCAGGTAGGACCGGCGCATCACCAAAGTCCACGACCCGCAACTCGCCGATAGCGTCGACTGAGGTCTCCAACTCCGGGCCTGAGGGGCTGCTCGCGGCGCGTATGGCCCGCGGCCCGAAACGTGCCCCCGGGCGGTCGGACACCAGATCGTCCATCGGCGCGCCGACTATCGCCACGTCGACTCCTTCGAGATGGAACGGGTCCTGCGTATAGTGAACGCCGGCGAAGGTGAGCAGGCCCGCGTAATCTGGCTTCTCCCCCACAGATGCCCAGCGCTGGAGGGGATCTATCACGATGCTCCTGCTCCCGGGGTGTGGCAGTGCCCGTTGGCCGTAGGCGGCACGTCTAGCGCGGGGTTGCGGTCGAAGAAACCTACCGGCTTGAGCCAGAACGAAACCGTGTCGACGGGCATGATGGGCCAGTCCTCCGGGCGTGTGATGTGGTGCAACCCGAAGACGTACCACAGGACGACGTCGGCCTTCTCGATCGACCGGTTCTCCTTGGTCCACTCAGCGAGGCCACTGTCGGCGGCGCTCTGGTTGACGAACTCTCCGCACGGCCACCGCTCGTCCTCCCGATACGGCGTCACCCAGAGGTTGTGGCCGATCACCCCGGCGCGTTCGGATACCGGGGAAGAAGGGTCGAGCATCGCCGGGAAACAGCCGCCAGGAACAAGCTTGTAGCCGACAGGCGTGCCCAGACCATTTTTTACGTCGTCGTTCACCACCTTCCAGGAACGCTGGGTGTGCCAGTCGTAGTCTTGCTTGCCTTCTTCCTCCGTGCGCAGCGGCGTGTTCCTTTGCACGAGCGCGAGACCGTGCGGGTTGTCCGGACCGACAGGCAGGGCTTCGGACTCGGACATGTATACGGTGTTGTGCTGTCCGTCGACGTCAAGGTCGAGGCGGGCCACGAGGAAGTGCTGGTGGAACGGCGCGTAGGTGCGTTCGTCCACGAGATCGCCGTAGGGTGGCTGCTCCCCCTCGGGGAAGTGGGAGGTGACCATGATCCCTGTCGCCCTGACCTCACACTCGATGTTGCCGTCCTGGTAGAAGCGCCAGTACGCCAGGTACTCGTAGTTGGCCACCGTGGCGTGGAAGGAGACCACCAGGCGCCGGCTTCTACGGACTTCGGTCCCGGCCACCTCGTCGACGTGCTTCCAGAGGACGGCGTCATCCTCCTCGTGGATGCACACGGCGTTCTTGATCGTGTACGGATCCCCTCTGGAGTCGTGCAGGGTCGCGTCGAGGTAGGAGATCTCGCCGAGGCAGTCGCAGCCCAGCTCCAGCGACGTGGTCATGAACCCCAGGCCCCACTCGCCGATGTCGAAGGCCGTGCGGCGATAGTGGTCGGGGTTCGGGTCCCGGTATGGCACGACCATCTCCGCGAAAGACATTCGGTGTGCTATCTTGCGCACCCTTCCGCCGTCCTCGTATCCTACGCAGTACAGCACGAGGCCCTCGCGGTAGTTGAAGCCCAGCCGCATCGACCACTTCTGCCACCTGAGCTCGTGGCCGTCGAGGATGAACGAGGTGCCCTCGGGCTGCGTGATCTCCAGCGGCTTGAGGTCCCGCTGAACCATGCTGGGGACGTGTTTGGGTAGATACTCACCCATGATCTGCGGTTTCTCGACCGTGAAGTCGTCTTCGACCTCGAGTAGCTCCATGCGGTTGAGGTCCACGACGAAGTGGAGCCCGTTGACCGGGTTCGCGTAGGGGTTCGAATCTTCGGCCGTGCGGTACCAGACGTCCGCCCAGCCGACCCGCATGCCCCGGTACTCCTCGGAGATCAGCGAAGCCCC
>DASSCV010000239.1:0-3533 GCA_035697505.1 Rubrobacter sp.
CCCCAACGCCAGGGGCATAGTACTTCAGCTGGTAGGCTCCAGGCTTGTTTCGCTCGAACTCCTCGATCACAAGAACCTCATCGTAGCAATCCACGGGCACACAGCTCTTCTGGCCAACCTTGTAGACCCTACCACGGTCGATCCAGTTGATGGGAGGCGGAGCGTATCCCTGGGCGTAGCTTGGCGTTTTCAGCCTGGGCTCTGCCCTCATGGCGATCCCTGCTGAGGCGCCTTTTGAGCCAGCAAGCCAGCCAGGAGCCTTGTCGAATTCCCCTTCCTCGTACTCTTCGGGGTACTCACCCATGTGCCAGACGTTGCCATAATTGTCCTGTGCAAAGAAGGCCAACTCAGCCTCAACCAGTTCGTCTTCGGTGTAGTCCCTCTCCAAGACGCACCAAGAGCAAAGCGGCTGTCGCCAAGCTGATGCGGTGCGGTCTCATCTTCTCTCCTCCATTTCTCTACCGCCCGGCCGGATCTACTCCTACGTCCGATCTCCCAGTCCCCTTGGCAGCGGCGAGGTTCCCTTTAGTCCAGATCTCCTCAAGCTCCCTACACGCCAGTGCCTTGTTCTCTTCAGTGGCCATGCCTCGTCTGCAAGCGGGGCGTGCTGCGAAGTTCACACGACCTCATCGACTCTCTTATCCTGTTCTCAGAATCACCCGCCATACTGTGCCTTTTCGGGGCTCGACGATTGTCCCAACAATCTCTCTTTCCCGAGCCCTGAATAGGTGTCTGCTAGTATATACGAAGGCGACCCTCAAGTAGATTGTTTTTGACACTTTCGACCGAGGGCGGACACCGAGGCAGCCTAATTCACTCAAGTGCCTAGTCCTCCGTCAACGATGGTTTGATGTTTGTATCGAGTGGCTTATCTTGAGGCAGATCCGTCTTTGGAGGAGAGCTGCTATGAAAATGAAATACCTCCTCGAGCTGAGCGAGAAAGAGCGAGAGTACTTGCACAAGCTCATCTCTTCTGGCACCGCCTCGGCGCGTAAGTTGAACTGAGCCCGCATGCTGCTCAAAGCCGACGTCGTCACATGCAAACACCCCCAGGCACAGGCGCTCAGCGACCGACAGATCGTCCTGATGCTCTGCAGACCTCCACTGCCCCAGTCCGACTAAGGGCACGCGAACGCTTCTACGAGGGAGGACTGCAAGGCGCGCTGGAACGCTCTAAGCCCGATCGGCTCTACAAGCGTTCTCTTTGGAAGGGCGTGCCGAAGCGCCTCTGATCGCCCTGGCCTGCTCCGAACCTCCACGAGGGCGAAATCGCTGGACTTTGAGGTTGCTGGCGGACAAAGCGGTGGAACTGGGCATCGTGGAGAAGGTCTCCCATGAGACAGCGCATAAGACCCTCAAAAAAACGAGGACGGCAAAGCCTGCTTGAGTAGCTGCTCTTCGAGCCTCCTAAGGTAGGCAACTGGGTCCCGCCTGAAGCGTAGCTGGGCCTGGCGGCTCTCTCGTCGCTTTTCGAGTGAGGCACGCAGAGTTCGCCAGCTCTCAACATTGGCTGGGCGTATGTCTGGGGCAGCGAAACCTGCCGGGGGTGTTTTAGGATCTCACGAAGACTGTGGGTCCTCGGTCGTCCGTGTCCCTTGGGGGCGGGCAGGTGAGGCTGGATGTAGTTCCATTCGGCGTCCGAGAGATCTGTGGGGTAAGGTCTTCTCATACCTGCGAGAGTAGTGGATCACCACCCCAGACCACTGTTCATACAGTCTCTCCACGCACTCCGGTGAATAGACCTTCGCCAGGGATGCGCCAAGCTTCTTGGGCTGGCAACATTTCGGTGGTACTACGGCCCTCCCTGAAGAGGAAGCGCCGGATGGGAAAGGAGAAGACAAACGTGTCCGCCGCTGAAGGGAACGAAGCCATCTTCAGACGTTACGCCGAGGAGGTCGGCAACCAGCAAAACTTCGAGCTAGTGGACGAGATCTTCGAGCGTCACATTGCCCACCAACCCGACGGCTCGACCCTCCAGCGTGGTCCCCAGGACGTAAAGGGTTTCCAGGGGGAGCGCATCTCCTTTGGGAACGGTGACTATTTTGGCAAGCCCATTCTCGGAGAGATGCGCCTTCATTCAAGCGCCACGAGAAGGTTCTCGGATAGAGTCTTATTCACCTGAGTGCGTGGAAGGAGAATCCTGCGAACTTCGCGTTGACGGAATTCTAAGAAGCTGTCTCGCTGTTGCGAGGGCCCTGTTGCCCATCTAAAGTTGGGGCCGCAGCTTAGAACAAACCACCCCACGCCCGAGGAGGATGAACTTTGTTGGACGCGAACAAGTACGAGGTCCTCTCGTTCGACTGCTACGGGACGCTAGTGGACTGGGAGAGCGGGATAATCTCGGGCCTCAGGCCTGTCTTGCGCGGCCACGGCGTCGAGGCCACCGACGACGAGATACTCGCCCTGCACGCCCAGACCGAGCATAAGCTGCAAGCCGCCTCCAAGAGGGGCGCATACGTCAAATACCGCGACGTGCTAGGCGAAGAGGTTCGCGAGGCGGGCAGGAGGTGGCGTTTCGAGCCAAGCCCTTCGGAGGTGGAGGCACTCCCCGACTCCGTGAGGTACTGGCTGCCGTTCCCGGACACGGTGAACGCCCTGCGCGCCCTCAGGGCCACCTACAAGCTGGCGATCATCTCTAACATAGATGACGGGCTGTTCGCCCTGACGGCCAGGTACCTGGAGGTGGAGTTCGACTACATCGTCACCGCCGAGCAGGCCGGCACCTACAAGCCCTCGCCGAACAACTTCGAGCTGGCCCTGGAGAGGATCGGGGCGGCGCCCGAGAAGATACTGCATGTGGCCGAGAGCCTCTTCCACGACCACGTGCCGGCCAAGGGGATGGGTCTCGATACCGCCTGGATCCACCGGCGGGCCGCTAAGGGGGGTTTCGGTGCGACCCCGCCGGCGGAGGCCGAGCCTGACCTTGAGGTCCCCGACCTTGAGTCCCTGGTCCACGTCTTGGGGTTGAGGGGCTCGTAGGGAAACCGCTCCCGAGCGCGCTATACACGCAACGTCGGGGAAGAAGAATTCTGCGAACTTCGCGTCATAGCGGAGTTCTCCGATGTTGAACTTCCCCTATCACGATTTCTGAGTACTTCGCCTCTATCGGGTTTCTCGGAAGGTGGAGGGAGATAGCCCAACTAAGTAAGAAGGCCGGGGCTACGACACATACCCCAGCCCTTATGAGATCCGCTCCTTATGGCTATCCGCCACCCAGAGCAGATCGCCTTGTTCTCTCGTTCTTCTTCTTGCACACCCTAGCGAACGACCACCTGCTCACAGGTGTCGGCCGCTTCTATCGTGGCGTCCACCACGCATGTGTCGAAGCCCGGCCCGCCTACGGCCCCGTCGAGGGCGTCGCCGTCGTTGACGTGGAGCACGTCGTGGCCTGTGCCACCGTTGGCCGTGTCGTTGTCGTTGGTGTAGTTTTGGGCCCGCAGGTTGTCGTGGCCGCCCTGGGCGTACATGTTGTCTGCCACCCCGTCGCCGACCTGCTCGAAGACCACTTCGTGGGCTCCTGTGGCGTAGCAGGG
>DASSCV010000240.1:0-22515 GCA_035697505.1 Rubrobacter sp.
AACGTGCCAGGGCTGAACGTAACCGTCATACCGGATGAGATCTCCAGGGACAAAGTGAGGGAGCTGGCGACGGTAGTCGGGGCCGACACCGAGGCTGTCCTGGCCCGCTACGACGCGGCGAAGGAGACCGGTAGCCAGTACAGCCCTATCCTGGTAAAGGAGAACGCGGGCCGCGACGCGGTGACTTACGTCAGCGAGCGCACCGGGGAGTTTCGGGGTGTCGCTGTGAACGACGACTGGGTGCGAAGCTACCCCGAAGGCAGGCTGGCAGCGCATATCCTCGGGTACACCGGTGCCGTTACCCAGGAGGAGCTGAAGCAGGAACCTTTCAAGGGCATGCCCGCTGACTCTATCGTTGGCAAGAGTGGGGTCGAGATCTCCTACGAGGAGGCGCTGCGTGGTAAAGCGGGCCAGAGAACCTACAACGTGGATGCCCTGGGGCGCATAGTCCCCGAGGGGAGCAGGGTCGATTCCATGGGCAGGTTTGTGGACGAAAACGGTAACCCCATTAACGTGAACCCAAGCTTGGAGTTACCCGACCACGTCACGGAGCCCAAACCTGGCAACAATCTCACCCTAACGATCGACCTTGATTTGCAGAAGGTCGCCGAGAAAGAGCTCGATGCGGCACTGAAGCGCACTCGAGAGGCGGGCTTCGACGGCAGGGGCGGGGCTGTCGTAGCCATGAACCCCGAGAACGGGGAGATCCTGGCGATGGCCAGCCGTCCCGACTTCGACCCGGAACTTTTCGTCGGCGGCATCTCCGGCGGAAGGGAACTCGCCACCTTCAATTATCTCTCATCCGACCGCTCGAACGATCCGTTCCTCAACCGCGCGATCGTCGGCGGGCAGCCGGGTGCCTCGGCTTTCAAGATCTTCACTGGGATGGCCGGTTTGGCCGCCGGCGTCATAGACGCCTACACGATCGTCAACGATACGGCTATCATGAACGGGACGGGCTGCTGGATACCGTCGAGCGTCTCGGCGAGCCCGTGCTACAGGAGCTGGCGGCAGAACAGCCCCAACTACGCGTTCCTGGGCGACCATGGTCCCCAGAACATCACCGAGGCCATCGCCGACTCCAACGACATCTTCTTCTACCAGGTCGCCGACTGGATCTGGAACCAGACCAGGGATAAGGACTGGCTACCGCACTACTACGAGCGGTGGGGGTTCGGTAAGATCACGGGCATCGACCTCAGCGGCGAGACACCGGGCCGTATCCCTACCGAGCAGGGCGAGAGAGAACTGTACGAGGCGCTGCACGGCACCGAGGATGGGGCTTTCTGGAGCGTGGGGGACTGGGTGAACCTCGCCATCGGCCAGGGCGACCTGCTCGTCTCCCCGATCCAGATGGCCCGGGCCTACTCCGCCCTCTACAACGGCGGCACCCTCGTCACCCCGCACGTCGGCAAGGAGATCACTGACCAGAGCGGGAACGTGGTGGAGACGATCTCCCCCAAGCCCGCCCGACGGGTAGACACGAACCAGTACCAGATCGACCTCGTAATACAGGGACTGAGGGGCGTCACGGAGAAGGACGGCACCGCGGGACCGGTCTTCGTGGACTCGACCCTCCCGGTCGTCGGGAAGAGCGGCACCGGCGAGTTGCCAGCCGGGAAGGACTACGTGAACTGGTTCGTCGGCTGGACTGAAGGACAAGAGAAGCAGCCGCTGGTCGTCGTCACGATGATCGATGGTGGCGGCACTTTCCAGGAAGGCTCGGAGATGACGGCCGGGCCGGCCGTGCGCCACATACTCGAGGCATACTACGGCGTCAAGCAGTCGCCCAAGGACCCGCACCGGACGGATACCCCCCCGCTGGACCCTGCGGACCGCGCTTCCACAAAGAGCGAATCGGACGCAGCCCCGGTAGAGTAGCGTGAACCTTCTCTCGCTTCCGAGCCCACCTTCTCCTGTAATGTTCGAGCTGGGGCCCTTCGCCCTGCGCTACTACGGGTTGTGCATAGCGCTCGGTATCATTGTCGCGACCTGGCTTACAGGAAGGGAACTGGAGCGCAAGGGTTACGCCGGCGCTCTGGCCCTCGACTCGCTGTTCTTTATCGTGCCTCTTGGCTTTATCGGCGCCAGGGCCTATCACGTTATCACCGACTACGGGCTCTACTCGGATGACCCGTTCCCCGGCGTATTCGAAGTCTGGAACGGGGGCTTGGGCATCTACGGTGGCGTCGTCGGAGGGTTTGTGGGGCTCTTGATCTTCGCCCGGATCAGGGGCATAAACCCGTGGGCGTTCGCCGACGCCGTCGCGCCCGGACTGGTCCTCGCCCAGGCGATAGGGCGCTGGGGGAACTACTTCAACCAGGAGCTCTTCGGTCGGCCTTCGGATTTGCCCTGGGCCATCCGGATAGCGGCGGAAAACAGGCCAGTCGGGTACTCGGACACCGCGGCTTTTCACCCCACCTTCCTCTACGAGTCGATCTGGGACGCCCTAGTCTGCCTGATACTGCTTTGGGTGGCCCGCCGCTTCGCGGACCGTCTGAAGAACGGCGACATCTTCGTTCTCTACGTAAGCCTCTACTCCTTCGGCCGCTTCTTTGTGGAGGCTCTCCGCGTCGACCCGGCTTTCCTCATCGGCGGGACCATCCGCGGCAACCTCTTCGTTAGCAGCTTCCTGGCTCTGGGCTTCGCCATGATCCTTCTCCTGAGGCATTCGGGGTCAAGGCGCAAACGTCCTGAGTCCAGCTGAGGGGGCTACTCTTGCCCGGGGTCTCGCTTTGCGTACGTAGCATTGACCTTCGAGTACCATGCGAGCACCCGCAGACGTTTTTGCTTTAGTTCCTTTCTGCTCTGCTCGTCAGCGATGTTGTTCCTCTCCATAGGATCTGACGCCAGATCGTAGACCTCCTCAGGCTGGTTGCCGAAGAAGTAAATATACTTCTCTGTCCCCCGGATGCTGGCGAGGCACCTGTACTCATCGAAGCAAGAAAAGAACAGGGTGCGGTCCTCCTGCGGCGGACCGACGAGGGATATCCCAGGGTAATGGCCGCCTTTGACCTTGAAGCCGAGCATATCGAACAAAGTGGGTAGGATGTCGAGCTGGTTCGTCAAGGTCTCGACGCGTTTGCCTTCCTCGAAGCGTCCAGGTGCGTGGATGATGAAGGGCACCTTGAGCCCCTCCTGGTAGATGGTATTGTCGTGCTGGAAGAGGTCGTGCTCCCCGAATCCCTCCCCGTGGTCGCCGTAGATCACGAAGATCGTGTCCTCGTAAAGCCCCAGCTCCTTGTACTGGTCCATGAGGTTCCTCACGAAGAAGTCGAGGTAGCGCATCTCGTTCTGGTAGTGGTCGAGCCCGGGGAGGTTCGAGTAATCTTTTGACCCGTAACGGCTTATGGGCCGGTAGTCGTGGTGTCCCGTTACCCCGAGGTAGGTCGCAAGGAAAGGTTCGTCTTTGTGTTGCTCCAACCAGATTCTGCTTGGCTGGAGCATGATATCGTCCTCATAGCCGAAGTAGTTGGATTTCTGGAAGCCCTCTTTCTCCATGGACTCGACAGGTTGGAAGTCGTCGTAGCCGAAGTTTTCGACAAGGTCCCTGCGGTCTTCGAAGTGCTCGGTCGCCGAGGAGAACCAGACGGAGTTATATCCCTGCTCCTTCAAGAGTTCGGGCAGGCACCTGGCCGGCACGCCGCCGGGCTCGGCCTCGGTGATCTCGCGCACGAGGTGCGCATCTATGCCGCAGTTTATGGAGGTAACGGCCTTGGAGGTGTGGGGGACGATAGTGTATGCACGCTCGGCCAGGAGGCTATTCCTGGAGAGCGTGTCGAGGTAGGGTGTCGTGTCCAGGTCCTCGTTGTAGGGCGTCGTGGAGCGCGCCCTGGCAGACTCGAGGTGGATCAGGACGACGTTCTTCCTCTCGGTCTTGGCGGTCTCCTGCAGGCGGGTATGCACAGGAGGCTTTATCGACGTGGCGTTCGCGACAAGGTCTCTGATCTGCGCGTGCTCCACCTCTGACATGACAATGTTGACGACGGCGTCCCTGGAGAATGACTTTCCGGCCACTCCGGCGCCGGCCGGCAACGAGAGAAAGATGAACCCTAACGACGTAGTGAAGGCCCCGAGAGCGAACAGCCTGGATGTGGACGGAGAACCGAAGGACCCATGCTCCCCACGCTTTCCACAGACGAGCGTCATTATTATCCAGGGTCCAAGCACTATATAGCCGAGGATGACCAGAACCCAGGCCCAGATAGCCAGCGAAGTCACACTGCCGATTATGTCTGTAATCTCTCCCAGCTTGCCGAGTGAGTACGTGATGACGCTGAGGCTGAGCGTCGAGCCGGTCTCCTGGAAGTATCCGTGGGCCGAGGTCGTGGTCGCGATGACGAGTATCGTGACCGCATGGAAGAGAACTACCACAAGCCAGCGGAGACGACTTTGCCGCGTTAGGGCGAATAGCCCGACCCAGAGGAACACGTACCCCAGGTTGAAGAGCAGGTCCGAGCGCATCAAGGCGAAGGCGGCGACCCCCCCCGAAAGCTCTTCCTGAGAGTCTATCCGGATTCCCTTCAACACCAGATTGTAGACCACCAGAGGAACCAGCAAACCGGAAAGGTAGACCCACTCGCGACCGCTCAGAATAGAGCGGAAGCGGGCAAAGAGCGCCAGCCGCTTGTGATTTCCGAAAGCCACGAGTTCGAGAGAGTTTACAAAGATTTCGCAGAACTTGACAGTCGACCCGCAATCTCCCGATCAGGCTGCTTTGACGCGCAAGAATCTCCCTGCTATCTTGCAGATATCCGTGCGCACAGCCTGGAGGTTTACGGGACGTGCTCCGACTGCAGGTAGAGGGGCTCAAGGTAGGGTTGATCGGTGCCACGGTTGGCGGCAGGTGGCTGCCGTGAACGCGATCCTGATGGCTTCGCTGGCCGCAGTGGGCTTTTCGGCGGCGAGCCTTCTCGCTCTACTCGGTGGAGAGTTGGGAGCAAGGGGCCGCTCTTCCGCCGCGGCCTTCGCCGCAGGGATACTGCTCGCGCTCGCGTTCGTCGACCTCTTCCCCGAGGCTCTCGAGCTCGGTGGAGAGGCCGCGGTCGCCGGGTTCGTCGGAGGGTTCGCCCTCTTGTTCATGACCGAGGCGTTCACAAGGGCCCACACGCACCACCTGCCCGAGGAGCACGTCCACAAACACGCGCTCGGGCCTTTCGTCCTAGGATTGGCCGTCCACAACCTCGCCGACGGATTCGTTCTCGGCGTAGGAGCCAAGGCTGGAGCCGTCACCTCCTGGCTCGTAGGGCTCGGGATTCTAGTTCACCAGATACCCGTTGGGATCTCCCTCGCCGCCGTCCTGCTTGCTGCGCAGGTCGGAAGGGCAGGGGTCATGAGGACCGCAGTCTTGCTCGGGCTGGCGATACCGGCAGCAGCGGCGTTGACCGTGGCCTTCCCCGCGCCAGGAGAAGGCACTCTCGGTCTGCTGACCGGCGTCGCAGGGGGGGTGCTTGCATACATCGGCGCCGCGCACCTGCTCCCCGAGGCCCAAACCGAGGATACGAACAGGGTTGCCGGCATCCTGTTCGTGGCCACGCTCCTCATCACCGCCGTCGGGCTAATGTTGCTCGGGCACGGTTAGAGCGGTTGGCTTGTAGGGACGGTTTGCGAGCCGCCCTACTTCCAGAGTAGCCAGAGTGCGAGCAGGATCAGTTCCGCACCGAACACGATGACGGTCGGTGTCGCCGCGCGGAGTGTCTTGCTGGAGGAGACGGTGGGCGCCGTGAGCCATCCGAATATGGCTCCGCCGACGAGACCGCCGATATGCGCCGTGTTGCTTATATTGGGGACGGAGAATCCGAAGTAGAGGTTCAGGGCGGTCAGTATCAGGAGCTGGCGGATCAGTGGATTCTGCCAGGAGAAGGTGCCGCGGCGCACAGAGTAACCGAGCACTCCTCCGAGGAGACCGAAGATCGCGCCGGAAGCCCCTACGGCGGGCCTGTCGAAGGCGCCGAAGTAGAGGTAGGCGATGCCCCCGGCGAGTCCACTCGACAGGTAGAGCGCGAGGAAACGGCTCTTTCCGAACGCTTGCTCAACGAACGAGCCGAGGAAGTACAGAGAGAGCATGTTCAGCGCCAGGTGGATGAACCCCGAGTGCAGGAACATGCTCGACAACAAGAGCCACACTCTGCCGTCGGCGACGGCGGCTGGGATGAGGGCACCCTGTGCTAGCACCTCGGGGGGCTGTGTCACCAGCCCGAAGTTCAGCGGGTAGCCGTAGCCCTGGCCCGCGAGCGCGACGGCGACGTATACGGCCACACAGGTGGCTATGAGGCCGAACGTCACCGGTAGGCGGGAGAGGTCGTTCAATGCCGGGTACTTACGTCGGGTCTAGCGGCGTTTGATCTCGCGCACGGCGTCCCCGACCTGTACCTGTGAAAGGTCCTGCAGGGGCCCGCCGAGCATTGACTCGAGGTCGGTGTCGTCGCCCGACGAAGCGCCGAAGCCGCGGATCTGGACGTCTTCGCCGAACATCTGCCCGAACATACGCTGCAGGTTCTCCTGCATCTCCCCGATGTTGACGGCTCCGAACGGCGTATCCTGTACGTTCTGTAGACGGGCAACGGCAAGCCTGTCCTTGACCTCTGTAACCTCGGCCTTCGCTTTTACGTCCTCGACGGTGCCAAGCGTCTCGCCCGTATCAGGGTCCCAAACCTCCTCGCCCTCGGGAGCGAAGATCTCGAAGAGCATACCCTGACGGACGCCCTCTCCTCTTCCGCGGTTTATGACGATCTCATTGTTTCCCAGAATCTTCGCTACCTTGCCTTCGACCGCCATGCGGTTGGCTCCTTCCTATCATATTGATGGTCTCACGAGATTATAGCGCTCCTGGCGAGGGCCGCTGCAGGACGGTAGAATCCTCGCCATGCCAAAGAGGACGAACAGAATAGGACGGCACCTTCCGACCTCCGGCGGGCTCGCCAGGACCCTTTGGGCCGCGCGCGAGCTCGGATGCGAGACTATCCAGATCTTCGTCTCCAACCCGCAAGCCTGGGGTCAGCCCAGGCGACGCCAGGACGCGGATACCTTCGTCGAGGGAAGCCGCGAACTGGGCATCTCGCCGGTCGTCGCACATGCGAAGTACCTTATAAACCTTGCCTCCACGAGCAAGGAGCAGTGGGAACTTTCGGTGCTGGCCCTGGCCCACGAGCTGGCCGCCGCAGGCGCGCTCGGGGTCGACCTGGTCGTCGTGCACGCTGGCAGCCACGGAGGAGACGGCGAGGAGAAGGGCATGGAGCGGCTCGTGGAAGGCCTGGGGCGTGCTAGGGAGCGGGCCGCCGCACTCCACGGAGCCGTGGCCGAACCTGTGGTCGAGAACTCAGTCGGGGCCGGTACCCAGCTCTGCTCGACGTTCGAGGATCTCGGGGAGGTCGTGCGGCGCGGCGGGGTGAGGGTCTGCGTTGACACGGCCCACGCATTCGTGGCCGGCTACGACCTGTCGGCGGAGAGCGGAGGGAGAATGGTCGCCGAGGATCTCGTGGACGCCGTCGGAGGGGCGATCGCGCTGGTTCACCTCAACGATGCGAAGCACGAACTCGGGAGCCACCGCGACGGGCATCGCAAGGTAGGGGAAGGGCGCATACCCGTCGACGCCTGGCCAGGGTTTTTCGACGGTCTGCCAGGAGTTCCCGTGGTCATGGAGACGCCTTACCAGACCCCTGAGGCTGACTCCGAAGAGGTGCTTCTGGTCAAGAAGTTGGCAGGTGGGTTGCGCAAAGCGCCGATTGGACGATAGAATCTAGGGCGTGAAGACTTTGGAGATAAGTCCGGAGCGGCATGCAGGAGACCTTCTCTCGACCATCGGCGAAACCCTGCGGGCGGAACGCAACGAGCGGGGGCTGACGTTAAAGCAGGTCGCTGAAGGCGCGCACGTCTCGGTCTCATACCTCGCCGAAATAGAACGCGGCGAGAAGGACCCCTCCTCGAGGGTACTGGAGAGCATCGCCAGTGGATTGGACGTCGAGGTCAGCGAGCTGCTCGTCCGGATCGCCTCGGCGCTCGAGCCCGCGCCGGTAGTTCCCGTCACCGACTCTCTGGCAGCCTAGACTCCCAAGAAGCCGACGTTGCGCTTCACCTTGAAGCCGATCACGCCCAGCGACGCACGAACTATCTCGCACTGGCGCTACGAAGAACCCTACTCGATCTACGATGGAGATCCCACCTCTGTGGATGCGCTCCTGCAACCGCGCTTCGCCTACCACTCCGTCTACGACGAACGCGGAGAACTGACAGGATACTTCTGCTTCGGCGAGGACGCGCAGGTCGCGGCCGGAAAGCGGCTCGGGGTCTACGAGGTCGAGCCCGCGCTCGACGTGGGGCTCGGGATGAGGCCGGATCTCACGGGGAGGGGCCTTGGAGAAGAGTTCGTGCACGCCGGCCTTCGCTTCGCACGGGAGGTATACTCACCTCCGGCTTTCCGCCTGACCGTGGCTGCCTTCAACCGCCGCGCTATCCGCGTCTACGAAAGGGCCGGATTCGAGACCGTAGAGACGTTCGGCGCTCCAACGCTGGGCGCCGAAAAGGAATGGTTGCTGATGAGATGCGGGGCCTAGGCCGACCGCCTTTCTCTACAGGCCGAAAAAGTAGACGGCCAGGATGCCGAGTGTGTTGTAGCCAGCATGCGCCAGGAAGCTCGCTGTGGTGTTGATGTAGCGGCGGAGGAGCCCGAGGCCGATGGAGAGCAAAAAGATGTAGCCGAGCAGCAGCGATGGACCGTACTGAACGTGCATCGAGGCGAAGAGGACGGAAGTCACCGGTATCCCCAAGACCGGTTGCACGGCGCCGCGGAACAGGGTCTCCTCCCCGAGTCCGGCACCGACTCCGATCAGCAAGGCGAAGAGCACCGCGGAGACCAGGCTCAAACCTTTCGGGTCGAAGAGCGTCTGTGAGATCTCACCGACCCTGCGATAGAGCTCAGGCTGCAACTGCGAGAACAAGGCGTCGGCGGCTACCGAGAGCACGAACGCACCTACGATAAACAGCACGACAACACCTACGTGCATCGGGGAGACGGGACCGTAGCCGAGGCGGGCGAGCGTCTCGCGCGGTCCACGGCGGATGCCGGCGCCGACCCCCAGAAGGGCGATGACGACGAAGGGCAACTGGCTCGCCAGGATGGCGACTGGTGGGATCCTACCGCCGGTCCCCAAAGAGAAGGCGTCGACCTGATTCAACTGCTCGAACCCGAGTATGCCTACCAGATTATTGGCAAGCAACACAGTGGCGAACAGCCAGAGGGCGAGAAAGATCGGTGGGTTGGTCCAGAACTCCCCGTTCGGCCTGCCGCGAACGATCTTCAGCAGAGTGGGGACGCAGAGTGCCAGTCCGATCAAACCTGACAACATCACAGGTACTGCCGTGACCACCAAAAGCTGTTTCGGATAGACATCTGGTGGCATCTGGCCCGAGACCCACAGTACGCCAAGCAAAGCCCCGGTGGCGAAGAGCAGGAGCGACAGGAACACCAGCACGATAAGAAGCGATATCTCGGCCCTCCTGCTCTTTCTCGACCATTGAGCGAGGAGCGCTAGCATACCGATGAAGACCATTGTCGCGAGCGAACTGAGGAGATACTGCATAGCGTCAACAGAGGTTAACATATGCAAGATACCGGACCGCGCGTGATCCGCGGCCCGGACTGCTCTTCTGGGCCAGGAAGGGGGGAAGAGCCCAGTGCCCGAAAAATAGAGCACCGAGGTTACAATTCCGCTACCCCAAGGTAACAGCTTGATAACAGGTTAGGCTACAGGTTTCAGCTTGTGTCTGAACTCCGACGCGGATGCTCATGCGCCATGCTTCGAGAAGGCGTCAGATACCCGTAGCCTGATGCCTGACACCTCCTATTCATGGATCCCGGTTCTCACCACGCTCCAGGCCGTCGAGCACGGGACCCAGCTCTCTTTCGCGCGCTGCCTCGTATTCGTCGAGGCTGTCCGCTTCGCGCGCCAGGTCTGCTATGCGTCCCGTGAGACCTTTACCCCCCCTCGCGGCGAGTATGCGCCAGCCCAGGAGCCTGTAGGAGTGTTCGAGGCGCGGGTCTCGTTCCCCGCTTTCGAGAAGGCACTCCAGAAGCGCGTGCAGTGCTTCTGCCTCCTCCAGAGGGAGCCGCAACACGACGGCGGGTTCTCCGTGCAAGCTAGCGGACTTTCTCCAGGTAGATCCTGTCCTGCGTGATCACCACCTGCAGGTCTTCCGGCGAGCGACGCAGGTAGTGGCGCCACTCACGGGCGAAGACCTCCGAGTCTCTGGCGTCGGTCTTCAGGACTATGCCACCTTCTGTCTCCTCGAGCACCGCAGGATGCTCCGAGAGCTGGCCGCGCCGGACGGGGTCCCTGCGGTAGATCGAGTTTCGCGACCGGAAGCTCTGTACGCTCGATGGCGTGGTGTTCAGCTCCTGCGCGATCCACGTGTCGCCCCTACCCTCCTCGACCCACTGCCGGATCTTGGACGCGTGCGGCTTTAGCGCCACCCTTCTGTTTCCCAAGGCCCCATTCTCCTTCACCCTGTGTTGTTTTCTAGGTTATATGTACCACTTTTTGTTACCCGACGCTAGATGCATCCGTACGCTTGTGGCCAGGAACGCCCTGGCCAGCTAGCGGCCCTGGAGATCATCAAGAGCACGAGGAGGCGGGGTCGCTGTGAGGCGGGCGAGGAGCGATAAGGACACGGGGTATCAGGCGTTGCGGCCGCGGAGATGGTCCGCGGCGGCGAGGCCTGAAAGGGCCGCGCCCTCGACCTTGGGCTGCCCGAAGGCGTCGCCGCAGAACAGCAGCGGCGGGTCATCAGAGGCGACGAGGCATGTTTGTGGGTGGGGGTTAGTAACCCAGCTGTAGCGCCACCTGACGAGGGAGGTCGCGACGACCGCTGGTGCGAGGTCAGTGCCGAGATGGTCGCCAGCGCGCGAGATCATGTGCTCTGTAATCTCCATCTCGTCGGCCTCGAAGTGCGAGCGGCTCCATTCTGGTCCGGCGTGGATAGTGACGGCAGGGGCCTCGGAGATGCCCTTGCGCCTGTTGTCGCCGATCCAGTCCACTGGCTCGGATTTGATCTGCATTCCTCCTGGTTCAGGCACGCCGGTCGAGTCGTCTAGCAAGACCATGAGGGCGAGGCACGGGTCGTAGCTTACGGCTTCGAGCTGGCGCCTGGCTCCATCCGGCAGCGTGTAGCTCCCTGACGAGGTCAGATCCAACGCCTGAGGAACAGGGGTCCCGAGTACGAGAGCGTCCCCGGTTACCAGCAGGCCGGATTCGCACACTACCTCCCAGCCGGAGTCGCCATCTTCCACCCCTACAACCCTCTCTCCGGTGCGCACGTCGAGGCCCTTGGCGATGTGCTTGGGGATGGAAGTCATTCCCTCAGACCCTCTATAGCGGGGATGGCCATCTTCGTTTGGCTGGCCCTTAGCATCGGCGAAGCCGCGGGTCCACTCTGTGGCGACAGCGGCCTTGAGCCAGCCTTCGACGAGGTTGGCGAAGCGTTCGCCTCTGACTGTGAAGAACTGGGCACCGTGATCGAAAGTGCCTTCCCCGACCCGCCTGGTAGCCATCCTACCGCCGACGGCGCGGCCTTTGTCCAGAACCGTAACGGTCCAACCTTCTTGTTTCAGGGTGTTGGCCGCGAGCAGACCGGAGATGCCGGCCCCCACGATGACGCAGGATTTCTGGTTTTCGCTCACGTCTGGTGAGGCTCTTTCGGTCGATCCGCTGCACTCTCCATCAGATCGGCCGCCCTGCGGATGCTCTGGAAGTGTACGTCCACAGTGTCCCCTACCTCGCTGGCGTAGCCGCCAGCCATCGTAACCGCGACCGGGATTGCGCGCTCCCTGCAGGTTTCGAGAACGATCCGGTCGCGCTCGGCGAGGCCTGACTTCGATACGGAGAGCCGGCCGAGGCGGTCTCCTTCGAAGGGATCGGCGCCTGCGAGGTAGATCGCGAGGCTTGCATCCACGGCGTCGAGCGCCATCTCCAAGCCTCTTTCGAGTGCCGCCAGGAACTCCGTGTCGCCGGCGCCGTCGGGGAGTGGCGCGTCGAGGTCGCTCTCCTCTTTTTGGAAGGGGAAGTTCTTTGCGCCGTGGACCGAGAACGTAAACACCGTCTGGTCTCCCCGGAGGATCGCCGCCGTCCCGTTCCCCTGGTGGACGTCCGTGTCGATGATGACCACGCGCTCCACGAGACCCGCGGCCTGGACGGCGCGGGCGGCGATGGCAGAGTCGTTGAGGACGCAGTATCCCTCGCCCCTGTCGGAGAACGCGTGGTGCGTCCCCCCTGCGAGGTTCGCGGCGAAGCCTTCGTCGAGGGCGGCGAGGCATGCCCCTAGCGTGCCGCCCGAGGCACGGCGGGAGCGCTCTACCATCTTCTGCGACCACGGGAAACCGATGCGCCGCACCTCCTTTTCCGTGAGCGTTCCGGAGGCTACGCGTTTCAGGTAGTCGGGGGCGTGTGCGCGCAGGATCTCCTCGTCCGTTACTGCCCGTGGCGTCAAGAGCTCTCCCGGGCCGCAGATCCCATCTCGCGCGACCCTCTCGCGCAGCATCGAGTACTTGACCATCGGAAATCTGTGGCCCTCGGGCAGGGGTAGTACGAAGTGGTCACTGTAGAAGACCTTCATGATGTCTGGCGTCTCTCGTCCATGGCGCTAATGTAGTACATGCGACGGGGGTAAACAGGAAGAGCTTTCATGAAAACCTCAGGCGCCTGTATGGTAGCATCGCAGCTTCGAGGACGGATGGACGATTCTGGGCAACAGCGGCTCTTCGCGAAGACTCCCGGCAGCATCGAGCCGCCGGAGACGGGTCTTTACCTGGGAACCTCCGGCTGGTCGTATGCGGACTGGGAAGGATCCCTCTACCCAGTGGCCCTCCCTTCTGCTTCGAGGCTCGCTGAGTACGTCAAGCACTTCGCGACCGTGGAGATAGACTCTACCTTCTACGGCACCCCGCGCCGCTCAGCGGTAGAGAAGTGGCGTGAGATCGTCCCAGAGGGCTTCCTCTTCGCTGCGAAGTTTCCGCAGGAGGTGACGCACGAGAAAAATCTCGTCGATACCCGCAGGGAGGCCGAAACGTTCGTCCACACCATGCAGGCCCTCGAGGATAGGCTCGGTCCCCTGCTCCTCCAGCTTCCGCCTTCCTTCACCGTAGAGGGTATGGGGGTGCTCGAGGATTTCCTGTCGACCCTGCTGCAGGGGCCCCGCTACGCTGTCGAGGTACGCCACAGGAGCTGGCTCGGCTCCGACCTGCCGGCACTGCTGCGCGAGCACGGCGTCGCCCTCACCTTGGTCGACTACCCGAGGATGCCCCGGATGGAGGAGGCGACAACAGACTTCGCCTACATCCGCTGGCTCGGCAACCGCCGCGAGTTCCCTGAGGGACACACCCATCTCAAGAAGAACCGGGACGATGACCTAACGTGGTGGTCGGACCTCGTGGATCGCTTTCTCGAAGAGGATAGGACCGTCTTCGCCTACGCCAACAACCACTACCAGAATCACTCCCCCTCGACGCTGGAGCGATTTCTGGAACTGAGGCGATAGAGTCCCGGTCTAACAACGGGGAGGCAATATGGTAATTCTGGCCGTTAGAACCGGACCTATGCAGGATCTTGCATCTGGACTTCCGAGAATTCTCCCTCCAGGCAATTCGGTGAATAAGGGAAGAGGTGGAGCAGAAGCCGAAAGACCCCACCCCACTGTCTGCTCGAGGTATGGCCTTTTAGGACCTATGCAAAAGAACGACCTCGTACCTCTCCACCTCAGCTACCTCCCCGCCGGCGGCCCTTGCGGTGTCGCTTCGCAGTTGGTCCGCGTCCTGCTCGCTCTGGTTCATGGCTTGTTCGCTCTCCCAGAGGGTCACCAACTCCACCTTGCCGCTCTGGCGGTCGGCGAGGGCGAGAATGGTATGGAAGCCCTCCATCTCGGAGAGCGACGGCGCTAACCACTCAGTGGCGATGCGCCCCAGCTCGTCCACTTGCTCGGGAAGTCCTTCCAACTTGCTCACTCTGGCGTGCATGGCTCTCTGTGTGCTCCTTCCCGACTCGCTCGTCCGTTTGCGAGTCCTTGCTCTCGGCTACACAATCATGATGCCATCGCGACAAGTCCAGCGCATCGCCATATAGCTTGGGAGGGAGCAACGTCCGAGAACTCCGTCAACGCGAAGTTCGCGGATTTCCTCTTCTGGGCACTTCGGTGAATAAGAACGAGAAGAAGGACCGAGGCTGCTAAGAGAGCCCCGATCCCTCCGCCTACTGCTCGGTTGTCTCTACTACGGGCAGGTGTGGGTGCTGCCGGTCACCTTACATGGGCCTCCACCGCGGTCCTTGCCACTGCTATCGACCTGGCCCTGATGGGTATCGGTGGAGCCCTTGGAGCCATGGACGGTTGTGCAGGTGGTCGTTCCTCGCTCGAACTCACAGCTAGAGGTATTCTTTGCGAACGCGGGGGCAACGGCCAAGGCCACAACGAAAATGGCCACCGCGACCAAGATAGTGATGCGCCTGATCATCTACAGATTTCTCCTTCCCATCCTCCCTGTTCTTACAGGTCTCTATAGCGGTTCCCTTGGGCATCTACCCGAGTGCTACGTCTCTTGGAAGCTCCTCCTCTCTCCCTTCCCTCGCAGCAAAAGCAAACAACCGGCTTACACCTCCTCCTGCTGCGGAGGGTGTAGCCGCTTGCGCTACTGGCTCTGCCCGTCTCTTGAGCGCCCATCTTAGGAGCGGGCTTCAAAGCCTCTACACTACTATTCGGGTTAGCTATGTCCCATTCCTAGGAGTGCTATGCGCCCAAACGCGCTCAGAAATACACGCCGAAGCAAAAAGACGCAAAAAGGCCGGACCCGCGAAGAACCCTTCCCTATGTCCTGGTTGTCAATTATTGCTGAACTTCGGAGAACTCCGTATAGCGGAAGTTCGCAGAGTTTCCCTTCTCGGTAGTCCTGAGGACAGCGTCGCTGCAATTAGACCACCAGCTCGATCTCCGGCACATTTTATGGACCGTAGTAGAGAAGCGCACTCTTAAACGCTTGGTGTGAGTTATCCATCCAGGGTTTGAACGGAAGGTGCCCACAGACTAAAGTCGGCTTGCTCACCGATCCCGAAGGGAAAGGAACCGACTCCTCATGGTCGATGTGGACACCTTCCTCACCACTGTGAATATCTTACAGGATGGTTGCGGACGACGCCTCGGTAGGCCTGACCCATCCATTCACCGGGGCCGAAGTGCCTTCAGAGTGACCTGTCGGCCGACTCTTGGTGTCGTCCCGCTACCGTCCAGGCGCGGAGGAATGTGACCTAATAGGAGCTTGAGCCACTGACGTGACCCCTCACAGTATCGTCCGTCTTCCGGGTCGCTAGGCGGGCACACAATGACCACGGCACGGAAAAGAGGTTACGGATGTGAGGGCAACCGGCGTGTACAACTCGGAGGACAAGTACCAGGGAACTGGACGGGCTACAAGCGGCGATTGACCAGCGCCGCGCAGACGTAAGGCAAACTGTGGTAGCAGACCGTCGCGCCTATGGTAGCGGGCTGCGCCAGCGGGATCATCACCGCAACCCTAAGACCGGCCATGTTGGGCCGGGGTATTGGTACTTCACTTTCACGACCTACGCCACACCGCAGCGACCTTGCTGCTGGGGCGTGGCGTGCATCCGAAACTTGTACAGGAACTATTGGGCCATTCGTCCATCGCGATGACGCTGGATAGGTACTCGCATTGGATTCCGTCTATGGGCGAACAGACAGCCGCCGCGATGGAAGCCGCGCTGTCCTGACTCTATGCCCTTCGGCTTGGTGTCAAACTGGTGTCAATAGGGCCTGGTCTAACGCCATACCCTTACGTTTTACCTGCAAATTAGCGGGTTTTTGCAACCGGTCTGCAGGATGGACCATAACCCGTTATTGTACCGGACGGAGAAAACCACAGGTCACACACAGACCGGGAGGAGTCCGGAGGTAGGAGATGCTCGACGAGTCGATATTCAAGGCCTACGATATCCGTGGCGTTTATCCTGAGAGCCTGGATGAGGGCGTGGCCACCGACATCGGCCGCGCATTCGTAAAGCATCTGGATCTCTCGGGCTCCAGGGTCATCGTGGCCCGCGACATGCGCATCTCGGGCGAGGCGCTGGAGAGGGCTTTTATACAGGGGGTCACGGAAGCAGGCGCCGACGTCCTCGACCTTGGGCTGGTCTCGACCGATGCGCTCTACTTCGCCGTAGGGCACCTCGAGGAGCCCGGCGGGGCCATAGTAACGGCCTCGCACAACCCCAAAGACTACAACGGCTTCAAGCTCTGCAGGGAGGAAGCCATCGCCCTCTCGGGAGAGGCGGGGCTCGGCCAGATCCGTGACCTCATCGTCTCCGGGGATCTCCCCGGCCCCGCGGAACACCCGGGTTCAGTGGAGGAGACCGACATCACCGTAGACTATGCGAAACATTGCCTGAGCTTTATACAGACGGAGGGCCTGAGGCCGCTGAAGATCGTGATCGACGCGGGAAACGGCATGGCTGGCAAGATGGTCCCACCCATCTTCGAGCACCTCCCTTTCGAGTACGTACCGATGTACTTCGAGCTCGACGGCTCCTTCCCCAACCATCCACCCAACCCGATCGAGCCCGAGAACGTCAGAGAGCTCCAGGAGCGCGTGGTCGCAGAGGGTGCTGACTTCGGGGTAGCCTTCGACGGTGACGCCGACCGGTGCTTCATTATCGATGAGAAGGGCACGACCATCTCGGGCGACCTGGCGGCCGCCCTCATTGCGAAGAACGTGCTCGAGAAGGAGCCGGGCGCGACCATACTGTACAGCGCGGTCTGCTCGAAGGCCTTCCCCGAGCTCGTCGAGCGCGAGGGCGGGAAGGCCATAAGGACCAGGGCAGGACACTCCATCATCAAGCCGCAGATGCGAAAGCATGACGCGGCCTTTGGGGGGGAGCACTCGGCCCACTTCTACTTCAGGGACAACTACTTCGCCGACTCAGGCATCATCGCCATGCTGACAATAGCCGAGCTCGTCGGCCGCCAGGAAGAGCCCGTCTCCAGTCTCCTCTCCCCCATCGACCCTTACGTCCGATCGGGTGAGATCAACTCCGAAGTAGAAGACCAGGAAGCGACCCTAGGGAAGGTCGAAGACCATTATTCGAGTAACGAAGGCGCAAAGGTAGACCACCTCGACGGCCTCACGGTCGACCTAGGCGACTGGTGGTTCAACCTCCGCCCCTCGAACACCGAACCTCTCCTCCGCCTCAACGTGGAGGCCGAAGACAACGAGACGATGGAGCGCAAGCGCGACGAGTTGCTCGATCTCATTCGAGATTGAGCAGCGAGTCAGCATGCGCCCTGTCGGGCGCGGCCTACGCCGCCAGCCAACTGGCTGACAAGCGAAGGCCGATGCGTGCTGACTAGCTTACCTGTATCAGGTTTCGTACCTCGCGGACGCCTTCGACCTGTTGGGCGATCTCACCAGCCGCCAGTTTCGCGTCCTCGGAAGGCGCGGTGCCGCGCAGTTCGGCGATCCCGTCGTTTACCTCGACGTTCACCCGCGGCATCTCCGCGGTACGCGGGTCCTCACCGATCTGGGTGCGGATGCGCTGTTCTATCTCCTCTTGCTGCTCGCCTACGCCCTCCACGTCACTATGCTGTTCGCCGATAAGAGGCCCTGAGGCGGGATCCGAGTACTCTCGCTCGGCGCCGGTGCGGTTCGCACCCTCAGGACTCTGCTGGCCACCGCCGCCTGCCGTCCCAGTCGGGGTGCCACTACCCCAGGTCTGGCCCCGCTCTCCTGCCGGGCTCCCAGGGTCGGGGGCGTGGGGTCCGGTCGTTCCCGTGTAGGACGAGGACTCGCCTGACGTTTCGCCCTTCTTCGAACGGGCGATGGCGGCCCCGATGGCAAGCCCGATCAGGATGAAGAACCCGTACTTGAGATATCTGGTCTTCTTCGGTTCCTGCGAGCTCATCGCCCTGCGTATTAGCTTGGCTTCGGCCTTGCCGAGCTTCCAGGCTGCCTTCCCTGCAGTCCTGCCCGCCACGGGCGCCACCCTTGCTCCTACCTTAGCACCGGCTCTGGCGGCCTTTCTCTTCTTGCGCGCCATTCACTACCTCCATCTTCGCGGAGTTGGTTTCTCGAAACAACGAGATACCCCGAAATGCCCGTGCGGAAACAGCACATGGACAACCGCCATCGCGTCGTCTGAGGCTTCGGATGGTTCTCTATCCGTTCCGGCGCAGTTTGGGGACGAGGGTGAGCCTCCTGTAGCGCATCCTCCTCTCGTTCAGCGGCTTTTCGAACTCGGCCTCGCGGGCGAACTCGACGTCGCCTGTGGCCGCGGCCTCGACGAGGGCGGCAAGGTCTTCTCTCTCCGAGGGAGAGAGGCCTGTGGCGTCGAGGTCTCTCTCCCGCTCGAATAGCCTCACCCGCCGCGCAAAAGAGACGAAGATGCTGCACGGCTCGGGGCAGGGGATCTCACCTTCGCCCCGGTCCACGTCGAGAGGCGTGTCCTCATCCACGTCCCAAAGGGTCTTCTTGAGACACACCGAGTCCTCGCAGCAGGCGATGGCCGCATCGATCACCCCCTGGTCCGTGAGCCGCTGAACCCGTTTGTAGATCCCACTCTGCCTCGCCGCGTTCTCTCTGAAGCTCGTGAGATCTAGCCTCTCCTCCCTGTTGAGGTACCAGTGGACGACGCCAGCAGGATAGAGGTAGTTGATCGCGGTCACCAGAGAACGCGCATCCTCGAGCCTGAGCTCCCAGCCACGTCGCAGGTTGGGAGAGCTCTTCAGAGGCCTGTACTCCCCGCCTTCGGTGAGCCTGGCGATCTCTCGCGCAGCGCGCGGGTCCTCGCTGACTCTGAGACCCTTATCCCGCGCCTCGTCCGCGTGACGCAGCGAGTATCCATGGGGAGGAACAGGGCGTACGACCACCTGGCCGAAGACGCGACCTTCTGGCGCGTCATCCACCCACGCCGCGAAGGCCTCGCGGGAGCTGGCAGCGACGTTCTGGGGGTGTCCTGAGAGAGCGTCAGACAACAGGCTGCTCTGCCATCATTCCACGGGCGCGGGCGACTATGAGGTTCGCCATAGAAGGGTGCGTTCCGACTGGAGCGCCGTAGAAGATCGTCTTGTCGTCGCGTACCGTAACCTCACCCATAAGGCCCAGGTCCTCGGGGATCGTCTCGCGTGTGTGCCAGCCGTCCGCGATAAACAAGGGGATCAGGATCACGTTCTCCGCCTCGACACCATCGACGACGACGCCTATCTCGGGGTCTTGATCCAGGAACCCGACCTCGACGAGATCGTAGATCTCACGCTCCCTGATGCGTCCGGCATTGAGGTAGATCACACCGCCTGAGTTCTTGTTCAGGTCGGTTCCGTGGCCTAGCAAGACGAGGGCCGTGCGTCCCGAGACCTCTCTGGAGCGCATGAGGTCTTGGGTACGCTCCAGGATGACGCCAGGCATCCCCTCGAAGGTGCCAAGGGGTCCGGCGTAGCGGACGGTCTTCTCGCCCTTCCTGGTAAGGGGTCCTTCCAGACCGAGCTCCCTGGGGATGACCTGCTGGGTGAAATATCCTTCGGAGATAAAAGCGGGAACGATGTAGACGTCTTCCGACTCTATGGTGTCGAGCACGTGGCGCATGGAGGGTTCCTCCTTCCAGAAGCACTCGACGACCTCGTCGAACTCTCCGGTCTCCCTGATGCGGCCGGCATGCTCGTAGACGGGCAGGCTCGAGTCTTCGTTGAGGTGCGAACCATGTCCCACGATGACCAGAGCCCTCATGCTCCTCCTCTACGCCGACACTACCGCCAGATTCTACCAACCGTGCATGCAGGCCGGGCGAACGGCCTCACCTACCCGTGGCCGGCCTTAGCCTGTGGCTCAGAGAATCAGGACCGTACTCCAGGGCCACGAGGAACGCGGCGGCGATGACGGGATACTCTGTCGTAGTCGGAGAGAGGCGAGGGTCAGCGCGGAGCAGGCCGCCGAGGTTGGCTATCCCTTCCAGGCCCCGCCTGGAGTGTACACCGCCGGCCTTCAAGACCCCGTGCGCCATGCGGGAGACTTCCTCGGCCTCCTGGCGGCCTGCGCGGCCTGCCACATCGAGGTCGGGAACCTCCGAGAGGACCTCGAGGTAGGCCTGGACCAGGGCGCCGCGGACGGAGTCTGCCCTCGAAAGAGAGGAGAGGAGCGCCGGCCTGGCGAGCTCGCGGGTGATCTCGAAGTCCCTGGCGTACTCTCGCGCCAGGGCGTGGCGCCCCGCCGAGAAGCGCATCGCGTCGCGTAGCGTGGCGTCTTTACCCGCCCCGAGGGCGTAAGACAGCGCTCCGGCGAGAGCCTCTTCGCCGCCGGCCACCTCCAGCGCCCGCGCAAACGGCGCTATCTCCTCGTGACCCAGTCCTGCGAGGACACGGGCCGATGGCTCTTCGCGCAGGGCGCCGCGGGCTAGCGGGGCCAGGTACCCGGCTGTTCGAGGATCGGCATAGCCGGCCAGAGAGATCGAAGAGAGGGTGGCATCGAGTACCGTCTCCCCCACCCCCCTGCGGCCCGACCAGGCCAGAGCGTCCGTGACGGGTAGCACGGAGAGCGCCTTCGACTCGTGCGCGACCCGGCCGTCGAGGTAGCGGGATCCCGTCCCTGGGGTGGGGGCGCTGTAGACGAGCATCATGGCCGTCGCGGCGCAGGCCGCGACGAGACTTTCGGGTACGTACTCCGAGCTCCGACGCTCCATTCGCCCTACAGCGCCCTGTCCAGGATGATCCCCTCACCGTCAAGGTCCGTCGACACAAACACCTCCCGTCTCGCTGTAGAGGGCACTATTCTAACCCGAGGCCGTCACCTCTCCTTGCAGACAGAGTAATATACTCGTCGCCATGGATCACTCACCCGACTACCGCCGAGCAGACTCTTGAACACCCGCAACCACACCTCCCTCATACCTGAGGACGCCTTCGAGCAGGACACAAAGGAGGGCACCCTCGGCGCGGAAGAGGAGCTGTGGCTCGCTGACCCTGGGACCTTCAAGCTCGCTGACGGGGCACAGAAGATTCTGGCTCTCGAGCCTGCGACCCTGTTCTCGGGGGAGCTCATAGACTGCGAGATCGAGTCGAACACGGGCGTGCACGAGCAACCCGCAGGGGTCTTGGCCGATCTCGTCTCCCGCAGGCGTATCCTGCTTGGGCATGCAGAGCAACTTGGCAGGGTCCTCGGCACCAGCGGAACGCACCCCATCGGCGACTGGCGGGAGCAGGAGATCATCGACAAGCCCCATTACCAGCGCCTGCAAAAGAAACTGGGGTGGTTGATCCGGCGCAACAACACGTTCTCTTTGCACGTCCACTACGCCGTGCAAGGCCGCGGGAAGGCCGTCTACCTCTTCAACCGCCTGCGTGAGTACGTGCCGCACATGCTTGCGCTCTCGGTCAACTCTCCTTTCTGGCAGGGTGAGTACACGGATATGCACTCGGCGCGCGTGCTCATGTTCTCGCGCGCCTACCACCGCGCCGGGCTACCCGAGCCCTTTGACTCATGGATGGAGTACACAGATTACGTGGACTACCTCACGCGAGCCGGCCTCATAGACACCCTCGGGGAGATCTGGTGGGACGTGAGGCTCCACCCGGGTCTCGGCACCGTAGAGATCAGGGCCTTCGACGCCCAGACGGACGTGGTCCGCAACGAGGCCCTCGTCGCTCTTTCCGCGGCCCTGTGCGATGTGCTGGCCCTGGAGTACGACTCGGGCGGGCCGATGCCCATCATCCCGAACCGCGAGATAGAAGAGAACAAGTGGAGCGCCCAGCGTTACGGCCTGGAAGGCATCTTCATAGACCACGAAACGCACGAGGCCGTCGAGACCCGTACCGCAGTAGAGACGCTAGTGAGGCGCCTCTCCAAGGCCACTTACAGGGACCTCTCGGGAGTCGAGCGCGTCCTCGGTGGGCCGACAGGATCCGTGCGCCAACTAGAGGTGTGGCGAGAGATGGGATCCACGCTGGAGGTCGCGAAGGACCTGGCGAGGAGGACCTCGACGCTCTAGCGCCGCTACTTCCCCATCACCCTGCGCCTGGCCTGGTCTACGACGATCTTCCTGACCCTGGGGTTCATCATGGCCTTCACGGCCACCCGGCGCGCCGTCTTGCTCTTGATCAGTTTGATGACGATAGCCTTCTTCACCACTGGCCTCCGGTCAGGTCGCCCTGTCTATCTCGGTATGGTACCTGCTGCCCAGACGCCCACCCAGAGAGCCCCCCAGAATCGCTATGAGCAAGGCGGCCACGGCGGTTACGAGGCCGACAACGCCGGCGCCGACCAGGTTGCCGGCCGTGGACAGGATCCTGTCGACCAGGGTGGCGACGCTCTCGGCCATCCCGGCGGGCAGGAAGCCGCTGAAGATAACGGCCGCCAGGGCGAGGATCAGAACAACGATAAACATCCAGACCAGCACCATGGCCCCGTTGCGCCCCCCGTCGAAACGCGCCAGTCGGCCGGCTACGTACCCCCCGAAGAAGAAAGTCAGGAAGATCAAGACCCCAAGC
>DASSCV010000241.1:0-13620 GCA_035697505.1 Rubrobacter sp.
CTGAGGACCTCGGTCGCGACCGCCGCCTCGTTGCCCGTGAGCACACGCCGACCGGTGATCTGGTGGTCGTAGACCGTCTCGCTCTCACCGTAGCTGTTCCTGTCGATTCTCTCGATAGAGTAAGGCTCGCGGTGGATACCGCCACCGGCGAAGGTCGAGTAGGCAGAGGCCATGTCAAGCGGGCTGACGCCTGACCCCAGGCCGCCAATAGCGGTCGAAGGGTAGGGCTCGACGGGCGTGGTAATGCCCAGGTCTTCGGCGGTATTCACGACGTCTTCCAATCCCACGTCGGCGGCAAGCTGCACGAATACCGTGTTGTCCGACTCCGCCATGGCATCGGATATGGAGATCTCTCCCCGCTCGACGTAGTCGTAGTTGTGTACCTCGTAATACTCGTCCTTGAAGTCGAAGGCCAGGTCCTGGGATATGTAGGTGCTCTCCGGGGAGATGTCTTCCTTGATGGCCGCGGCGAGCACTACGGGCTTGAACGAACTACCGGGTTGACGTCTGGCGTCGAGTGCAAGGTTGAAGTCTCCATCCTGTCCGGCCAGAGACCGTATGGCCCCGCTCTGAGGTTCTATGGTCACTACGGCGGCGGAAGGATCATCCGGTTCCGAGAGCACTTCCGTCGAGGTCTCGACGGCCGCGTGCTGGAGGTCGGGGTCCATCGTCGTGTGGATCCTAAGTCCTCCGAGTTGTAGCGCCCGCGAACCCAGCTCCTCCTCCACCTCGCGTCCGACCTTCTCCAGGAAAGGCGTGTGCGCTGGATCTTCCGGCGGCGGGTCAGGGGCGAAGTTCAGGGGTTGGGCCCCGGCTTCCTCGCGCTCCCGGGAGGAGATCATGCCCTGTTCGTGCATCAGCCTAAGGACGCTGTCGCGGCGTTCGCGGACCTGCCCCTGGACAACGTCGCCCTCCCAGGTAACGTAGGTCGAAGGGGCGTGGAGCAGACCGGCGAGCATCGCCGACTCCGAGAGGTCGAGGTCCCTGGCGCTCTTGCCGAAGTAGCGCTGCGCCGCCTCCTCAGCGCCGTAGGCGCCGTCCCCGAAGTACACGGTGTTCAAGTAGGCGGTCAGGACCTCGTTCTTGGTGTGCTTGCGCTCGTAGGCGAAAGCGAGCGCGGACTGCACAAAGCGTCTGCGAAAAGAGGTGTCGAGGCGCTGGCCCTCGGGAACATAGAGGTTCTTCATGAGCTGCTCCGTGATCGTGGAGCCGCCCTCCTGCACCTCCCAGGATCTCAGGTCAGTCCAGGCCGCGCGGGCGAGCCCTTCGAAGTCGACACCGAAGTGATCGTAGAAGCGCCGGTCCTCGACGGCGACGACGGCCTCGGGTAGGTGCGCGCCGAGACCTTCGAAACCGACGGTCTCCCGCCTCTCCGTAACGGGGATCTCACCTATCATGTTCCCGTCCACATCGTAGACGTAGGAGTTCTCGGCGAGCTCGGGATATGTCCGGTTGATGCTGTCCTCGTACTCCCTCACGACGAACAGGTAGAGGCAGGCAAGAATTGCCACGGCGGCCACACTGAGGACGAGAACGAGGTTGAAGAGGGCGCGTAGTCCCCTGACCAAGCGTCCGGGCGGACGCCTCTTCCACTTCTTGTTGCTTGTATCGAAGAACTCGTTCACGACCCTCCGGCCGTAGTCTACCCCAATCGTGTCTGGGGTGATCGACTCAGGGCCATGGTCACAAAGCACGCGGGTGGCCCGTCCCCAGGGGTGACCACAAAGATGGTAGGATGCGCGCATGCCGGAGCTGAGTTGCACGGTCAAGCGTATCGGTGACTACGAGAGCCGAACAGAGGAGTACGAGGTCGCATACACTGTGGGGCAGGCGCCCCCGCACGGGTTGCGTATCAAGTACCAGGCCGCACGGGCTTACGAGATAAACGCCGCCATCGACGCCGCGGTGGAGGTGGCCATGGAAGCCATCGCCGAGGTTGATCCCGACCAGAGAGCTCCGACAGACGAAGCCCTCTCCAAGTTCTCCTGGCGTGCGATCCAATCCGCCAAATACGAAGAGGGTGAGCCCGTCTTCTCCAGCCTGGCGTACTGAACAACGCGTGCCGGACTTCGGGAATTACACCGGACGGCCCCCTCGTCGAAGACGCTCGCTCTCCTGTATCGCACCTTGGTGCCGAGTACGACGTCGTTATCCATATTCGACTGGGGCAGGGTTGTGTACGTTAGGAACGCGCCGAGGTCGCCATCAGCTCTCTTAGCGTAACCCTGTCTTCGTAGAGCGCGGTGCCGACCACGACGCCGACGACACCAGGTGTGCCCACGAGCGCCGCAACGTCACCGGCCCCACGGACGCCCCCGCTGGCGATGGTGGGGATTATCCTTGCGACGGCCGCGGTGCCTTCGAGGGCCGCCCCCGCGTCCATGCCGTCGCGCGCCACGTCCGTGTACAGAACTGACGCAACGCCGTCGGCGGCCAACTCTTCAGAAAGGTCCAGGACCGAGACCCCGCTCGACCGAAGCCATCCGTGCGTCGCGACGACTCCCTCGCGGGAGTCGACGGCCACCACCACGGAGTCGCCTGCCGCCTCGACCGCCCTGAGCCGCAGGTCCCTGTCTTCGACCGCCGCGGTTCCTATCACGGCGCGCTCAGCGCCCGCCTCCCTCGCGGCGCGCAGGTCTTCGAGGGTCCGGATCCCGCCCCCCACCTGCAGGGGGACACTGACAGCGCGGGCTATCCGGCGTATGAGCTCGAGCTGAACGGGTCTGCCCGCCTCGGCACCGTCGAGGTCGACGACGTGGATCGCGCTCGCCCCCTGACGCTCCCACTCTCGCGCCCGCTCGACCGGGTCGGCATCGTACTCTCTGCTACGCCCGAAGTCTCCTTGCTTGAGGCGCACGCATCTACCGCCGCGCAGGTCGATGGCAGGAAAGACGGTAAAATAGCGCTCCTGCGCTACCATCAGCGCGCGCGTCCCGAACCGGGTAGCCGCGGAGACCCGTGCTTCGACCACCACTCTTCGGCGGTGACGCCCATCAGGATGTCGTCCCAGAAGCGCCCGCGCGACCAGTGGTTTTCCCGGCGACGTCCTTCCACCACGAAGCCCAGCTTCTCGTACATGGCCTGCGCGCGGACGTTGTACTCGAAGAGGTCGAGGTTGATCTTGTGGTACCCCAGTACGGCGAATGCGTAGTCGAACAGGAGGGTGCTGGCCTCGCTGCCATAGCCCCGGTCCAGGTATGCTGGGTCCCCGATCAAAATTCCGAACGTTGCCGAGCGGCTCGGCAGGTTCTCCGTATTTCTCAGCATCATCGTCCCAATGAGGCTGCCTTCTACTTCGATCACAACCAAGAGGAACCGGTCCGTCGTATCGTACTCGCCTGCGTCGTAGAGGCGGTGCAGTTTGGATAGGTTATCCGGTATGCCCAGCCCGCCGTAGAACATGTTGATCTCGGGGTCGGAGAACAGCTCTTGGTAGCGTGGAAGATCCACCTTCTCCAACGGACGCAGCCTGACCCGGGGACCTCGAAGGAAATCGTCACTGGATGTCCTCTCTCGTTGGGCCATCGTCCTAAGCCCCCGCCCACGACAGGAAGTTCTCGTACAGCTTCAGACCGGCTCGGCTGCTCTTCTCGGGATGGAACTGAACGGCCACGAGGTTCTCCCTGCCGGCCGCCGCACAAAAACGCGCACCATAGTCCGTCTCGCCTATGAGGTCACCTGTCTCCTCCGGCTCGGGGTAGTAAGAATGTACGAAGTAGAACGCTTCGCCGTCGAGATCTCTGAAGACGGGGTGGTCCCGCACCAGAGACAGCTCGTTCCAACCGATATGCGGAACCCTGAGCCCATCGCCCTCGAAACGCACCACCTTCCCCGGCATAAGACCGAGCCCCTCCACGCCGGGTGATTCTTCGGAGGCCTCGAAGACCACCTGGAGCGCAACACACACCCCGAGGAACGGTTTACCCGACCGTAGCACTTCACCGCACGCCTCGTCCATACCGCGCTCCCGCAGCTTCCTCATGCAGTCCCCGAACGCTCCAACTCCAGGCAGCACCACGGCGTCAGCCGCGAGTACCCGCTCCGCGTACGGCGTGAGGTCCACCTTCGCGCCGACCTTCTCCAGCGCCCGCGTGACGGAGAGTGTGTTCCCCGCATCGTAGTCGACGACCGCTACGTTCAAGCTTCTAAGCATTTCAGCTCGTCAGCACTTCGGCTTGCGCGTGCCCAAACCCTGGCGGGCTTACATGCGAAGGCCACAGGCTGCAGAGTGCTGACAAGCTAACAATCAATCAACTACTCCTTTCGTGGAGGCGCTGCCCGAGGCGCGCCGTGCGATCCCCTCTCGCAGGGCGACTGCCAGCGCCTTGACGCCCGACTCAATCTTGTGGTGCGCGTTCTCACCATAGTGACAGTTGAAGTGTAGGGTGAAGCGTCCGTACTGGGTAAAGGCGCGCAGGAACTCGGGGAAGAGCTCGACGTCGAAGGTCCCGATCTTCTCCGGCATCGGGCCGAGGTTGCAGGTGAGGTGGCTCCTTGCCCCGAGGTCGACGACGGCCGTCGACAGCGCCTCGATGAGGGGCACGCTCGCGTCGGCGAAGCGCTTGATGCCGCTCCTCTCGCCGAGCGCCTGGTCGAGGGCGCGTCCGAGCACGAGCCCTGTGTCCTCGACCGTGTGGTGGTCATCCACCCATGTATCGCCCTTGGCCTCCACCGTGAGGTCCATGCCGGAGTGATGGGCGAGCAGGTGCAGGAGATGGTCCAGAAATCCTACCCCCGTCGCGACCTCGGCAGTTCCTTCGCCGTCGAGCTCCAGGCTCACCCTGACGAACGTCTCCGTCGTCTCTCTTTCAGCACTACCTCTACGCGCCATCTCCCTCCCTGATCTCTAAAGCCAAAGCATTCTAGCGGACAACCACTACCCCATCCGAATCGTGACGCTCGCGGCGTGGTTCCCGAAGCCTTCGAGGCGGGCCAGGCGTTCCACGTGTGGCCCGAGGTCTCGCAGGGCGTCACTGGTGAAGTGAATGTAGTTCGTCCTGGCGAGGAAGTCGTGGGTACCGAGGGCGGAGGACCAGGCAGCGGTCCCGCCCGTGGGCAAGGCGTGGGAAGGACCGGCCGCGTAGTCGCCGAGCGCCACGGGGCTGAAGTCTCCCACGGCGAGCATGCCGACAGCATCGAGGTCCCGCACGACGGCCTCATGGTCGGCCGAGATCACGTGCGCGTGCTCGGGCGCGTAGCGGTTGGAGATCTCGACGGCCTGCACCAGGTCATCGACCCACACCAGGCAGACGTATTCTGCCGGCTCGCCGGAGAGGTGCGGCTCGACGCAGGAGATCAAACCCTCACTCGGCGTGAGCAGCACGGCCGACGCCCCGGAGAGGTGCTCGGCCTGGGCCATCAGGTCGGTGGCAACGCGCTCCGGTACGGCGCTCCTGTCGGCGATGACCAGCACCTCACTCGGCCCCTGCGGTGCGTCGATGCCGACGATCCCGAAGACTTCGAGCTTCGCCGCCGTGACGTAGTCGTTGCCTGGACCTACGACCTTGTCCACAGCAGCCACACTCTCTGTGCCGTGGGCGAGTGCGGCTATAGCCTGCGCTCCCCCGACGGCATAGACCTGTTCGAGACCGAGCAGGCCGGCGACGGCGAGTACGTTGGAGTCAGGCAGTCCATCCGGCCCCGGTGGGGTGCAGATCCCGATCCCCCGCACCCCTGCTACCTGGGCCGGCACCGCCGACATGACGAGCGTGCTCGGGTACGAGGCGTGTCCTCCCGGGATGTAGAGCCCTGCGCCGCGGATGGGCCTTACGCGCTGGCCCGTCGTGGCCCCGGCGCAGGTCCGCTCCCACGAGCGGTCCATCTCTTTCTCATGGAAGGAGCGTACCTTCTCTATCGCTACTCCGAAGCTCTCTTCGAGCTCGGGTGAGAGAGCTTCGCGGGCTTTTTCTATCTCGCCTTGTGGAACCCGGATCTCCTGTAGTCTGACGCCGTCGAAACGTTCGGTGTATTCGAGAAGGGCTGAGTCTCCCCTTTCACGCACCTCATCGACGATCCGGCGGACTGCGTCGCGGACCGACTGTGAGAGAAAGCCGCCGGGTCGGCGCAACTCCCCGACGATCTCGGCCGGACCTCTCCCCCGGGCATCTACCTTTCTAGCCACGTGGCTCGCCATTCCCCTGCATCGCGTCGGATAGAGCTACGACCTCGCTGTGGCGCAGGCGGTACGCGCCGCGATTGGAGATCAGACGCGCCGTCGAGGTGGAGATCTCATCGAGCACCACCAGGTCGTTCTCGCGCAGCGTCGTGCCCGTCGCGGTGAGGTCGATGATGCACTCTGCGAGGCCGACGAGGGGCGCGAGCTCTATGGAACCGTGCAACTCTATGACCTCGGCCTGGCGGCCCATGCGCTCGAAGTAGCGCCTTGCGGTGTCGGGGAACTTGGTCGCAACCCTGATGACCTCGGCGTGGCGGATGGCCCGCCGCACGTCTTCGGCCCTGCCCTCTGGGGCGGCCAGGATCATACGGCACCTCCCCGTCCCCAGGTCCTTTAGCTCGACCACGTTGGGCCTCTGCTCATCTAGCACGTCTTTGCCGACGATGCCGATGTCCGCTGCCCCGTATTCGACGAAGACGGGTACATCGGAGGGCCGGCTGACGATAAACTCGGTACCTTCTGCCCTGTAGATGAGCCTGCGCCCGTTCTCGCGGAGAACGCCAGCAGGGAGTCCGGCCATCTCCAGCGCCGCGAGCGCGTCAGCGAAGATAGCGCCCTTGGGCACGGCGACGCGCAACCCGCTCACGGAAGCACCGTCCTCGCCGCGGACTCGAAACTCATGAAAACGAACTCTCCGGCGGGGTCAGCGGTGGCGACCTTTACGCCACCTGCTGCCGGGTAGGAGATCCAGGCCGCCTCCACGCTCCTCGCGTACTCCACAGCTGCCTCCGGCGGAAGGTCATCTGAAAGATGCAACACGGGCACGCCGAGCCTCCGCAGTCGGGCCGCTGCCACGATGCCACCCACGTCTCCGCCGACGAGGACGAGCAAGGGTTGGGGATCCTTCTCCGGGAGAACGGAGAGCAGCCTCTCCAGGTAGATGGCGAAGCCGGTCGCCGGCAGCTCCTTCCCGAAACGCCTGAGGAGATTGTCGTAGCGCCCGCCATTGGCGATGGTGAACCCGAGGCCGGCGGCGTAGGCCTCATAGACCGCGCCCGTGTAGTACTCGTGGCGCCCGGAGAGACCGAGATCCAGGATAACCGCCCCGAGCGCCCCGTGCGCCTCGAGGTGACGCAGTATCTCCCGCAGGTTCTCTAGAGCCTCCCCCGCCTGTTCTCCCACCACGAAACGTCCAGCTTCCTCGAGGAGCGACTCATCCGCTGCGGGACCGACGATGCGCGGGATGCCACGGACGCCGGCGGCGGCGTCCGCCGGCAGCTCCCCAGCAAGGTCGTCGACGGCGACGAGGTCCTTCGCGGCCAGGGCGCCGGTCACGGCCGTTGCGGCGTCAGGGGCCACGTGTCGCAGATAACCTGCATAGAAGGCCGACTGGCCAAGCACGACGGCGAAGTCCGAGGGGGAGCTGAGGCCGAGGCTCTGCAGCACGTCGACGAGGAGCGCGATGGTGGAGGCGTCTTCCCTTGGGCTTGCCGAGCCGACGACCTCGACGCCGGCCTGGTAGAGTTCTGCGCTCTGCCCGCGGCCCACGCTCGCGCGGCGGTAGGCAGGGAGGACGTAGGAGAGCTTGTGCGGCGCCGGGCTGCCTGCCAGGCGCTGAGAGATGACGCGGGCTATGGGGGTGGTCATCTCCGGCCTCAGGAGGAGCATCTGGTTGTCCTGGTCGAAGAGCTTGTACGAGACGTCCCTGAGGCCGTGCTCCTCGATCACCTCGGAGTACTCCAGAGCGGGCGTGAGGACCTCCCTGAAACCGAACAGTTTGAACCGATCCCGGATCAGACCCTGCACGTCGCGCAGCCGCGTGGACTCGGGCGGCAGTACGTCGCGCGTGCCCGGGGTGGTGGCGTACTTTCGAGGCGGCTCACGATCCATAAGAGAGGCTATCTTACCCGATGGGCGAAGCCTTGGCGGATCCGGCAATCAGATCGCTACGACTCCCAGAACTACTGCCCGTTCTCTGCTACCACGCAACTAGCAGCAGCACAACTCCTCAGCTTCTTGAGGCGCTTCGCCAGGGAGGCGGGTGGGCTTTTGGGATCGTAAGAGTCGCGGAGCTCGTAGGGGTCGCGGTCGAGGTGGTACAGCTCCTTCTTTCCACCCGCGTACTCCACGTACTTGCGACCGTCGCTCGTGCGAATACCTCTGTAGGCCGGTGAATAGTTGGCTGCAGCTTCCAGCAGGATGGCACTCCTCCAGGCGGTGCTGTTCCCCTCGAGCACAGGCTGCAGGGAGCGTCCATCGACGTAGTTGGGCGTGTGCACGTCCGCCAGGTCCGTAATGGTGGGCAAGTAGTCGGTGTCGAGGACCAGCTTGTGGGCCTTATGTCGCGGCGCCACGCCAGGGCCGCGCACCAGGAGCGGCATGTGTATATCCTCCTCGTAAGGGCGCCACTTTTCCTGCTGTATGCGGTGCTCGCCTGCATGCCATCCGTTGTCGGAGGTGAAGAATATGTAGGTGTTGGAGAGCACACGCCTGTCATTCAGCCTGCTCACGATTCCGGCCACGAGGTCGTCGAGCGCCTGCAGCGTTTCGGCCCGCTTTTCGGCGCGGTTGTCTAACTTCTTCATCTTGGCATCGCTGAGCCTCGGCAACTTCCTTATCCAGGGTGGTTTGTCTGCGACATTCTTCTCGTTGAAGGACGGCAGGCGCCCAGCCTTGAGGCCGTCGTAGGCGTGCTTGTCGCGCTTTGCTGGCGTAGCCGGACTGTGAGCTGCCCTTGGCGCCACGTAGGCGAAGAAGGGCTCCCCAGCTTTCGCCGAGGCGCCGATGAAGGTTTTTGCGCGAGCCGCTATTACGTCCGTTTCATAGTCTGCAGAGGTCGAGCCGAAGTGGATGATTCTGCCATCGTCATTGACCTCGTAGTTGTAGTAGCGGGTGCCGTCAGTGTGCGCGAACCACCTATCCCAGCCTGGCGGTTTTTCCTTGGGGCCGGAGTATTCATTGAGGTACTTGCCGAATAGTCCTGTCCTGTAGCCCGCCGCATCCAGAAGCGTCGCCATGTTGTCCTTCTCGTTGCCGTTGCTCCTGTATGCCTGCAAGCCGCCGCTCGAACCCTTGTTGCTCCAGACCCCGGTGTTGTGAGAGTACTGGCCCCTCATGATGGTGGCCCGAGTGGGACAACAAAGCGCGTTGGAGACGAAGGCGTTCGAGAAGCTCATGCCCTTGTCCCCCAGTACGGAGCGAGTCTTCGGCATGTACCTGAGGTCATCTTTGCGCATGTCATCAGCCAGGATGAAGACGATATTGGGTTTGGCGGTAGCCCCCTCGGCCTCCTGAGCGGCGCTGCCCCAGACGCCCGACACGAGCAGTACGGCAAAGGCCACCGCAACCGACAACGTAACAGCCCTTCTCATGTCGAACCCCCCCTATTGGCGAGACGGAAGAGAGAATGGTGATCAGACCCCCGCCCCGGATACAGCTACGGGAGAAGCATAGCATGTTCGTTGGGGAAAGCATATCCCGCCAAAGGGCGTAATGGCGGGGCCCTCCCCGGCGAACCTATTGCCGCGCCGTGCTACAAGCAGCGGGTGAGGCAAAGGACTACCCGTCTTGTTGCCCGGATCAATAGTGCCCAGGACCGAGCTCCTCAGGCCGGAGATTCCCCGCGTGCACCGCAGCGTAAGCGCGGGCAGTGGCGATCTCCCTGACCCGCTCCTCCGCGCGCCGAAGCGCTTCGAAGACGGCTGGCCTGTCGGCCGCCGGGGTGAGCTGCGCGTCGATTGAGGTCGTCACGGAGCGCCTCCTGTTGGGGACGATCTACGGCCCGGCGTACTTGTCAGCCAGCAACTCGCCCACGTCCGCGAATTGGCGGCCGGATCTCTCGTAGTGGTCGATGATCTGCGGCAATGCGTGCGCAGTCTGCCTGTGGGTGTCGTGCAAAAGCAGCACCTGGTCTCTCTTCCCTTTTCGCCCTGTCTCGTCCGCACGTACGATGCCCCGCAGCACCCCCTCGGGACGGCCACCGCGCATGTAGTCTCTCGGGTCGATTGTCCACAGTATGGGGAAGAGGCCCTGGTCGCGGACGACCTTCCTGAACTCCGGCAGCGCGTCCGAGCCGTCGAAATAAGGGTTCCCGTAAGGCGGTCGCACCAGCACCATCGGATAATGGTATCCAAGGGCATCGTCTACGGCCGCCTGGGTGCGCCGCAACTCGAGCCGCATTCCCTTCTGGCTCAGGTCGGACATGTCGGTGTGGTTGTAGGTGTGGTTTCCGATGGTGTGGCCTTCCTTCACGATCCGTCGCAACAGGCCGGGTCTCGCATCGACCCGGCGCCCGAGCACGAAGAATGTTGCCTTCAGATCGTGCTCCCGCAGCGAGTCGAGGATCCGAGGGGTGGTGCGCGGATCAGGGCCATCGTCGAAGGTAAGGGCGATACTGTGCCCCCAGGTCCCGGTCTTGCCGTGGATGGCCAGATCCGGCCAGGAATTCTTGGCTATCGCAGCGTCCCGGACCCGCCCCATGTCGGGTTGTCTCGGGTCGGGAGGTTCGGGAAAGATCCCTGCTTCCGGCAATAAGGCCCGTGTGTATACCCTTTCGGAGGAGCCGTAGGGCGCCGCCCAGAAGGAGAAAGGCACTACGATGAGGAGGACCGGGAGGACGAACAAGATGCGCCGAACCATAAAACGACGACGGCGGGCGCGCCGTAGGGCGTAGGAGGTCGGCCACCGCCGTTTGCCACCTGCCCCGTATGCCGTTCTCGCCATACAAGAGTATGTTAGCCGTTCGTCGCAGAGGGCGCGAGACGTCCCATACCGAGATTGTAGCCTGCGCCCCTCCGGCTAGCGCCGAATCTGGGTGACGGGCGGGTCGTAAAAGATATCGAGGAGCCAGTCGGCGGCGATCCTGGCCCGACTCTCGGGGCTCTCCAGCTTGTAGAGGTACGTCAGGCGCCAGACGAGTGCCGCTATCTGGCCACTGAACTTGACGCCCAGGACGTCGTTGACGGCGAACTCGCTCCCGAGCTCGACCAGCTGTCCCAATGACTTGTAGCGGAAGGGTTTCGGTTCCTCGCCATCTATCACAGCGAGAATGTTCCTGGCGACGGTCTCGCCCTCCTGTACGGCGGCCTGGGCGTTGGGAGGCACGGAGGCGCCGTTCTCGTCCACGGTCGCCGCGCAATCTCCGATCCCCCACACGTTGTCATGGCCTACGACCCGCATATAGCGATCCACAGTAAGCCCATTGCGCTCGTCGTGAGGAAGGTCGATCTCGTCGAGCTTTACGCTCGCCCTGGCGCCCGCCGTCCAGATGACGTTCTCGGCCAAGATCTCACGCCCATCGCCGAGGATCACCCTGTCCGCTGTGACCTTCTTGGCCTTGACGTTGTTGATCACCTCTATCTGGAGGTCGGCCAGCTTTTTGCGCGCGACCCTCCTCAGGGCCGGGTCGAGCTCCTTGAGGATCTCCTTGTTGGCGTCAACGAGGATTATCTTGACGCGGTGCGGATTGATATTGGGGTAGTCTGGCACGAGCAAATCCCGGACCAGGCTGTGCAGTTCCGAGGCCACCTCGACCCCGGTCGCCCCACCCCCGATAACCATGAAGGTGAGCTTGGAGTCGGGTACCTCGCCCCCTGCCAGCGTTACCTCCTCGTAGCGCTCGATGACCCTGTCGACGATGGCCTCACCTGCGCCGATCCCCCTTATGCTTATGCAGTGCTCTTCTACGCCGGGTATACCGAAGTAGGCAGGCTCGGCCCCCAGGGAGAGCACGAGATGCTCGTAGGGGAACTCCTTGCCACCTGCCAGCACACATTGCCTTTCTAGGTCGACGCTGTCCAGAGGAGCCCGCCTGAAGCTGGCGCCGAGCCGGATCAGGGTCCGGCGCAAGGGCTGCGCGACGTTCTGGGTCGCCACGTCGCCGCCGATGACGCTGGCCAGCATGGGCCAGAACGTGAAGTAGTTCTCCCGCGAGATAAGCATGACCCCGATGTCGTCGCGGTCCCTGGCTAGCTCGCAGAGGGTCTGGGCCGCCTTGTAGCCGGCGAACCCCCCGCCAACGATAAGCACCCTGTTTGGAAAGTCTTTGTAGGGCGACCTCTCCCAGGGCTCATACCTCCGCCGCCCCCCCGAGAACAAAGCCCGCCGCAAGACCTCGACACCGACCGCTCCGCCACCAGCGGCGAGCACCCCCTTGAGCAAACCGTTCATCGCGCCCTCCCCATTCTCCAAGGTACTCTACCCATACATTCTGATGTACCCATCTCCCCAATGCCATAAGCCGGAACGCGCCGGACCGGCGATGCTAGTATGGCGCACGTGATCACCGCGCGACCGGATGAAACCTTTCAGGCCCTCGAAGAACGCCTGGCCACGATAAGCGACGTCTACTCCGCCGCCTCGGTACTGGCTTGGGACAGGCAGACTTACATGCCCCAGGGCGGCGTGCGCGGCCGCGCCGAGCAACTCGCTAGCCTGACCCGTCTCGCCCATGAGATGCTCGTCTCGCCCGAGACCGGAGAGCTCCTCGAACGCGCCGGCGAGCGGCAGCCAGGCTCCGATGAAGCCGCACTCCTGCGCCTCGCCAGACGCGAGTATGATCGGGCGAGCACGCTGCCTGCCCGCCTGGTGGCCGAGACATCGCGCGCGACGGCGCTCGCCGAGCCGGCCTGGATCCAGGCGCGGGAAAGCTCCGACTGGTCCCTGTTCGCGCCACATATGGAGCGCGTACTGGCGCTCAAACAGGAGGAGGCAAACTACCTGCTCGACGAGCATCCCTACGACGCCATGCTCGACCGCTACGATCCCGGCGCGAGCACAAAGCAGCTGCGAGGCATCTTCGATGCGCTCAAATCAGGGATAGTCCCGCTCGTACGCGACGTCGGGGCAGGTCTCGGGGAGGACCGCACCGCGCCTCTCAGGGGCTACTTCGACGAGGCCACCCAGGAGGAGTTCGGACGCGACGTTATCTCCAGCTTCGGCTACGACTGGAGCAGGGGTCGCCAGGACAGGGCGGCCCACCCGTTCTGTATCAACTTCGGCGGTCCAGGTGACGTAAGGATCACGACCCGTTTCGACCCTGGGCTGATCTCCGTCGGACTCTTCGCCACCTGCCACGAGGCCGGCCACGCCCTCTACGAGCAGGGTATTGACCCCGCCTACTCCCGCACGCCACTCGCCGGTGGCGTCTCGATGGGCGTCCACGAGTCTCAGTCGCGCCTGTGGGAGAACCTGGTCGCCCGCTCCAGGCCTTTCTGGTCCCATTTCCACCCCAGGCTGCGGGCCGCCTTCCCTGGCGTCCCAGGCGACGTCGAGACCCTCTACAGGGCCGTCAACGCCGTCAGGCCGTCGGAGATAAGGACGGAGGCGGACGAGCTCACCTACGACTTCCATATCCTCCTGCGCTTCGAGCTCGAGGTGGATCTCTTCGAGGACGGCCTCGCCGTCGCCGACCTCCCTGAAGCGTGGAACGCGAAGATGGCTGAGTATTTGGGCCTCGTTCCCAAGAACGATGCGCTCGGCGTTCTGCAAGACACCCACTGGGCCCT
>DASSCV010000242.1:0-2917 GCA_035697505.1 Rubrobacter sp.
GGGCCTCGAGGCATGAAGAAAGGCCGATCTGAGTCCGCCGCGCTCATAGGTGTCGACCGGGGCTATGGGACCTTCCGAGAACTTCACTTCTTCTGGAATACTGAGAGGACGATTTTCAAGCTCTGCTCACCTCCACCCGCCAAGTAGCGCCCTCGGTTAGCAGAGCGCGGAACCCTAGCTCAGGTGATCAGACCGGCTGCAAGTTTATGAGGAAGCCGAAGATCCCCGCTCCGAGGAAGTTCCAGAAACCCACCGCAACGAGGAACTTCACCGCCCAGCGGTGCGGGAACGGCGTGGGGCACACAAGTTGGGGAAGCGTCTGGCGTGCAGGCGTGACACTCAATTCAATCACGGGTTCTGTAATAGTATTCTGGTAATGAAAACCAGGTGCTCCAAGTCGAGGAAGGATAAAGTATGACTACGAGGCCGCACCCAGAGTCCGAGAGGCCTTTGCGCGGTCCACTGCAGACCTTCGATCTGGACACCGAGGTCAACCACTTGCGCGAGGAGAAGGCGTGGCAAGAGGGCAGACGAAACGCGATCACGTTGCGCAAGGGCGAGGGCTTGAACGTAGTACTGCTGGTCATGAAGGAGGGTGACCGGCTCGATGAGCACTCCGCGCCCGGTCCAATCACGTTGAGCGTACACGAGGGCCGTATCAGGTTCTCGGCTGGCGATGAGGACGTTGAAGCCGAGGCGGGGACGGTGCTCGCGTGTGATGCTAAAGTGCGCCACTCGGTCGAGGCCCTCAGTGAGGCCGTCTGCCTCCTGAACGTGGAGACCGGGAGTGAGAGACGGGGGCTAGGCTGAAGAATTCTGTGAGTCTCAAAGACGCAGCCGTGAATGCTGCCGATCGCGCCGGAGTGATTTGGACCCTAGATGCGAGCAGTGACCTGAACGCTAATCTGGTGCATTTCGGTACCGGACAGGGTGTCGAAGAACACGTAAACGATGAAGTCGAGGTGATCGTCTTGGGAGTTTCGGGGTCGGGGATCGTTACGGTAGATGAAAAGGAACATGCTCTATCAGCCGGGATACTCGTGTTCATACCCAAGGGGACTCGACGCTCGACTGTGAGCACCTCGGAGGAGTTCGCCTACCTCACCGTTCACCGTCGGCGAAGACCACTGCAGATCGGCCTCTCGCAAGGCGCGTAGCATGCAATAGTGCCTCGAGAGGGTCCTCAGCTGCGAAGCCTCAGGGTAACCTAAGGGATTGGACCACCGAAAGGAGAAGCGCATGAAGCGCCATCCTAGCCTTAGACAGTTTTCAGATGACCACCACCAGGGTCTGGTCAACGCGCGGCGGCTCAGGAAGGCAGCTTCCGGAGAGGGGGCCAACTCCGCCGCCACCGCCCGTAAGTTCCTTGAGTTCTGGCAAAGCGACACCAGCCTCCACTTCCGCAAAGAAGAGGAGGTGCTCCTACCGGTGCTGGCGCGTTACGAAGGAGATCTCGGTGGGCGTACCATACTGCAGATGCTCACCCAGCACGCCCGGATACGGGGCCTGGCCATGCAACTCAGCGACGAACTCAAGCAGGACGAGGTCCGGGAGGACACATTGCGAAACCTGGGGGAGCAGTTAGAGGCGCACATTCGCCTGGAAGAGCGAGAAGTGTTCCCCCTCATCGAGGAAACCCTCCCCGAGCACGCCCTCCAAGAGGTAGCCTCCCGGCTGGAAGTTATCGAGCCGGGACCACCTAATGAGCCCTGGGTTCCGGCGGAAGGTCTCTCATTCGACCCTTGGCCTGGTCCGGGAGACAGCGAAGGCGGGGGCTCAGACTGATTCGAGCCGAGGTCACACAGAGTCGGATCAGCACGTTGTGTCCCTCGACGGCCACTTAGCGTTACGTGCACGTCGGCAGCTTTCTTGGTTAGCAGGATACGAAATCTGAATCCTGGGTTCTACGAAAATCGGGGCTTCGTGACGACACGCCCTCCGTTTTCACAGAACGGAGAGCACACGCCTCTAACGGCCGGCCGAACACATCTGTGATCTCCAACGGTCCATCAGCGGATACCACTCCCCTTGGCTGAAGCATTTTGTAGATGCTGCGACATTGCTTGGAAGTGAGGTTATCCAAGATCAGTGGTACGCGGGCTCACGAGCGGGCGCACCGCGCTGCCGCACCTTGGCCGGGACGCCAGGACGTCCTGCCCATAACTCCATCCTGCTCAAGGACTGGAGCCGCCATCAAACCCGGGACGGTTCACGAGACCAGTCCCAACACCAGCGCGGCCACGGCCAGCAGGAGGAACGCGGCCGCCGCGCCGATCGAGTAGTCGCGTACGCGCAGGTGGGTGATGATGGCACCGACGAAGAACAGGACGAGGCCGACTGCGGCGGCCGTCCCGATCAGTGGCACGCCGATGAGGCCGACCAGCAGTCCGAGCGCGCCCGCTGCTTTGAGGGTGCCCAGCATGGGCACCCACGATTCTGGCACGCCTACCTTGGCTGCGGTGATGAGGACGAAGTTGAAGCGCATAAAATCGGCGGTTGCCGCGAAGGCGTTAGCGGCGATGGCCATCAGGGTGACAACGACGTAGGTGGTAAACATAGCGAACTCCACTGATTCTTGAATCCATTAGTAGGCGATTGTGATGGTCTCGCAGGTACTATCTGAGCGCTTGCGTTCCACGTGAAGCCGGTCTCCTCCTCATCTCCTCGTCACATCGGCCGGGTTTCGTTCGTCACTACAATGACGGAACACGACCAAAAGATGTGACCGATGGACGAACAGGATTGGCTGGCACAGCGATTCGAGGAGCACAGAAGTCACCTGAGGGCGGTGGCCTACAGGATGCTCGGCTCGATCAGCGAAGCGGACGACGCCGTCCAGGAAGCCTGGCTGCGTCTCAGCCGCTCCGAGACGAGCGGCGTCGAGAACCTGGGCGGATGGTTGACCACGGTCGTCGGA
>DASSCV010000243.1:0-13550 GCA_035697505.1 Rubrobacter sp.
GTGTGTAGGCTTCTTGGCGGGAGTACGGCACTGTAAGGGATGGCACCACCCAGTTCACCTCCCCTGCGGCGTTGAGCGTCTCCCGGCTGGTTGCGAGGATGCGCAAGCCCGGGCAGGAATCCAAGAGGGCATCAACCAGGCCGACCACCGCCTCCATGAGATGCTCGCAGTTGTCCAAAACCAACAGCATCTTCCTCGAGCGCAAGGTGTCCTTGAGCGTATCTGTAAGCGAACGCCCGGTCTGCTCGCGCACTCCCAGAGCTCGGGCAACCGCCTGGGGCACAAGTTCTGCCTCAGAGAGCGGGGCGAGATCCACCAACCACACCCCATCAGGGTAGGCTCCTACCAGGTCCCTGGCCACCTTGAGCGCCAGGCGTGTCTTTCCACAGCCACCCGCCCCCGTTAGGGTAAGGAGGCTCGTCATGGCCAAAAGCCGCTTTACCTCCAGCCTCTCGCGCTCGCGCCCTATGAAGCTGGTGCGTGCCAGGGGCAGGTTGTGCATCCTAGCGACTCCCGCAGGAGAGGTAGGAGCCTCTGCTTCTTGCATTAGGAAGTCGGCGGGTGGTGAATCGTCCGGTGGGAAGGTGCCAGCCCAGATCTCCTGTTGCAGACGCGTGGTGGCCGCCTCGGGCTCTGTGCCGAACTCCTTAGAAAGGGTTTCCCTGAGCCACTCGTAGTGTCCTAGTGCCTCCCTTCGCCTTCCTGAGAGGGCGTAGAGGCGCATAAGGCCCACGTGTGCCCCTTCGTGCGTAGCATCTTGGGTCGCTACCCTCCCTAACGCCTCGATGGCCGCTTCAAACTCCTTACGCTCATCGTAGAGTGCACCCACCTCCGAAAGCAGCGAGAGGAAGAGCCCTCGCAGCTCAGCGCGCCGCTCCTCCACCCAGGGCTCGTAGCGGTCCTGTGGCAGAAGCTCTCCTGAGTACAGATCTATGGCCGCCCGAAAGGCCGCGGGCTCCAGAGGAGCGTGCCGTGCCGTGGCCGCCGCCCCCTCGAAGGCTTCCGCATCCACCCACAGCGGACTATCGGGGCACAGGGTGAGCTGCTCGCCCCGAAGATGCAGGTAGCGGGAAGCGGCGCTGCTAGCCAGGGCTGAGGGTTCGAGGGTGCGGCGGCCGACATGCAGGGCATAGTTGAGATTGTTGAGGGCGGCTTTCGGGTCGAGATCGGGCCACAGCAGCTCCATGGCCTGCTCGCGGTGGAGGTGGTGCCCTGGTGCCAGGGCGAGCAGCTTGAGAAGGCTCCCTGCCTTCCTCAGGTGCCACTCCTCTTCCCCGATGCTTCGAGAGCCCACCGACATCCTAAAGCCACCCAGCAGCCAGATGCGAAGCGTCTCCGGCGCTCCGCCACCTTGGGGGATGGGCGGGGCCCGCTGATCGTTCTCGGCTTGTGCTTGCATAGCTTAGACCATCGGCTCTAGCTATCTATCTCAAAGAGAGCGACTTCGTACCTCTCTCTCAACGCCTGCTATCTCCTGCCCACTAATCTCCGCCCACTTGATGCGCACACGGTGAGCCTTCTCCATATCGCGCATGTCTTCTTCTCGCTCCTAGAAGGTCTAGCAGTCCGCCGCATCGCACAACGCCACAGTAGCAAGCTCCGGGTACCTGGTGCATCCCCCAAATGAGTGATTTTTGTCGTTACTCGGACGTTGCTTGCGGGCAGCGACCTTTGGAAAAGCGTTCTCCTACAGGGGCAAGTACCATCCCTCGCACGACGGCCGCCTCGCGGGGCCTGAGGCCGTATCCGAGGGCCACGTCGGTACGGCGGTGAACCTGGCCGATCCAACCTCGCTCCTCCCCCACCGGCCTCACGCTCGTCGCTTCGACGAGCGCGCTGATCTTCTTTGTCGCTAGCAACCATCCGTACTCGAAGGAGCCCACTCCAAGCCCGTTATCGGCCAGCCAGCCACCGACGGTGGACCTCGGTGCGCTCCTGGGGTAGACCGTCGGTCCTATACCTCTCTCTCGCAGCCGCTCTTCGAGAACCATCCACGTGACCCCCGGCTCGACCTCCACCCAGTCCTCTCCCGACTCAGGGAGCTGTATCTCGCGCATCGCGTCGAACCGCACCGCGAGAGCCCGCGGCGCCTATTCCGGATTGAGGGCGGTGCCTGCACCCCGAGCTATCAGCGGTATGCGGTGGCGGGCGGCGAGTTTCGTTAGTGACTCGACCTCTGCAGCGTTCTCTGGAACACGGAGGCGGATGGCTGCCCGGCATCCGCTTCGACATTCGTGTGTCGCATGAAGCAGGTTCCGAAAGTATCTTCGAGGTTTCTCAGGGCCATCTCGGGCACGTCGTTCATAAGAGGCCTTTCTGCCATTCGTGCATCACATTCAACGCTCCACACTCTTGCCCTTCCTGTAGCCCTTCTGAACAGGATCTGTCAAGATATTAGATGGTGGGACGGCTCGCGGGGCTGGGAAGTTGGCCGGGGTGGCCCGGAAGGCGGCGTGCAGGTGCCAGGCCACAAGCGCAACGACCGCGAACATAACCCCGAGGACCACGAGCTCGAGCGAAGCGTGGTTGCGGACCGCCTCGGCCGCGAGGATCAGGCCGGCTATGACGGCCACCGCGAGTGAGATGCCCCGGTGGAAGCGGCCTGCCTCCGAGTGCGGCCAGGGGTCCATGGCGCGCACGACTTCTCGCCCCTCGTCGGAATCGGTGCACTCGGCCTTGGCCAGGCAATAGTTGCAGATCTGGGGCCTGCCCCGGTAGCGCACCAGCCGCCGCTCGTGATCCACTTCGCTCCTGACGAGGAGCTGGTCCTCGGGACAGATCCAAGCGTCGTGCGAGGGATGGTAGGTGAACCCGGCGGTGCGGTAGCGTTCAGAGCGGGCGTGCGAGTGGCGGGCTAAGAGATCGAGCCCGAGGGCTGCGCCGAGCAGGAAGATCGCGTAGCCTACCGCCAGCAAAACTTCGGGATGGATGGTCATCGGCCTACCGCTCCCTCGGCCCGGTGGCTTCGGGCTCGGTGATCTCGGTGAAGAGGATGTCATCAGGCTCCTCCACAACTACGCGCGGGACGGTGTGGCGCACGCCGAGGTAGCAGAGGTACAACAGCGGCAGCACGCCGCCGACGATGAAGACCACGTCCCCCGGCAGACGAATCCACTCCAGGAGGGCGTTCGTCTCGTTGGTCAGGAACTCCAGCGTGCGGGCCTCGTAGTAACCTACGCTCACCGACTGGTAGAGCTGCAGGATGCCCAAAGGGAAGAGCGTAGCAAAACACATCCAGGCGAGCCCGATATTGAGCGACCAGAAGCTTATCTTGGCCGCACGCTCCGACCAGCGCTCCTCCGGGATCAGGTAGCGCAGGCAGAACAGCGCGAGCCCCGCTGCAAGCATCCCGTAGACCCCCATCATCGCCGCGTGGCCATGGTTGGCGGTAAGCGCCGTGCCGATCTGGTAGTAGGAGATGATCGGCAGGTTTATGAGGAAGCCGAAGATCCCTGCCCCGAGGAAGTTCCAGAAACCCACCGCCACGAGGAACATCACGGCCCAGCGATGCGGGAAGGGCGTGGGAGAGCGTGACTCCTGCCTGGCCCCGAGCTGCAAAAAGCTCCAGGCCTCTACGGTCAGGAAGGTCAAGGGGATCACCTCCGCCGCCGAGAAGAAAGCGCCAAGAGCCATATGTTCTGCAGGCGTCCCCGAGAAATACAGGTGGTGCATGGTCCCGATCACACCCCCCGCCGAATACAGCAAAATGTCCAGGTAGATGACGGTGAGTGCCACCTTCTCGCGTACGACACCGAGCAAGACGAAGATGTAGGCGACCATGACGGTCGTGAAGAGCTCGAGGAAGTCCTCAACCCACAGATGGACGACCCAGAAGCGCCAGAAGTCCGCGGTCGTGAAGTGCGAGTCGGGCCGGGCGAGCAGCCCGACAGCGTAGAACGCAGGAATCGCAAGTGCTGCGAAGAAGAACAGCCACGGCATGTTGCCCATATGCTCGCGCCGTAGCCGCCCGCGCATCGCCCTAAACAGCATCACGACCCAGAAGAAGAGGCCTATCGAGAGCAGTACCTGCCAGAAGCGCCCCAGGTCGAGGTACTCGAAGCCCTGGTTACCGAACCAGGCCCACAGGTCTCCCGTGAGGCCGAAGATCCCCGCCCACTCCCCGATGAGGCTCCCGAAGACGACTATGGCCAGGGCGCCGAGCAGCCCGAAGGCGAGGAGGCGCTGGCCCTGCGGCTCCCTGCCGGCGATCATCGGGGCGAGGAAGATGCCCGCCGCCAGAAAGGAGGTCGCCACCCAGAAGATGGCCAGCTGCACGTGCCAGGTGCGCATGAGGTTGTAGGGCAGATACTGGGCGAGGTCTATGCCGAAGAAGCTCGCCAGATCCGCCCGATAGTGCTGCGATGCTGCCCCCACCAGCGTCTGCACGAGGAAGAGCGCGGCCATCACCAGAAAGAACCAAGCGCACGCCCGTTGCGCCGGCGTGAGCGCCACGTCTCCGGGGCTGCGAAAGGAAAGCGTAGCCTGCTCGCGCCCGCGCCAGCCAAGGAAGTTCCACCTCCCGAAGGCCGCGAACAGAAGCCCGATGCCACCCAGGAGCGCGATCAGGGAGAGCACGCTCCATACCACGACGTTGGCGGTCGGCTCGTTCTCCACGAGCGGCTCGGGCGGCCAGTTGTTGGTGTAGGTGTAGTCCGTCCCCGGCCTCAAGGCCGAGGCGGCCCACGCCGTCCAGGCGAAGTATGCCGTTAGCTGCTTGATCTCCCCGGGGTCTTTTATCGCCTCAGGCCTGAGCCCGTACTTCGTGGTCGGCTCCCCGAAGTACCGCCCGTAATGCCCCCGGAGCTCCTCGAAGGCCGCAGCCTGCGGTGCGGTGAACTCGAGGGTTCGCGTCTCCGGGTCGTAGCGGTTCTCCTTGAAGTCGGAGACGGTCTGCACCACCGCCCGGTCAGAGCCCTCTCCCCCATAGCTCTCGCGCACGAAGAGGGCGGATCGCCGCAGATAATCGGCGGTGAAGTCGGGACCCAGGTAGGCGCCGTGCCCGAAGATGGAACCGTACTGCATCAGGCCGTTGCGCAGGAAAACCCCCTGCCCAGCCCTCACGTCCTCACCAGTGAAGACGACCTCGCCCTGCGGGTCCACGACCCGATCCGGAATCGGGGGCTGCCCCGAATACGCCCGATACGCCAGAAGCCCAAGCACGAAGAAGCCGAACAAGACCACCAGCGCCACGGCCTGAACCCAGCCCTTCGAGATAAGGAGCTCACGCCGCTGCGATCCTCGTACCACCAGCCACCTCCAAATGATCCCAGCCAGGCTAGGATCGCCACCCCGAAAATATTACCAATTTAGTAATATAACTTTAACCCTAACCATAGCGCAAGGTGTTTGGTGTGAGAACTCTGCTACGCTCTTGGGAGCTTGTGGGAGGCGGTTCGCGAGATGAACTCTTTGATGGTCTGCGTGCCGAGGTGCTCGAGGATTGCTTGCTGGCCCTCTACCCAGGCGTCGTGCAGGGCGCATGGAGCGCCCTCTCCGCAGGCGCGATCCTCCACGATGCAGCGGGCGACGCCGAATGGCCCTTCGACCGTTTCTACAGCTTCCCGAAGCGTTATTTTGTTCGCGGGTCGTGCAAGCCGGGAACCTCCGCCGCGGCCCTGTTCGGTCTCGACGAGACCCGCGTGGGAGAGCTTGGCCAGGATGCGAGCTAGCAGACGGCGGGGAATGTGGGCTTCGGTGGAGATCCTGTCGGCGGTCACCCGCTCACCGACCCGGGCAAGATACACCAGAGCCCTCAAAGCGTACCGCCCTTCGCTACTCAACTCCAACTTCAAATCTACCGACTCCTTTGGAGGGAATACTTGTCCGCTCCGATCACACAGGAACATTACCCGCTAATGCGCACCTCTCTACCGCGAGCGGTCTCTTCAACCACTAGACTTGTAATGATATGTGAAGAATAAGGTCAAGTTTCGCGTGTGGACGAGTATGCCGTGCCTCATCCGGTCTCGCCGGTCGTCTGCGAGGGCCGCATCCGCTCCAGAATATGAGAGAGGTTGGACCGGGGACGCTACTCGCGTGCGTCGCCGCAGCACGTCGAAGCTTTCAGCCACACAGTCTACCTCGTCCAAATTGACCGTCTTGGGAGGTGCCAGCACCCGATCGGCGGGGTGCTTATTGGTCATTTCTTGCTAGAAGTATGATCCAAATTGGTCAGGGCGTGGTGTGCGCCGCGGACTACAGTAGTCTCGGATGAGCAAACGGCCGGTGCTCCTCACCTACACGGGACGCAAGAGTGGCAAGGCTTACACCACGCCGGTCAACTACCTGCGAGACGGCGACACCCTGCTCGTTGTGAGTTCCTGCGAGCACATCTGGTGGGCGCCCGCCCTGTACTGCTGAGCGCGTCGACAGGAGGCGCTGCTTGTTCGGGTCCTCTTAGGGACGCCCGGGCGTCCCGTAGTGCCCACCCATCTGCAGTAACTCGATGTCCGTGGCGGCAGACAGGTCCACGATGCCCGCGCTCCCTTTGGCCGGGTCGAAAGCCAGGAGCGCCACCTCGCCCATCCGGGCTACCGTTCCCTGGATCGCCACTCCCGCCAGCTCGCGCTCAAGCTTCACGAGCGTGGGGGCAAGGCGGGCGCCTTGGAGGAACGCACGCCCGGGAGTTGCGGTCGGCCCCAATGGGGTCACCGGGAAGAACCTCTGCTCCCAGATGCGGTGGGCCTCTTCACTGGTAACAGTGCGCCCCCGATGGGATTCGCTCGCCCTCTTAAGAACAGGCTCGACCCAGGATGCCCTCTCCTCCGGGTATGCGCCGAAAAGCACGTGCCCTTCCTCGAGACTCCCGGCGCGAGCCATGGAGGCGTTCAGGAAGCCCAGGTGCCACAGCGGCGTTCCGCTTCGGTAGAGCGCCAAGACGGCATTCCCAAGGTCCTCCGCATCTCGGAAGACCACTCCCGCGGGTACGTCTATATCTGCCGCTCGGGTGGCGAGCCGAGCCCGCACAAAGAACCCCATGGTGCCCCTGGATCCCACGAAGTACTTGAGGGCCTCGCCCTCGATGTGGTCCCGTCTGCCCCCCGCGAGCACGACCTCAACCGAGAGGACGTTCTCAAGCAGCCAACCGTACTCGTAAGAGCCTACCCCCACCCCGTTTTCGGCCAGCCAGCCGCCGACGGTAGATCTAGGTGCGCTAGTGGGGTAGACCCTCGGTCCCATACCCTTCTCGCGCAGACGGTCTCCGAGTACCACCCAGGTGACCCCCGGCTCGGCCTCCACCCATCCCTCTTCCGGTTCTTCCGGGAGCTGTATGCGGCGCATCGCATCGAAACGCACCACAAGAGCCCGCGGCACCTTGCCCAAATAAAGGGCGGTGCCAGCACCCCGGGCCATCAGCGGTATGCTGTGGCGGGCGGCGAGTTTCATTAGCGACTGGACCTCCTCGGCGCTCTCGGGAAACACGGACGCGAAGGGTTGCTCGGCATGCGGTTCTGCTTCGTCAACCGCATGCGGCACGAAGCGGCTTCCGAAACGTTCTTCTATGGTTTTGAGTGCTTCCTGGGGTATGTCGCTCATAAGACACCTTTCCACCGGTCCTGGGTACCGGTTCGCGCCAATCAAGCTTTAGATAGCTGGCACGCCTTGGCCACGGTTGACCTCAGAGCCGACCTTGCAGAGTTTCTGCCCTTAGATCCACAAGGCACTTGCCACCTGCCACGTTTGGTCATATTTTTCGCATAGCCTGTAGGATTCTCAGCTACCATCTTCCTTGTTCGTCCCTCGCCCACACAGACCACCAGATGGTAGAGCCCTTCGCGCGTCTCGAAAATGAAGCGCTTGCGGACGCTCTCGACCGACTGGGGCGGCAACTGCGTTGTGCCCACTGTAGCCTGTGGGCCGCTCAGGATCCGGTGTACTGACCGGGTGTCGTCGGGTTCGGCGTGGCGGACGCTCACGTCTACCATACGGGTATGTCCTCCATGAAGCTCACCATTTGAACATCCTACGCTATCTACCGAGATGCGTGGAAGGGGTGTTCTCCGATGTTCGCATAGCTCGGTCCAGTCCCTATAGGTGTCCTGCCATCGGAGCGGGGCTATGTCCCTCTTTGCGTGCTTTCTCGTCGTGAGAGTAAGGGCTACTCCGTTCTTAGGCCACCCGCTTCCGAAGCGGTTGTCGCGTGAGGCGCCTGCCTTGGGCCACGGCGCCCGCTCCTACGACGACCCACAGCGCTGCGGCCAGTACGAGGTTCCACATCAAGCCAGGCACAAGTGCTATCCCCACAGGCTGCAGGATCAGCATGCTGGCTGAGAAAACCGCGTGCATGAGCATCGCCACTAGCATGCTCTCTCCAGTACGGTCGTAGACCCACACCATGAGCACCCTGTAGGCCGGCAGTGACCCTACGTAGAAGATGATCGCGGGCAAGAAGATGGCCAGCGAGAGCGCTCCGGAGGAAGTGCCGCTTCCCCAGAAGGACACAAGGAAGTGCCACACTCCCCACAAGAGACCCACGATGAGCCCCGTACCAAGGACACCGTGACGCTGCCTCAGCAGCGTGGGCACAGCGAACCCTGTCCAGCCTAGCTCTTCCAAGAGGCCGCCCCCCACCAGCCCCCACCCGATACCGAACAGCAGAAGGGCAGCCTTCTCGTTGGATGTGAGTATGCGGGGGAGGAACTCAGGGGAACTGATCGAGAGCGCAAGGAGTGTCGCCGTCACCAGCAGCGGGGCGGTAAGGAGCGCTACCGCGTACCAGCGAGCGCCAACCCGCCACCTTGTCATCCTAGTGAGGAGGTTACGAAAGCCAGCCCTCCCATATACGAGGCCGGTCAACGCGATGCCCGCCACGCTGGGGCCTGCGAACAGCGCCAGGAGCACGAAGGAGAATAGTATCGCGGCCTGTTCCTTGGTAGCCGGGAGTTGGCCAGGACCAACCCCGACCGCGAAGAGAATACCGCCCCATGAGATGGTGAACACTAGGGCGTAGTAAGCCAGCACCGGGTGCCTCTTAATGTAAGCCCTGATGGTCTTCATGAGAATTCACCTCCTGTCTCTGGCTAGGATTTCCTTCAGTAGCAGTGTGCTACGGGGAGAGTGGTCTGCCATGACTCATATTGAGCATTGTGCCGGTCAACCTTGATCAGTTCTCAGGGCAAGCGGCCACGAGGCTTATTCACTCAAGTGCCTTGGAGAAAGGCAATTTCTCGCGAGTTCGGCCCATTGATGTGGACTTTCCGTCCGCCGCCTTGAGTTGGCACAATTTGCCTACGTATCTGATCTGTCTTGCTCAAGGAATCTAGGCACTTCAGCAGTAGTCTCTGATGTAGAGGAGAGTGCAGAAGCACCCTATGGAAGCAGTGCCGAGACAAAGAGATAGGTAACCGAGATGAGAGAGCACAACCCAACTCCAGCGAGGAAGCTCTCGCGAGCCGCGTTGGCCTTTCGGGCCTTCCACGCTGCTATCGCCCTAGAGATGCTGCTTGCCATCGCCTACGTGTGGTGGTGTGCGCTCAGCGGTCGCCGCGACCGTCTTCTACTACGCATGGCTGCAACCTCGCTGATCGGCGAAGGCGTCCTCGTCGCTGCCAACCAAGGAGATTGTCCGCTGGGTGGACTGCAAGAACGTCTTGGCGACCCCATCCCGCTCTTCGAGTTGGTACTCTCTCCGCGCGCCGCAAAACGGGCCGTGCCGACGCTCGGTGCCATCGCCGCGGCCGGGCTTGTCCTCTTGGTGGCACGGGGTCGCCGCGACGCTCGCTAGGAGGTGAAGAAGTCGCTGAGGTGGCTCTTCGCAGCGCTGCTAGTGTTGCAGGCACACCCGGCTAAAGGAGGTGAGGTCAGGAGGCCGTTGCGGCTTTTATTCACCCAGCTTCGGCCAAGGCACCTTCTCCGACGTTTCCCTGCGTATCCCGGAGGACCGCTTACGTCTAACGATAATCAAGATGGCCCATGGGATTAGGCAATCCTGCTCAAGGCGCACCATACGGGCGTTGTTACTATCAGTTATAGATCAAGAGCGAACACCATGCAGGGTAGATGTACGCCACCTACCACGTCGGTTACAGGATGGACATAAGCGAGATGGTGTTCCTGTTCTTCATCGGTATCTACGCAAGCCGGCGGCTCATGACTGCCTGAGTGACGGCTGGATCGATTGATGAGACCGGTGCCTCCTCGTCCACCCAGGGATCGCCGCCGAAATAGCGTTGAAATATCTTCTCCGCCGTGCGGGTCGCTAGCGCCTGGGTCGTCAGAGTGGGATTGGGGCCGCCGATGGCGTTAGCGAGAGCCGAGTTGTCCGCAATGAAGAGCCGCTTCACCCAGCGCGCCTCCGCGTTTTTGTCCAGAACGGAATCGTTCTTGCTCAGGCCCATCCGCATCGTCGAGTGGATGTGATATAGCCAGGGCGGTGTGTTGATCCGATACACCTTGCTCGCCCCGGCGGCCCGCAGGAGTCTCACTGCCTGCTCGACCAGGTATTCTCGATTGCGTTTCGTCCGGTCGGAACGGTTCCGCTGATGTATCTCCACTCGTGAAATAGGGCCGTGCTCGTCGGGAGGTAACGTTGTGGACAGCGTGACCCGGTTTTGCTGCTCCACGTCGTCGTCGGTGAGGACAGCGATGCTCAGCAGCCGATCCACGTCGGACATGGCAGACTTCAGTTCCGCGCCCACCAGCCGCCCCACGCTATCCGCGCCGTGCGCGTCGCCGGACAGGCCATTGTTGTAGAAGCCGGCGATCCCGGCGTCGCTGAAGGTGAATACACTAGCTTGCCCGGCGGGTGTGGCCCCGGTATTCTCCAACATGCCGTAGCCGGGGAAGTCGGCGCGCGCCGCTGAGCCGGGACCTTTGCTCGAGCCGGTATCGAAAGGCATCACACCGATGATCGTGTCGAAGTGGTGGTCCGTCAATCCGCATCCCACCCACCCGTTCGGGTTCGGCAGGTCACTCGTCAGCCACAAGCGGGGCGTCTCGATGGCTCCGCAGGCCATCACGATGACCTGCGCCTCCTCCGTGACCTCGGCGCCTGTCGCTCCGATCCGCCACGTCACGCTACGCGCCGTGGACTGCGCGCCGTCTGTGTTGATGCTGACGACGAAGGCGTCGGTGATCAGGTCGACCGCCTTGCCACCGCGCGCCCAGAGGTGGGCGGTCAGCGCCATCGGAACATAACTGTTATCGGTCGAACGCTTGGCCTTCAGATTGCGCGGCGCGCCCAGGGGCTCGAAGCACCCCTGGAGGCAGTGCCCGCAGAAGGTGCAGCCCTGCGCCTGCGGGAAGGCGAGTTCGTGCGGATCGTTTGTCTGCCCGGCCGTTCCACTCGGCTGGAGGATGGCGTTCTCCTGCGGGCGAAAGGCGGCCCGGGTGATGTCTTTGGTGGTCTGTACCGGCAAGCCCAGACCCTCCGCGCCGCGGTAGAAGACCTCTTCCTTCGTGCCCATCGGCGCGGTCTGCACCGGCAGCGTATGCTCCACCCACTCGTAATAAGGGACAAGATCACGATAGCCAAGCGGGAACAGGTAGTCCGTATCGTAGGCGTCGCGGTCCTCCCCCGCATAGTCCAGGAAGGCGCCGGGCATGGCGCGCGGCGAGTTCGCATAGTAGTGTTGGGTAGAGCCGCCCACGCCCGAACTCTGCGAAATGGCCGAATTTTGGGGCAGGTCACGCGGCCAGGCGGGCCTGGACCGATCGGCCGGCCCGAAGCGAAAGTACCCTGTGAAGGGATGGTTGGCGTCGTTCGTGAAATGCGTCCACTCGTGCTCCGGGTCGGCGTGGCGCGCCCCGGCCTCCAGCAGCAGCACGTCCAGGCCGCGGGCGGCCAACTCTTTCGCCACCACGGGGCCGCCCCCCCCTGCTCCAATTACGATCACGTCTCGCATGGCTTATCTCCTCTCTTACCTGCGCCGGTCACGTGACCTTGCGCCTGTCCTGGTAGTACCCCTTGAACTCGTCGCGGCCGTCCGCGACCCCCTCATAGTTCGAGAGCTTCCAGCCGAGCGGGGTGCCGGTCAGCGTGCGTGTAACCGGGTCGAAGACCCCGGCCTCCGAGTAGACCAAGAAAGCGACGAACTGGGGCAGAACACCGGCGAGGGGGGCGAAGGGGCGCAGTTCGGGGACGACGCCGCCTTCGAGAAACGCGAAGACCTTCACCTTCTCGGGGAACGACAATTTGGCGAATGGAGCGGAGAACGGCCCGCTTGCCGAGGTGTTGACCGCCTCTGCCACACCGTTGAGAATGCCCGCCAGTTCCACCGAGAAGTTTGACCGGAATGGCACTGCCTGATCCATGCTGGCAATCAGGACATCTGTAATGCCTGCATCCACGCCGCCCGGCTCCGCGGTGCTTACGCCTTGATGCTTAGAGTAGGTGTCAGAGCCGGGAACGACGAAGGCAAGCAGTCCGTTGAAGGTGTCGTGCACCAGGTCGGGCTTGGCGGCATAAACCGGCTGGATCCAGCCCCGGCCGCTGAGCACTTGCGGTGCCTGAAGGAGAGCCATCGCAGCGGCCGTCAGTCCCGCATGGCGGAGGAAGCGTCGGCGGGTCATGAGACGGGTATGCCCCTCAGGGCTCTCCCGCTCCTGAGTCACGCGACCAGCTTGTACGGAAACCTTCCTACTTCTTTCCTGAGGTACCATATTCTCCTCCCTGGCGTTTTCTGGCTTGCTCTGCGTCCATTTCTTCTCTGCGCCTCCCCACTACGTGCAACGCTCTAAGAATTTTCAGGGTAGGCGTGGGGCTTGCACATGGGCCTAGTGGACATTTCTTATGGGCCTTTTGGTCACCCCTCATATGGGCCTTGTGGCTACCTTCCCCACGGCCCGTAACCTCAGGAGGCAGCTATCCCGCGGAAGTTACTCCTCCTTGCACTGGGCAAGTACGCCCAGCTCAGGGAGGTTTACCGCGTGCTGGCCTCGTCGCCTGTTCTTCGCGGACAAAACCAAAAGGCGAGGGCCACGTCGCCGCTGGGAGTGAGGCCACTTGACTTTAGGAGCGTCTGTGAGCCGGCCTTCGTAGAAATCTGGTAAGGCGAACTTCGGTGAATTTCTCTTCCACGCACTCCGGTGAATAGACCTCCGTTCCGTACATCTGAGGGCCGGAGGGTTAAACCTATACTTTGGTTGCCGTCCGTTTTTGCGCCTTGGCAGAGTGGGTAAGATGATGATTGGAGAATAGGACAACTACTCTCTGTAGGAGGGAATATTTGTGTGCTAGCAACCTGAAGTTCGTTATCTTCCGCGATCTGAAGGATGGCTACCGCTGGAGGCTTAGCTCCGCATCAGGTGAGACGCTAGAGCGCTCTGAGAGAGGACATGACCATAAGGGTGAGTGCGAGCAGGAAGTGTTTCACCTCAAAGACGATCAATATCCCTATGCGAAGGTGCTAGACGCGGCCATCGGGTGAATAGGCCGTGTTCTGCGGCTTCTATCGGGCTCGGAGCTCACGCCGAAACTCCCACGCCGATGAGCCCCAAGCACACCACCGAAACCACCAACCTGGGAACACTCACAGTGCCCTCCTCGCGCAGCCTGAAGCCGTTGTGCCCAAGGAGGTAGAGCGCAACGCCGCCACTCAGCGCTACAGCAG
>DASSCV010000244.1:0-2395 GCA_035697505.1 Rubrobacter sp.
GTACCAAATCCTGTGGGTATTATCGGCATAGGGCCGGCGATATCCAGGATCCTGGATGCGAACTTCGGAGAACTCCGTAAAGGCGAAGTTCGCAGAATTCCTATTCCACGCACTCCGCTGAATAAGCCCGGAAGGGTATCATCGAGGTTTCATCGGCCCGTGCTTAATTGAAGGTTGATATGAGCGCACCTAGGACAGTCAGGGTCATGCTTGTGGAGGACCACCTCTCCTTCCGCCAATCCCTCGCCTTCTTGCTCTCACGCGAGCCAGACCTCGAGGTGGTGGCCCAGGCTGGCTCGCTCGCCGAAGCCCGAGAGCTGCTCGACACTCCCTTGGACGTGGCAGTGGTCGACCTGAACCTACCCGACGGGGACGGGAGGGAGCTAATCGGCGAGCTGCACCGGGCGAATGCCGGCATCTCGGTTTTGGTACTGAGCGTGACCATAAGGCCCGGGCGCCTGGAGGAGGTCCTGAAGGCGGGAGCCGACGCGGTGCTCCACAAGGTGGCGTCTCCTGCGACTATCGTCGAGGAGGTAAGGCGCCTGGCTGGCCGATGAGCCACCAAGGATTAAGGACTACATTCGCTTCCCAAGGGATACGTCTCTTGCCCAATGGAAAACCCGCTGGCACCCCAAGGAGGAATGGCGACATGCACAGAGAATTGGTCCTGGGACATTGTGCAAACACGACCGCTTCAATGGTTTACTCCACATGGACTTGATTTGCTCTAAGCAGGATTCACTTCTCTGGAAGGGGGCTTGCGCTACTCACCATCCTACAAACGGTTGTCCCCAAGCTGCACGCCGCGTCGGTTAAGGCTCTATGGGTTGTACTTCTTGGCGCGGGCCCTCCCCTGCTGGCATACTGGATCGAGCGCGACAACCACATGAGGCGCTATGCGGCTGTGAGAAGGGAGAGAAATGTTCAGATTTGGGAAAATCAACATATTCCACCCTCAGCTATCAACCGGTGTATCACCTGGGCGCGCATATCTGCTTGCTATGAGCGCAGCGGTGGTAGCCGCCCTGCTCGCCCTGGTCGTGCTGATCGGCTTCGGTAGCGATCGTGCCCAAGCTGATCCCCGCCCCGACCTCTACCTGCTGCCGCCAGAGGCACTATATCCAGAAGGGATCGCCGCCGATAACAAGAGTGGCACCTTCTACGTCTCCAGTGTTGCCGATGGCTCAATCTATCGCGGAAACGTGGGTAACGAGCAAGCCGAACCCTACCTGCGTGGCGGCGAGGACGGGCGCACGCAAGCCGCCGGGCTTGCGCTTGAGGACGGGCTCTTGTATGTCGCTGGTGGGCAGACCGGCAAGGTCTTCGTCTACGATACCTCAAGCGGGGATCTGGTCCGCAGCTTCGCCGCACAAGGCGCAGGCTTCCTGAACGACGTGACGGTTAATCCCCATAGCGGTGACGCCTACATCACCGACTCGTTTGTCCCTATCCTGTGGCGAGTGCCAGCGGAGGAGGTGACGGGCTCACCCCAAACTGGAGAGCTCGAACCGTGGCTTGACCTCACCGGCACCCCCATCGCGTACACGGCGGGATTCAACCTCAACGGCATAGTGGCCACTCCCAACGGCCGTTATCTACTCACCGTACAGTCCAACACTGGCAACCTTTACCGAATCGACACCCAAACCAAGCAGGTGACTCAGGTAGATCTGGGCGGTGCGACGCTAACCGGCGGCGACGGGCTGGTGCTTAGGGGCCACACCCTCTACGTCGTCCGCAACCAGGAGAGTATTACCGAGGTCTCGCTCGCTGGGCAGTTCACCTCAGGGGGGGTGAAGGGGAGCACTTCGGAACCATCCCTGGACTTTTCCACAACCGGGGCGCTAGTGCGCGGGCGGCTCTTGGTGGTGAACTCCCAGTTCGATGAGGGAGGACCAGTGGGAGGGACGGACCCTGAGATACCGTTCACCGTCTCGTCAATGCGGGCGCCGTAGGAATAGAGAGCTCTGGCTACCCCGGAAGGGCACGCAGCGCTCCTAGACCTCAAGCCTGATCTACGGGCAGTCGAATTCGCCCTAGGCTAAGGAAGATGGGCTTTGAGGCCCACCGGGAATGTCTTGCAGTCGGTCGTCAGGATGTCCGGTAAGAGTCTCCTTCTGCACGTCGTCCTAGCACAAGTCGCAAGACTTCACGGACGACTTCGGCACCTACAACGTGCGTCATAACGACTGAATCGGCACGCAGTACCCGCAATGGCACAAGGAAGCTAGTAGGCTGGGCCAATGTTTTTGACCACCGCTGCTGGCACCCAAAACCACGCTCTGCCTCGGTCGGATGCCTTAACCTCCTACGGGACCGGCCGAGCTTGCTACCGCGTAGTTCGTGGAATTCCATTTAGCCGAACTTCGTAGAACGCCGTTAAGGCGAAGTTCGC
>DASSCV010000245.1:0-9402 GCA_035697505.1 Rubrobacter sp.
GACCGCCGTCATCCAACGTACCCTCGGGGGTGGCTCCTTCGAGAGCGGATTCGCCCCCGTGGCTTCGCCTGATGTCCCTAGCGGTGCCTTCACGCCGATAGATGTGGAAAGCACCGTCGTAGACGAAGCCCCGCACCCTGGGGCGGCTAGTGGGCCTGCCGCAGGTCGTGGGCCTGCCGCAGCCACGCGCCCCGCTGCGTCGCCCCTGCTCTTCGGTAGCGTGCCCTTGACCATGCCGGAGGGCTTGTCTTTGACAGTGCCCGACAGCATGCCCTTGACCATGCCAGGGGTCTTGCCCGGCCTACCGGGCTTGCCCGGCGCTATGCCCAGCCCCAAAGAGGGAGAGACCGATCAGGCCGTTGTTCCGATGGGGGGACGCTATATCGAGCGCTCCTACACCAATCAGACCGGGACGCGTACTTATAAGCTGTACATTCCCAGCGGCTACATAGGCCAGGAAGTGCCCTTGGTCGTGATGCTCCATGGCTGTACCCAAAGCCCCAACGACATCGCCGCCGGCACCCAGATGAACAGGCTCGCCGAGGAGAACATCTTCCTCGTGGCATATCCCGCGCAGGCTCAGGGCGCCAACATGAACAAGTGCTGGAACTGGTTCAAGGCTTCAGACCAGCAACGCGGTCGGGGCGAGCCGTCGCTGGTCTCTGGCATCACGCGCCAGGTCATCGACGAGTACAACGTCGCCGATGGCCGGGTGTACGTGGTTGGCATGTCGGCCGGTGGGGCGATGGCAGCGATCATGGCCGAGGCCTACCCCGACCTCTACGCCGCGGTCGGCATCCATTCGGGTCTCGCCCCCGGCGCGGCCCACGACATGCCCTCCGCGTTCGCCGCGATGCACCAAGGGGGGCCGGCCACCCCGCGCCGGGATGTTCCCATCGCGACAGCCACTGGGGAGTCTGCCCGGATAGTGCCCGCGATCGTATTTCACGGAGATCGCGACAAGACGGTTCACCCGCGCAACGCCGACCACTTGCTCGAGCACTACTGTACCGCCAGGCTCACCGGCAGCCAAGAGGAGGCGAGCGGATCTACACCGCGGGGGACGGTGCGCCAGGGACAGGTTCCCGGCGGGCACGCCTACACCCGCGCTACCTACCGCGACGCCGGAGGCCGCGCCATCGCGGAGCGGTGGACCGTTCACGGGCTCGGGCACGCGTGGTCGGGCGGTAGCTCCTCCGGTTCGTACACCGATCCCAAGGGCCCAGACGCTTCCGCGGAGATGGTTCGCTTCTTCAATGAGCATCCCCAGCAGGAGCGATAGGGTCGGCAACCGATTGACGAGCATGGAGGAGAATATAAGTGCCAGCAAACCTAAACGGTTAGGATTCTAGAAAACACTGTTGATGATCCTCTAGCCTCAGCTTCGCACTGGGCGAAGCCGAGGCTAGAAACGTTGTGGTACACCGCCCAGCCTGGTTGACTCAGGCCTACCTTGGCGTCTGGACACCCTGAAGATGCCTGCTGGGCGTACGGATTGCCTATTACGCCCTCCGACGCGTGGACTACTTTAACCTCCCCCGCCCCCTGTGGAGAAAACTCAAGAAGTGCCTGCCCAAAAAGAAAAGGAAGAGGAGTAGGAAAGGTGGCAGGCCGAGGGCCTCTGACCGGGCTGTTATCAACGCCCAAATAGGTACGTCCTTTGGACGGGATGCCAGTGGAAGGCCATCCATCGTGATTGGTTCGGAGTGTCCTCCAGCGTGGTCCATGAGCGCTTCCAGAGGTGGAGGCAGATGGGCGTCTTCTAGAAGCTCATGAAGAAGATGGCCCAGTACTACGCAAGGGAGTGCTCCGGGATCAGCTGGAAGTGGCAAGCCATGGACTCCAAACACTCTGGAGCTCCTTTGGGAGGGGAGAAAACGGGCAACAATCCCACCGACAGAGGCAAGTCAGGAGCGAAGATAAACCTCCTGGTAGACGGGCGTGGCGCCCCCATCTCGGTCGTACTCAGCGGAGCCAACCGCCACGATAAAGTCTCAGCCATCGAACTGATCTGCTCGGTAGTGACAAAGAGTCTAGCCCACAAAGAGCAGCACCTGTGCGCCGACAAAGCCTATGACTCAGACGATTTGAGGGAGTTCTTGGCCTCAGCGGGCTACGAGGCGCACATCAAGGTCAATCCCAGAAGGAAAAGCCTCGCCGAAGGCGGCGCTGAGCATCCGCCCAATGATGATGAGTCCCCAAAGAGGATTCACCCGGCGAGGAGATGGATGGTGGAGCGGACGATCTCGTGGCTCGTCAAGCGACGCAGCCTGCGCACTCGCTGGGCGAAGAAGGCCGAAAACTGGCTGTCATTGATTCAATTAGCCTGGCCCACATCTTGCTCAATCTGGCGGTTTTCGGATAGAGTCTTCCTTATATAATTCTCTTTGGGCTATTTGAGCTTCGAGGCCGCCTTCGGCTAACTCCTTTGAAAGTTGCGATATACGCTCCGAAGTATGCGATTGAACTCTGTTCATGGTCCTGTAGAGACCTTCAGTATCGATGCCTTCTGAGGTCAACATTAAACTTACCACCGTCGCAAACTCCTCGCAGATATTCAAAGCTTCTGTTCGTCGCTGCTCAGAAACACGGATCGTCTGAGACTCGTCCACGACCGTCCTTCCTTCGGTCCCGATGCGTCCGCGACTGCTTACAGGAGGACGCGGGTGGGTGCTACGGGTAGCTTCGCTAGTGTAGAATTCGAGCGTGGATCTCGCAGCGCCCCCGGCTTCTTTCGTCCTTTTGGGCCGGGGTTTCAACCCTTTGGGGAACCCTCCGAGGCGATTCTGAGGCAACCTCGCGCCGCTGTGTTATGCGAACTTCGCCATTACGGAGTTCTAAGAAGTTCACCTAATCCGCATTCTGCGAACTTCGCGTTGACGGTGTTCCCGGAAGTAGCCACAGTCCCGGGCTCCTTATCCCCTCCTACGCCCCGGACCAGGGTCCCGCGGGGCTGCAGCCCTGTGTGGCAGCCCTCCGTGTCGCCAAGCGTTAGAGGGTCAAGGTAGCGCAGGGTAGGAGCCTCGGCCATGGGACAGCGCTAGGGGTCCCCCTGTGTTAGGTTGGCTCGTGGGTACATCGGCAGCCTCTGGAGAAAGGGCGAGAGCGCAATGGACACAAAAGAGCAAGACTTCCTCGGCATCCCTTCCGGCAAAGACGCTCCAACGGCGAGCCCTCCCCTCGATACGTCGGCTAAGACACTTGCCGATGGCACCATATCCCGCAAACAGGCTCTGATGTTGATGGGTGCGGGTACTGCTGCTGTGGCATCCTTGGCCCTGGCGGGCTGTGGCGGTGACAAAGATCAGGCTAAGGGCACCGCCTCCGGCTCCCGCGAGCGCTCCGGCGGCTCCACGAGCGATACCACGGTCGCCCAGAACGGTTCGATACCCAAGCAAGGGTCTGCCACGGAGGAGGTGGGCGCGGCGGCCAAGCGCGCGATGGAGAAGTACCATCTCAAGGCGGTCCTGGTCAGGGTCACCAAGGGCACCGAGGAGGTGGCGACCCTGGCCATGGGCGAGTCAATGACCGGCGTGCCCGCTACCGTGGACATGCACTTCCGAAACGGAGCCGTGGCCATCTCCTACCTGGGCACGGTACTGCTCCAGCTCGTAGACGAGGGTACGGTCGGCCTCGACTACACCATTGACGAGTGGCTGCCCGACGCTCTAGCCTCAGATAAGGTGACGCTGCGCATGCTCGCCAACTGCACCTCAGGCTACCCCGACTACGTGGCGGTGAAATCCTTCGTCGACGCCCTCTACAAGGACCCGTTCCGGGCGTGGACCACAGAGGATCAGCTAGGCTACGTCGCCGGCAAGCCTCTGTTGTACGAGCCTGGCACAAACTGGAGCTACGCACACCAACTTCGTTATTCTGGGTGAAGCGCTTTCAGACATTACCGACCAGCCCGTCGACGAGCTTTTCCGTGAGCGCATCGTCGAGCCGCTCGGCATGCGAGGCACGCAGAGCCACCAGACGGCCGTGATCCCCGAGCCGGTGCTGCACGCCTACACCAAAGAGCGCGGCACCTACGAAGAGAGCACCTTCTGGAATCCCTCCTGGACGCTGGCTAAGGGGTCAGTGATGATAACCGATATCTACGACCTGGCCACCTCGGCGCGGGCCATTGGCAAAGGCGAGCTGGTCTCGGAGAAGTCTCACAAGGAGCAGGTAGGTCCTTCGCTAGTAGGACTGGGAGGTCCCACCAAGAAGTGCCCCGAGAACGTCTGCTTAAAGCAAACCTCCTCCTTCCATTACGGCATCTGCACCTGGGCCAGCGTCGGGGGGTGGATACTGCAGAACCCCTCGTTCTACGGCTGGGGCGCCCTGCAAGCCTACCTGCCGGAGAAGGATCTGGCAATCGCCGCCTCGGCGACGCTGGAGAAGGAGGCCAAGGTGGGGCTCAACGGTGGCCAGATGGTCTTCGAAGAGATCGCCGCCGTGCTTGCACCGGGCCACCCGCCCAAGCCTTGACCGAAGGCTTATTCACCCGAGTGCGTGGAAGTGGAATTCTGCGAACTTCGCATTGGCGGAGTTCTGAGAAGTTCGTCTCCCGAAGAAGTGTCCACCTGGCAGATGTGCCTTTAACCTCGTGCTTGCTACAGTAGCAGCGATGTCAAGCTCGTCGGGACCGACGAGCCCTGCCACTCCGCGAAAAGAGGTCCTGAACCGGATAAGAGGCTTTGCTTGAGTAGGACAAAGAAGTGTATCCTGGCGGCGGACGGAGCTCGACCGATGGAGTAGTAGGCAAAAGGACCGGCCAACTTTGACGGAGCAGCACGGAGAGAAAAGGGTCAGGAGCCTTGCGGAGGCCGTGCTCTTCTACGTGGGCATCCCAGCGGCCTTGCTCTACCCGTTGGGCGTCTTGGGCGTGGGCCTCCAGATGTCGAAGGACCCCCTGTTCCCCTACTCCCGCCTGGACACGGTGTGGACCGCCGTCTCGCTCGTGCCCGAAAAGGTGGTGATAGGGACGGGCATAACGCTCCTGTATTTCGCCCTGGAGTCCACAGCTTTCGCCATTGGGGTGTCCGTGTTGGTAGTGCGGGGTCTCATCCTTCTGGGCAGAGAACCCGCGGAGGCCTCTGCCGTTGGTAAGGGGGGGCCGAGGCGTTGGATGCTCTACCTGCTGTTGCTGATACCGCTCGCCGTGGTGGGGATATGGACTAGCGTCAGGGTGAGTAACGCAACCGAGCTGGCGTACTTCATAGGGTTCTTCGTGTTCTCCGCCGCGGCAGGGCTCGTGGTCGGTTACGTAAGGTGGATTAGCGCCGAGTCGAGCTTTTACTTGAGCGTGTTGGCGGTCTATGTGGGGGGCATCGCCGCGGCGGTTTGCCTGGCCGCCACGCAAACGCCTCCGCTCCCGCTCGTGGAGATAAAGGCCGACAGGAACACGACGCTCGCGTGCTCGAAGGTACCCACCAAGAACATGTTCGTGATGCTCGACAGGTCGGACTCGTTCTTATACCTCTATAACGAAGAAGGCTTGCTCAGCCTGCCAGAAGGCAAGGCTGATACCATACGCTTCCGAGAGTGCCAAGGTTACTTGGACAGAGACTGACCTCGAGAAGCGGCGCTGCTAACCTCCTAGAGGAAGACTAGGGTAAAGAAGCTGTCGAGAAGCCTCTAGGGTCCGGCCCTCTTTATGGCCCTATTCACCGGAGTGTGTGGAAGGGGAATTCTGCGAACTTCGTCAAGAAAGGTCACTCAGTTCTGACCCGTAACGCTTGGCAGGCGTGCGCCCTCTGTGCGCTCGTCTGCCAAGCAGGCATCCCACACACCCTCGGAGGATGCGTGCAGAGTCTTAGACGGCAACCTTGCGGCTGTGTGTGTTATGCGAATGAGAGGCTGGACAGGATCGCATGGGGTTTCGTCGCTACTGCATGGGGCCATCCACACCCCACACACGAGCAAACCTGGGAACCAACAGGAATATGCCGAACAAGGCCAGCCAGATCGACCACAGGATATATCCGATCACCACGACGTTCGCGGCTGGCTCGAACCCGGCCGGCTCAAGGGTGCCCACCAGTATGCTGGCAGCCGATACGATCCCTAAAAGGCCCAGCCACCTCCTGAATGGCAGCGGCGACCCAAACATAGCCAGCGCGACCAACACGGTCCAGAGGCCAGTGAAGAGGTAACCGAGGTTCTCACCCACGCCGACGCCCGCGTACTGGTTGAACGCCTGGAAAACGACGGCCACCGCCTCGCGGGTGGCTCCGCTCGATGTGGTAGCGAGGTAAGTGTCAGCCAGGTAAGGGACCAGAAACGGCCAGCGAACCAGGCCGAGGAACTGCACCACCCCGGCGATGATTCCGAAGGCGGTTGCAAGCGCCATATAAGGCGTGTTCTCGCGTGCCAGGACCTTGTGCACCAGGACTGATAGCGGCACGAACAGCACGGCGGTGAGCATGAACCCGTACCAGATCGCGAGGAGGGAGCTGCCCCCAGCATCGAAGTGTCGCAGGACGTAGCCGGTGGGTTTGCGCAGGATGTCGGGATACTCGAAGGTCACCGACAACAAGGTGAAAAAGATGTTGAAGGCGATGGGCGTAAGTATGAGGACAATCCCAGTAACTCTACGCAAGTGCACGTCGATTCCTCCCTATGCGCACACCAATTCTCTCACTTTTCGCCCCTGTTGCTAACATGGCGGTCAGATATGTTGGGGAATAGAGGTGTCCTATTCACTCAACGTCGTGGAAGGTGAATTCTCGGAAGTTCACCTCCAGAATTATGCATAGCCCCGGTCCTATACAGCAGGCTGTATTATGGCCCTTACTAGGACAGGCCCTCTGGACTGGGGAGTAGCGCGAGGGTGGGGTGGGCGCTAGGCTTACGCTACAGGCAAAAAGGAAGGGAGAGCTGTGCGCATGAACAGATACGTGGCGGCCCTATTAGTGGTGTTGGGAGTTGTAGGCCTCCTGGGAGTACTGGCCGTCGGCAGAGGGTTTGCCAATGACGAGAAAGCCGCCAGGGCGAAGTGCTCGGAGGCCACGCTCAAGGGGACGTATCTGTTCGCCCAGAATGGGGTTGAAATCAAGGGCAATGACCAGAGGCCTTTCGCCATCGCAGGCTATGATGTCTTTGACGGCAACGGTGAGGTCAAAGGCCTCGCTTCAGGTAACTTTAATGGGGAGACATTTCGTAACGAGCCCGGCTCTGGAACGTATAGCATCAAGGCGAATTGCACAGGCACCTTCACCTTTACGAATGGCACGCGTTACGATATGTTCATCGCCCCTGATGGCTCTAAGTTTACGTTCGTGCGTACCAACCCCGAGATTGTGTCGTCGGGTTTTGAACTGCGGGGGAGTGCCAAGCGAGTCGGAGAGTGAACCGCAAAAGCACAAAGGACCGGGGCTACGACGCCCCGGCCTTCCTTCTTGTTGCCCTTATTCACCGTAGTGCGTGGAAGAGGAATTCTGCGAACTTCGCAATGACGGAGTTCTCGGAAATCCAGATCCAGGATCCTGCATAGCCCCACCCTGAACACCTACGAGCGCTCCCACATTCACCGCTGCTCTGGCGCATAAGCTATGGAGGAGTTCATCGCCATACTTTGCGGGCCTGTTAGTATGCCTCCTGGGAAAGAGCCACACACAGAGAGGAGGGGAGGACTCTCTGGGCGACGACACTCGAGGAGGAGGACCACCATGAACCGAACGGGGCTATGGGCAGGGGGGCTGGCACTGATCCTACTCGTCGTGGGGGTAGGGGCGGCAGCCCTAACTACTGTTGGAGTAGGATATGCCAAGGATGAGGACGCCTCAAGCAGGGCGAGGTGCTCTGAGGCCACTCTTCAGGGCACGTATCCGTTCGCCTTTAATGGGGTCGAAATCAAGGGGGATAATGACCAGGCCCCGTTCGCCATTGCAGGGTATGGCGTCTTTGACGGCAACGGTAAGGAGAAAAGTGTCGTTTCCTCTAACTTTGACGGGGAGGTTACTCGTAAGGAGCCCATCAGCGGCACCTACACTGTCAAGGGGGATTGCACAGGCACCCTCACCTTTGCGGATGGTTCGCAGATCGATCTGTTCATCGCCCCCGATGGCTCTATGTTTACGTTCGTGCAGAGCAAGCCCTCCGAGCTTGTGGGGTCGGGCTTTCAACCGCGGGGGACGGCCAGGCGGGTCGGAGACTGAAGCGCTGAGCTCTCCGATAGCGGGACGAGATGACGGCACGTCGGCGCACCCTTTCGAGTCGAGTCATTTGGACCCTATCCGGCGGGTTATGGTTTCCCCTTAAGCCTTTCGGCTGATCCGGCATTCGCTTCTCGATCCTTCCTTCTCCCGCTTGGGAATTGAGCTTTCCTCACAGTCGGCCTACTGCCCTACTATGGGCACACCCCATCGAGGTTTGCACGTTCCGCATGAGGGAGATACGGTCGGGGTGGGTTCCTTCCTTACGCCGGGACCTTCGGTGTTCATGCCGGGTCAGGAAGGAGCCCCCGGACCGATTATGATCCAATATCGCCGTGTCGACCGAGTTTCGGCAATCTTGCGGTGACGACGCTTACAAAGTTTCGCTTTACGTTCACCTGTCCGACCTTCGCCTAGCCCTGGTTCTCCCGCTCGGTTCGAGTTCCCCTTGGACTTTCCCGGCAGCTTCACACCAGTCCGTTGCCAGTCTCGCATGTGCCGGTGGCGATGGGATCGAACACTATCCCAAGTACATTTCGAAGTGCTCCTCTCAAGCGACATCGTGTCGCACCCTTCCTCTCTATACTCTACGTTACGGTCGAGGACTTCTGCCAGTCCCACACACCAATCTAGAGACGCCGAAGAGCGTACTTATGCATTAGACTCGCCAAGACGTAATGGTTAGGGAACATGGAAGGAGACGAACGTGAGATTCGGTATCCTCGGCACCGGTGTAGTCGGAAAGACTATCGCCGTCCGGCTGGCCGGCTTGGGACATGACGTGATAGTAGGTACCCGTAACCCGGAAGAAACGCTCTCCCGCACCGACCCTGACCAATATGGCAATCCCCCATTCGGCGCCTGGCAAGAGGAGCACCCGGAGGTACGGCTTGGCACGTTCGCCGAAGCGGCTGCCCACGGCGAGATGGTCGTCAATGCTACCGCCGGTGCTGTCTCGCTGGAGGCGCTAGAGCAGGCCGGCGAGGACAACTTAAACGGCAAGATCCTGATCGACATCGCCAACCCACTGGACTTCTCAAAGGGTATGCCCCCTACGCTCTTGGTGTCGAATACCGACTCCCTCGGCGAGCAGATCCAGCGGAGGTTCCCTGAGGCGAAGGTGGTCAAGACCTTGCACACCATGAACGCCTACCTGATGGTCGACCCCGCTCAGCTTGCTGCAACAGATCACACCGTGTTCGTCAGCGGTGATGATGCAGAGGCCAAGGCAAGGGTGAGTGAGCTGCTCCGGAGCTTC
>DASSCV010000246.1:0-3728 GCA_035697505.1 Rubrobacter sp.
TCGTGGCGGGCTGCAATCCGGCCGAGCCGGTCGCCAATGTCGACTCCCAGGCCAGGAAAGTGGTGACCTTCGAGGGCGGGGACGTCACCCAGGGGGAGTTGGATGAGTTCGCCGAGCAGAGCGGCGTGCCCAAAGACGATCCGCAATACCAGGCCACAGTACAGCAGATCATGCCCCAGCTCGTCAGCATCGAGATAGCCAAGGCTTACGCCCAGGAGCACGACATAACGGTCTCGGACAAAGAGGTCGACCAGGAGCTCGCGAAGCTCAAGGAGCAGGTAGGTGACCAGGCCCGCTCCTCCGGGCAGGACGTGAGCAACCAGGAGGCTTACGAGCAGGCCTTGAAGCAGAACAACATCACGGAGGAACAGCTCCGCGAGGACATCCGTGAGAACCTCCCGGTCCAGGAGGTACAGGAGAGGGTGACCGGCGAGGCAGAGCCTTCCGACGAAGAGATCCAGAATTACTACGAGAAGAACAAGGAGGCCCAGTTCACGACCCCCGAGCAGCGTTGCGTCAGGCACATCCTCTTCAACAAGGACCAGAAGGAGAAGGCCGAGGACATAAAGAAGCAGTTGGAGAACGGCGGGGACTTCGCGAAGCTCGCGAAGGAGAACTCCCAGGACCCGGGCAGCGCCGCGCAGGGCGGGGATCTTGGTTGCCTCGGCAAGGGCGAGACCGTACCCGAGTTCGAACAGGCTGCCTTCGGGGCCGAGCGGGGTGAGATCGTCGGTCCCGTCCAAACCGAGTTCGGTTACCACATCCTGCAGGTTACGGACGTAAAGTCCGAGCAGACCCGCTCACTTCAGGAGGTCGAGTCGCAGATAAGGGCCCAACTCGCTTCCGAGAAGCAGTCCGAGGCGTTCAACAAGTGGATCGAGGAGCAGAAAAAAATGCGCGACGTCAAATACCTGAAGGGCTACGAGCCGCCGGATCAGGGGTAGGTGTCAGGCTCCAGGTAAACTGTCTCTGGGAGGAGCAAGGGCCTGGAACCCCGCTCTCCTTGTGGCGCCGCGCGACGTTTGCGCGTAGAGTTACGCTCAGAATGGTTGGCAAGCTGCCTATCGTTGGTAAATATTGGTGAAGACGGGTAAACATCTGCGAGCGCCGGAACGGTAAGCGAAAGCAAGACCTGACGGCTGAAGCCTGTTAGCCGAAACCTAGAATCAGGGGAGGATAATGACGGAGATCATCGCTGTTCATGGGCGTGAGATCCTGGACTCCAGGGGAAATCCGACGGTCGAGGTCGAGCTGGCCACGGTGAGCGGGTTCGTCGGCCGGGCCTCGGTCCCCTCGGGAGCCTCTACCGGCCAGAACGAGGCGGTCGAACTGCGGGACGGTGAGGAGGAACGCTACGGGGGCAAGGGCGTGAGAGCCGCCACCGAGAACGTGAACAACGAGCTGGCACAGGTGGTCGTCGGCCTCGACGCTGCCGACCAGAGGACTCTAGATCTTGCCATGATCGAAGCGGACGGCACAGATAACAAGGGTCGCCTTGGGGCCAACGCGATCCTCGGCATCTCGCTGGCGGCGGCCAAGGCATCTGCGGAGGCTACTGCGCTCCCGCTGTATCGTTACCTCGGTGGGGCCGGAGCCTACACCCTTCCTGTCCCTTGCGCCAATATCCTGAACGGCGGTGCCCACGCTGCCAACAACGTAGATTTCCAGGAGTTCATGGTCGTGCCCGTAGGTTTCGACACCTACGCGGAGGCGCTCCATTCGGTCGCGCTGGTTTACCAGGTGCTCAAGAAGCTACTTGCCGAGCGGGGGCTTTCAGGAGGTATCGGCGACGAGGGTGGCTTCGCGCCCGACCTCGAGAGCAACGGCGCTGCGCTCGGGCTAATCTCGGAGGCCGTCGAGAGGAGCGGATACTCTTTGGGGGATCAGATAGCCTTCGCGCTCGATCCTGCTGCTTCCGAGTTCTACGAGAACGGCGAATATGACCTCGCCGGCGAGGGTAAGAGGCTCTCCCGGGAGGAGATGGTCGACTACTACGTGGGGCTGTGCGACGAGTATCCTATACTGAGCATAGAGGATGGCCTCGCGGAGGACGACTGGGATGGGTGGGCCATGATCACCGAGAAGCTGGGAGACAGGGTGCAGCTCGTTGGCGACGACCTCTTTGTAACGAACCCGAAGATACTCGCCCGCGGCATCGGCGAAGGTATCGGAAACTCAATCCTCATAAAGGTAAACCAGATCGGCACGCTCACGGAGACTTTCGAGACGATGGAGCTCGCGCACAAGTCAGGTTACACCACGATGATCAGCCACCGCAGCGGGGAGACCGAGGACGCGACGATCTCAGACCTCGCCGTGGCGGTGAACGCCGGACAGATCAAGACTGGCGCGCCTGCCCGCGGCGAGCGCGTAGCGAAGTACAACCAGCTCCTCCGTATAGAGGAGGCTCTTGGAAGTTCGGCCGTCTACCCCGGCCTGGCAGCATTCAACCCGAGGGTGAAGCCGGGGAGAGGGGACTGACGTTGCGCAGGACGAAGATAGTCGCGACCCTTGGTCCGGCCACCTCCTCGGAGGAGGCCATCGGGTCGCTCATCCGTGCCGGGGTAGACGTGACGAGGTTCAACTTCTCCCACGGCGAGCACAGCATGCACCTGAAGAACGCCGGGATCGTACGCGGCGGCGCCAGGGAGCTTGGGCGCAACGTCGCCATTTTGCAGGATCTTCAGGGACCGAAGATCCGGACCGGCGAAGTCGAGGGCGAGACGGAGCTCGTAGAGGGCAGCCGGATCGTGATCGCCCCCGGAGACTTCACGGGGGACGCGAGCCGGCTCTCGACCTCATACGAGAGCCTGGCCGACGACGTGCGCCCCGGCCATCGTCTCCTCATAGACGACGGCCTCATCGGGCTGCGGGTCGAGAGCGTCGAGGATGGCGAGGTCGTCTGCGAGGTCATTGAAGGCGGCCCTGTCTCTTCCCACAAGGGGCTCAACTTCCCTGACTCAACCCTCTCCATAAGAGGTCTCACGCCAAAGGACGTAGAGGACTTGCGTTTCGGGATGGAGGAGCTGCACCCTGACTGGGTGGCCATGTCCTTTGTGAGAACGGCGGACGAGGTCTGGGAGGTCAAGGAGCGGATAAAGGAGTTTGGCGGCAACGCACCAGTTATCTCCAAGATCGAGAAGCACGAAGCCATAGACAATATCGAGGAAATAATAGGGGCCTCGGACGGCATCATGGTCGCGCGGGGGGACCTGGCGGTCGAGCTCTCCGCCGAGAGGGTACCTATAGAGCAGAAGCGCATGGTGGCGCGTTGCAGGCGCCTCGGCAAGCCGGTTATCGTGGCCACCCAGATGCTCGACTCCATGATCCGAAACCCCCGTCCGACGCGTGCCGAGGTCTCTGACGTGGCCAACGCCATCTTCGATCGGGCCGATGCGGTAATGCTCTCCGGAGAAACGGCCGTGGGACGCTACCCGATGCAGAGCGTGCAGGAGATGGAGCGGATCTGCCGTGCAGCGGAAGGAGCGATCAACTACGGGCGGGACATCCCGGCCTCGGCTTCCTGGGGGAGGGGTGACCGCTACGACGCCGTTACGCACGCGGCCTGCGAGCTCGCAGAAGACCTCGAAGCCGAAGCCATCCTGACCTCGACCCAGACGGGACTCTCTTGCATAAGGGTCGCCCGCTTCAGGCCGCCCAACAAGATCCTGGCCATAAGCCCCGTCGAGCACACGGTCAGGATGCTCGCGCTGGTGTGGGGCGTGGTC
>DASSCV010000247.1:0-20446 GCA_035697505.1 Rubrobacter sp.
GGACAATCACATGGTGGCCCTCATCACCCGCGAGAGCGCCGACGAGCTCGGCCTCGAACCGGGCAAGCAGGCTACCGCCCTAGTCAAGGCCACGGACGTCATGATCCTGACCGAAGGCGGAGATGTAGCCTGACCAACGGCCCAGATAGGCCGGGTCTTATGCTCGATCTCTGATAGATCCCGCGGTCAGATACCTGACGGCCAGGATCACGGCGAAAGCGAAGCCTAGGACGAACACGGAGAGCGCCACCGCAGCGTCTATGTCGCTCTGGAATTCGGCGAAGATGGCCAGCGGGATGGTCTGGGTAACGCCCCTGAAGCTGCCGGCGAAGATGATGGTCGCACCGAACTCCCCAAGCGCCCGAGCCCAGGCCGTGAGCGCCCCCGCGACGAGCGCGGGTAAGGCCAGGGGTACTGTAACCCTGAAGAATCTCCTCCAGTGGCCGGCCCCATCGACCATGGCAGCCTCCTCTACCGTCCGGTCTACCGCGCCGAAACCCGTGGCGGCCTGCCTGACGTAGAAAGGGGCTGCCACGAAGACCTCGGCTATCACCACGGCCGCGGTCGTGAAGCTCAGGGTGATCCCGAAGACGTTCAAGTACTGTCCCACGAGGCCTAGCCTCCCGAATGCCAGTAACAACGCTATGCCTGCCGCGCTCGGCGGCAGCACCACAGGGATGTCTATCAGGGTGTTGATCACACGACTCCCCCTGAAGTCCGCGCGCGCCAACACGTAAGCCGCGGGCGTCCCTATCAGGAGCAGAATCGCCATCGTGATCGCCGTGGTCCTGACGCTCAGAAGCAGGGCGTCCACCGCCACAGGAGAGGCCATAGCCCGCCAGGCTCCTTTGTCTACTGTCCAGATCCCGAGGCTGAGCAGGGGCAAGCTTACGAAGCCAGCGAGCAGCGCGAGGGAGGCCACAGCGAGGCCGGAAGCGAGCGTGTCGCTCCCGCGGGCAAGTCTAGTAGAGGAACCGGCTTTGTTGCGTCCCTTCACGCCGCCGGCTCGAAGTTCCACTTCTGGAGCACGCGCTGGCCCTCCTCGCTCGTCACCAGTTCGATCCACTTCTTCGCGAGCTCGGGGCTTTTTGCATCCTGGAGGGCGGCGATCGGGTAGGTAGCGACGATGTTCAAATCGGGCGGGATCCTTACGATCTCTACCCTGTCCCTTATGTCCGGAGTGTAGTCGCTGGCGTAGCCGAAGGTGGCGTCGGCGTCCCCTACGACCACTCGGTTGACGGATGCCCGAACGTCTGACTCCCTCGAAACCACGTTGGAGAGGACATCCTTCTCGAAGTCAGCCCCGTACTCGCCCTTGGCTTTCCCCAGTATCTCCAGGGCATAGTCGGCTGCCGGCACATCTTTTCCTGCCAGCACGAGCTTTACATCAGGCTTCGCGACGTCCCGGAACCGCCGTATGTTCGCCGGATTGTCCTTGGGTACCATGACGATCTCGCGGTTCTTCACGAAGACCTCGGGCTCGCCCTTCACCAGACCTTCCTTTACGGCTGTATTCATCTCCTCCTCAGCCGCGGAGGCGAAGACGTCAGCGGGGGCTCCGTGTTGGATCTGGGCGAGCAACGTCGAACTTGACTCGAAGCTCTGCTTCACTTTCACGCCAGGGTTCTGTTGTTCGAACCGGTTCGCCAACTCCCCGAAGGCGTCGATGAGCGAGGAAGCGGCTAGAACGGTCAGCGTTCCTTCCTGCTGTTTCCCTTCCCCACCCGAAATACCGCTACAACCCGCGATCCCCGCCAGGGCAACGCCCGAGACCGACAACGCAGCCAAAAGTGCCAGACCGACCCTCCTGTGCCCGCTAATGCTTTCACCCTTCTCCAGACATCTGTCTTGCCGACAGCTAATGCTAGAGAAAGGCTGCTACCCGGTCTTTGTGCAAAGTGCACGAAATCCCGAAACCGTACTGTGAGGAAGGCATCGGGCCTTCCTCACAGCACACTCTAGATGTAGGGGCCGACGCTTTCGTCCTTCGCGAGGCGCCTGTACGCCTCCGCCACGGCGAGGACCTTCTTTACATACCAGTCGGCGTGGTTGTAGGAGTACAGCGCTCTATACCAGTCCTGCGGCGCCCCACCGTCTTCGAGGTAGCTAGCGGCCGCGGGTATGGCGTCTTCGGGATCCATTACGTTGGCCACCCCATCGCCGTTGCCGTCCACACCCGAAGTCTCCCACGTCGTTGGCATGAACTGCATCGGGCCCATCGCGCCGGCGCTGGACGGTCCCATGGTCTGGCCGTGGTTGGACTCTACCTTCCCGACGGCCGCGAGTATGTACCAGTCGGGCCCGAACCCGTAGTTCGTGGCCGACGCCCTGTAGAGCTCCATGTAAGCATACTCAGAGGTAGGCTCGACGGATGTGGCTACGATGTCTTCGCGCGCTACCTCGAGCTCGTGCTCGCTACCCACCTCTCCCCCACCAGTAGCCGCCACGTTCTTCTGAATGCGCGCCCGCTCCGCCGCTTTGAGCTTTTGAAGACGGGCTTCCGTCCGCGCATTGTTGGTACCCAGGCGGTCTATGGATCGGTCCAGCGCCCGCTCGCGCTCGCGAAGGTCCGCAGTCGTCGCCTGCTGCTCCTCGATGGCAGCATTGTAGTCGCGCCGCTTCTGCGCGATCTGACGTTGCGTGTTCCTGAGCGTTTGCCTGGACTCTCGATACGCGGCCAGATTCTGTCGACTATCGAGGAGGATGCGGGCCACTACGGGATCACCGGTCCCGGCGACGCCCTCCCAGGAATCGAAGAACCACCCGTCCAGCAAGGCAGCCAGGCCTTCGAGGCTTCCACCCTTGTAGGCTGCTTGAGCCTGAGCCCTGTACCTGGCTTGCGCCTCGCGGAAGGCCGCATCCTGCTCGGCTATCTGTCGTTTCAATTGACTGGTCTGTCGTCTGAGATCATCGACACGCGTCCCCGCATCATCCACCCGCGATTGCGCCCGGTCCAACTCTGCGCCGACGGTGGAGATCTCCTCGATCATGCCCCGCAATGCGGCGTCCTGATCACTGATCTTGGCTTCCAGCAAAGGTACCCGCGTGGACCGCGCGACAGACGTATCCTCGCCCGCGGATTGCGCCCGCACAGGCCCCTCCGAACCCGCCAGGACAAGCGCAATAGACAGCACGCCCAGAAGCGACCAAAGTCTTAGCTGTCCTCCCGACATGCCGTCCCCTCCCCCCGCGCCAGAAACCCTGAGAATGCGCAGACAGATAAGTCTATACCACCGCATCACAAAGCGGTAGATCTCATTTCGGCCCAGGTAACATCCCTGTTATATGCATATACGTTTAATCGTCACCATAGTGCCTTGTATCAGGCGTCATCTCGTGAAGTCAGGAGGGCGACGAGGGCCTGGAGCTCCTCTGTCTGGCGGAAGCGGATCTCGACCTTTCCGCCGCTCTTCAGGCTCTTCACCCTGACCGGCAATTCGATGGCTTCACGCATGATGCGCGATGCTTGGTGGAACTCCTCCGGGGTCGCGCTCCCCTCGTTTGACGTCGCGCGGGAAGTCTCGGTGTGGTTGCCATGTAGTTCGCGGACGAGTTCCTCCGTCTTTCTGACGGAGAGCTTCTCGGCCACGACCTTCTGTGCCAGTTGGATCATCTGTGCTTCGGTCTCCAGCCCCAACAGTGCACGGGCGTGTCCTTCAGAGAGCTTTCCGTCGCCCAGGAGAGCCTGAATCTTCTCGGGCAAGTGCACGAGCCGAAGGGTGTTGGTTACCGCGGCCCTGCTCTTGCCCAGCCTTCGCGCGAGCCGCTCTCTGGTAAGCCCGAAGCCGTCCATGAGAGCCTGGTAGGCTGCGGCGGTCTCCAGAGGGCTGAGGTTCTCCCTCTGGAGGTTCTCCACGAGCGCCAGCTCCATGGACTCGTCCTCGCCTGCCTGCCTTATGAGGACGGGCACCCTCTCCAGGCCGGCTTCCTTAGCCGCCCTTAGCCTTCTCTCTCCTGCTATGAGCTCGAAGCCGCCCGGGGTCGGGCGTACGACCAGAGGCTGCAATATTCCGACCTCCTTTATGGAGGCGGCAAGCTCTCGTATCCCTGCCTCGGGAAAGCTGGTTCTCGGCTGGCGCGAGTTCGGGCGTATCGCCGACACGGGCAACTCCTCGAACTTGAGTCCCCCTACGCTCTCGCCGGTAGCGATGAGGGCGGAGAGACCTCGCCCCAAACCCCTCTTACCCACGGTCCACCACCTCGTCCGCAACCGCCGAATATGCCTCGGCTCCCGTGCTCTTCGGCGCGTAGAGGGCTATAGGCATCCCGAAGCTGGGGGCTTCACTCAACCTTACGTTCCTCGGGACGATGGTGTGGAAGACTCGTTCTCCGAAGAAGGAACGTACTTCGTCGGCCACCTGATGGGCCAGGTTCGTGCGTGGATCGAACATCGTCAGGAGCACCCCGCCCACCTCGAGACCAGGGTTCAATTCCTCCCTGACCATCCTGATGCTCTGCATGAGCTGGGTAAGTCCCTCGAGGGCGTAGTACTCGCACTGTATCGGAATGAGGGCCTCATCAGCGGCGGTCAGCGCGTTGAGGGTCAAGAGATCCAGGGATGGCGGACAGTCTAGCAACACCCTGTCATACGAGGACAGTCTCTCCAGAGCCCGCTTGAGCTTGAACTCGCGTGCCAGGCTGGAGACCAACTCGACCTCGGCCCCGACCAGGTTGATGGTGGCCGGCGCGACGTCGAGCCCTTCTATCTCCGTCTTCACAGCCACGTCCTGCAAGGGTTTGCCCTCGAGCAGAACGTCGTACATGCATCCGCCCTGGCCCGGCGACACGCCGAGGCCGCTGGTGGCATTCCCCTGCGGGTCCATGTCGACGACGAGAATTCTTTCGCCCTTTCCTGCGAGATATGCCGCCAGGTTGATGGCTGTCGTGCTCTTGCCAACACCGCCTTTCTGGTTCACTATGGCTACGATAGTCCTCACCGCGGGCATCTTAGCACGTCGTTTGTCCGCGTTGCTCAGCGAACGCCTAGCGGTCTCTTGCCCACAATGCCCGTCCTTCGCGGATACTGTTGCGGGGTCTCCCGGATCTTTTCGAGGATTACCAGGTTACGATCCTTCTTACCGACCTCGGGGAGCATTTGCACCCTCGTAGTCCCGGCCACCTTCGCCCCTAGCGTATCAACGGCCCTGTGGCCCTCTGCAAGCTCCTCTGATTCCAACCGACCTTTCATAGCGATGGCACAACCACCAGTCTCGAGTAGCGGCACACAGTACTCTGCAACCACAGATAACCGGGCTACCGCCCTGCACGTCACGACGTCATAGGCCCCGCGATGCGTGGCCGTTCGACCGAGATCCTCCACCCTCGTATTGGCGACTTCTACACCTCTCAAACAGAGACCCTCTACCGCGAACCGCAAAAACATGGCCTTCTTGCCGGTCGATTCTACGAGAGTGGTAGCAAGGTCAGGCCTCAGAATCTTTATCGGGATGCCGGGAAGCCCACCACCACTGCCCACATCGGCCAATCGCCCGGCGCGAGACAGCGGTTCATGCAGGAAGCAACTCAACGAATCGAGTACGTGTTCCTTCAGTATCCTATCGACGTCCCTAGTGCCTATGACGTTCGCAAGGTCATAGGAAGCGAGAAGCCTGGCATAATCCTGCAGGTGCCCGCGCCGGTCGTGGAAGAGGCGCAACCCCCATGCAGCCGCCTGTGCTTCCATCAGGCCTAGAGCATCCACATGACGTTTCACGTGAAACATGCATCGGCGACAGGAGTTTGTTCGTGCAAATTTCTGTCGCCAGGCGTGAACTGAAGCGATGATAGCGGTCTGCGTTTCACGTGAAACGAGGTACCTATACCTGAGTGGTGGGAGAGACCTTCACTCGCCGGTTATCCCCGCTGCCTTCGCTCTCGGTTGTGACCCTTGGGTTCTCTGAGAGAAAGAGGTGGACGACGCGCCGCTCCGCGGAGTTCATAGGCGGCATTTCCACAGTCCGTCGCTCGCGGACGGCGCGCCGGGCCGTTCTGTGGGCCATGCCTTGGATCGCCTCTACGCGGCGTTGGCGGTAGCCCTCTGCATCGAGCACCACCCTTTTGAAGTAGGGGCGCTCTCTGAACGCGGACAAGTTGACAAGATACTGGAGCGAATCGATAGTCTCGCCCTTCTGCCCTATAAAGAGCGCCGTGTTATCAGGGGCGACATCCGCGGCAATAAACCCGCCTGCATCGTAGACCTCTACACGGGCTTCGAATCCCATAGCATCCAGCACCGAAGAAACGAAGACCCGAATCTCGTCCAGCAGCTCCTCGGGCGCCTCGACCTGCTCGGACTCCGATCGTTCCCCGTAGACCTCGGACAGGGTGGAAGACCCCGCAGTTTCAGAGCGTTCTGACGCAGGCTCGCCAACCACCACGTTCTCTGCAGGCGTGGTTTCCGGAGATTCGTCTTCATCGTCTGACGTGTGTTGAGCCGGGGCTTCTACGACGATGCGGGCATCCCTGGCTCCGATACCGAGGAAACCAGAGTTACCCTCATCCAGCACGCGGTAGGAGAGCTCCTCTGCGGACAAGCCAAGTTCGAGGGCGGCATTCTCGACGGCCTCATCGATCGTAGAGGCGTAAAATTCTTTACTTTCCGTCATTTCTTCTTCTTTCTACGCTTCCTTTTCGCGACCTTGGCTGCCTGCTTGGCGATCTCCTCTTGGCTGCGCTCCGAGGATTCTTCCTCTTCGGAAATCCGAGGCTGCCCGTCTGTGGCTTTCGGCTTTCCGCCATCGGTGCCCTTCGTACCATCCGTGGACTTCTTGCCGGGACCGTAGTTATAGATCACGAAATTCTGGCCCAGGGTCATCAGGTTCGAGGTGATCCAGTACACGAACAGTCCGGCGGGGAAGTTGATGAGGAATATAGTAAAGCCAATGGGAAGAAGGCGCATCAGCCAGCGCTGCTGCGGGTCTATGTTCTTCGCGGTTATCTCGGTGGCCGCCAGCATCGTTACCGCGGAGATGATCGGCAAGAGGTATGTGGGATCCGCGATCGACAAGTTCTGGAACCACAGGATGCCGCCCTCGTGGAAGCTGGGGTATTGCGGGGGCACCGTTCTGCCCCCGAGGCTGTAACCGCCGAACTGGCGGATAACGTAGAAGATCCCGATAAATATGGGCATCTGTACCACGATCGGGAGGCATCCCCCGAGGGGATTGACCCCCTGCTCCTGGTAGACCTTCGCCATCTCCTCCCGCTGCCGCTGGGGATTGTCCTTGAACTGCGCTCGGACTCTGTCCATGTGCGGTTTCAGATCCTGCATCGCGCGCATGCTTCTGACCTGCTTCACGGTCAGGGGGAAGAGTAGGCTACGCACGATCACCGTCAGCAGCACTATCGAGAGCCACCACGGCGCGCCAATCGTCTCATGGAAGTAAAGTAGCACCGCGCCGAGTACGCTCACTACAGGACCGAATAGATTCTGGAAAAAGTCTGCTATTGCGTTGAGCATATGATCCTAATCATCTTACCGGGTCGAATCCTCCCTTGGAGAACGGGTGACAACGGAGCACCCTGAGGACGCCCATAAAAATGCCCTTCGGTACGCCGTACTTCTCTATGGCCTGCAACGTGTAAAGGGAGCAGCTCGGCGTATACCTGCAAGACGGGGGCAGCATGGGGGAGAGGTACCTGCGGTAGAGTCGAATAAGTCTCGTGCTCACCTTCTTCGCAGACATGGCCCGCTGCAGTCAAACCGGCCGGCGCCCGACCGGGCCACCGACCCTGCCCAACGACTTGCTGAACTCCTCCCGCAACTCGTCGAACGTCGCCTCAGCCGCCGCCGGCCTCGCCGACACCACGAGGTCCAGGTTCCCGGATCCTTCGGAGATGCAGGAGTAGAATACCTCTCTGAGCCTCCTTCGCACGGCGTTTCTCGTTACCGCGTTGCCGACCTTTCGGGAGATGGAGAGCCCGAGCCGCGGGGTGCCATGCTCGTTTGGAAAGGCGTGCACGGAGAAGAGCCTGCCCCTGTAAGCGGTGCCCTGACGGTAGACCCTCTCGAATTCGGGCGAGTCAGTCAGACGCATTCGCTTGCTACGGGACAACGCTCAGACTGCCAGACGCTTGCGGCCCCGGCGCCGGCGGTCAGCGATGACCCTGCGCCCGCCTACCGAGCTCATGCGCTTGCGAAAGCCGTGCGTCTTGGCCCTCTTGCGGCGATTTGGCTGATAAGTACGCTTCATTGGACTCCTCTACAGGCACTCCGAAGTATTCAGTCGACCGACGAGAGTATATCCGAAGCCGGCAACGCCATCCAGCAATCTCGAGACCAAATCCGCCCTCGCGAACACGAAACAACCCGGCACGTCTCGCAGAAAAACGCTGCAAAATGACGTTTAGTACGTGCGCTTGCTCTCGGTCGTCCACCCTCCTACCGGGTCTGAATCGCACCGTTGTAGGCCCCAAGGTCACCCCAAAGCGTAGATTTCTATGCGGTTATCCACAAGCTGTGGATAACGCTGTGGATAACCATGTTAATTGCCTGCAAAGATTGGTTTTATGATCTCGAGCTATAGCGCTACGATGAGGGGTGCGCTAAATTCCTTTCTGGGGATGATGCACGCACATTGGACACCAGGGGAGACGGACAAGTCGGGCGTCGGCGTTCGCATAGCAGTCTATCCCAGGGGCAGCACGCCGGAGATAACCGAGGTTTCGGCGTCCAGCCCGGGTTCCGCCACTCAGAAGTTCACCAGGATAGTTTCGGAAAAGGTGAGAGATGCTGGGGGCAGAGTTCCCGAGGAGTCTATTCGCGAGGTGGTGGAGAACCTCATACACGCCCGCTACCAGGGGGTAGTTATCTCCGTTCTCGACGACGGCAATGTCGTACGCGTCTCGGACAAGGGGCCTGGTGTGGAGAACAAGAGCAGGGCCATGGAGTTCGGTTTCAGCGGCGCCGCGCCTGAGGCCATTGGTGAGATTCGGGGCGTCGGAGCCGGGCTTGGCATCGCCCGCGCGGCGGCCGAGAAGGTCGGCGGGACCCTCACCATCGAGGACAATATCGGTGGCGGTACCGTGGCCACCATCTCGGCGGCCTCTGGCGAGACGGTGGGCGGGGAAGGAGAGTCGGCTTCTGTGCCACCCCCGCAGAGACGCTACCCAGACGCGGTTCCGCGGATGAACATCTCCGAGAGGCAGCAGAAGGCGCTCATCACGGTCCTGGAGTGCGGTGAAGTAGGTCCTTCGACTGTGGCTGAAAGGCTGGAGATAAGCGTGAGCACCGCCTACAGGGATCTCTCGGTTCTCGAAGAGCACGGCCTTGTCATGGCCGATGAGTCGGGCAAGCGCCTCATCTCCCCGCTGGGCAGGGATCTGGTCGAGGCCATAATCAATGCCTGGGTCAAGTAAGCGTGGCCGGTAAGGCGGAGCAGGTCTGGACGGAGGTCCTGGATCGGGCCTCAGAGCATATAGACGTCTCGTCGCTCAGGGTCTGGTTCGAGGGCATACGTCCTGTGGCCCTCTACGAGGATCAGCTGGAGATATCGGTCCCCAACACGTTCGCCAAGGAGTACATCGAGAGCCGCTTCAGGCCGCTCCTGGAGGAAGTGCTCGACGACGTGAGAGGCCAGGAGACCTCCCTCGTGGTCAGCGTCGGAGGACCCGGCGTCCATACCGGGAACGGTGCGACCGCGGAGGGCGCTGAGTCTGTTCTGAACGTGCGTACGCCGAGATCTTTCAGGGCCAAGTACACGTTCGACACGTTCGTCATAGGGGCTGGCAACAGGTTTGCCCACGCTGCGACGCTCGCCGTCGCAGAGACCCCTGGCCTCGTCTACAACCCACTCTTTATCTACGGCGGTGTTGGCCTGGGGAAGACGCATCTTTTGCGCGCTGTGGGACACTACGTGGAGGACCAGGATCCGAGCATGAGGATCCGGTACGTTACGTGCGAGCAGTTTACGAACGACTTTATAAACTCGATGAGGGACAACGCGCCCCTCGAGTTCCAGAAGCGCTACCGCGAGAACGACGTCCTCCTGGTCGACGACATCCAGTTCCTGGAGAACAAGGTCGAGACCCAGGAAGCGTTCTTCCACACCTTCAACGCGCTCTATGAGGAAAACAAGCAAATAGTCATAGCCTCGGACAGGCACCCCAGGTACATCCAGACGTTGGAGAACCGTCTCGTCAGTCGCTTCGAGTGGGGCCTCGTGACGGACATCCAGCCGCCCGACCTGGAGACCAGGATCGCTATCCTGCGCAAGAAAGCCCTTATGGACCGTCTCGAGGTCGACGACGATGTGCTCACCTTTATCGCCTCGAAGGTCTCCACGAACATCAGGGAGCTCGAAGGGGCCCTCGTACGTATTCTGGCCTACGCCTCGCTCTACGGTAGGCAAGTCAGCGCCGACCTCGCCGAAGAGGTCCTCAGGGACATCCTGCCTGACCAGGCATACCGTGAGATCCCCATAGAACTCATCCAGCACGAGGTCTGCCGCTACTTCGGTATCGCGAAAGCCGACCTCGTCGGCCAGAGCCGCTCCAAAGGTTTCGCCTACCCCAGACAGGTAGCCATGTACCTCTCCCGGGAACTCACAGACGAGTCACTCCCCAAGATAGGGAAAGCCTTCGGCGGACGAGACCATTCCACCGTTATGCACGCCACGGCAAAGATAGCCAACCTAATAAACAGCGACCGCGATGTCTTCTCCCAGATACATGAGATCACCCACCAGATCAAGAGCAAAAGATGATCCCGAACCCCCTCCCTCAGGGATAGGAGATTGTAACACGATATATGCATTGAATGTGTATTATATCCACAACCTATCCACAGGGCGTCGACGCCCTGTGGAAAAGTCGTCAGAAACCTTCCACAATCCGGTCTGGTTATCCACAGTTTCTGTGGATAACTCTTCCAAACTGTGGATAAAAACGGCGGTTTCAGAGGAATTCAGGCAGTCTGCAGCATTTGATACTATAGATGCCTGTGGATAAACCTGTGGATAAGAGGGGTATAATCTGTGGATAAACCTGTGGATAGAATTGTGGACAACCCCAGCCTGTGGATAACTCGCCGCTTATCCACAATTCATCCACAGGAAATCGCGGGTTATCCACATTTTTATGCACAGGTGCTATGGCGGCTATTCGGCTTAGGTAAGGCGAATTTTCCGAGTTATACACATATCCACAGGCCTTATTATTATTATTGTTCTAATAAATATATGGTTTAGGTAGTAATAATAAGGTGAGAAGGGAGGCAGTATGAGGGCTGTTTGTAGCACGGAGACGTTCGGCAAAAAGCTGGCGCTAATCTCGCGGGGGGTCTCTGCGAGGTCGACGATCCAGTTGCTTGGGGGGATACTTCTCGAGGGTAGGGGAGAGGTACTTGGGTTATCGGCGACGGACATGGAGATCTCGATCCAGACGTCGTCGCGGGCTGAGGTCGATGGAGAAGGGCGGGTGGTGATACCGGCCCGCATCTTCAACGACATCGTAAGGTCGCTTCCTGGCGGGAGCTTCTCGCTGGAGCACGACGACTCGGAGGGGACGGTCAGGCTAGTGGCTGGGGAGAACGAGTACCGCATCCGGGCATACGCGGCCGACGACTATCCGCGGCTTCCCGTCTTCCCCGAAGAGGGCACCTTCATGATGCCTGGGGAGTCGCTGGTGGAGACCGTGGAGAAAGTATCCCGGTCGTATTCCAGAGACGAGACAAGGCCGGTATTGACGGGGATCCTGATCAGCTTCGAGGACTCGCGCGTAAGGATGGTCACAACCGACTCCTACCGCCTCAGCATCAAGGAGACGGAGCTCGCGACCACCTCTTTCGAGGGGTCGAGGGAGGCGATCATACCGGCGAGGGCGATGCAGGAGGTCTCCAGGATCTTCTCCAGCTCCGATGAGGATGATGTCGAGGTGGCGCTCTCCGAGAACCAGGCATTGTTCAGGATCGGCGACGTCATGTTAGGCACCAGGCTAATAGACGGCAACTTCCCCGAGTACAGGCGACTCTTGCCAGTCGAATTCGAGCGTGAGATCTCCGTTTCCAGGGAGGATCTGGTCGGCACCCTGAGACGGGTAAACCTCTTCGCGGCCAGGCAGACACCGCCGGTCCCCGTGAGCCTCTCCTTCTCCGATGGTTCCGTCGAGGTGATCGTGCAAAACGGCGAGGTGGGAGACGCGCACGAACGGCTGCCCGCCTCCAGCGAGGACGAGTTCCTGATCTCCTTCAACCCAGGCTACCTGCTCGATGGGGTCTCCGCGATAGATTCGGAGAACGTCGTCTTCAAGCTCAACGAACCGCTCAAGCCTGGGCTCATCGTGCCTGAGGAGAACGGTGAAGAGCCCGACTTCCTGTACCTGATCATGCCGATGCGCGACCCTTCACGCGGCTGACCCTTGGGGATCCAACCTGGCACGACGCTGGGCCGGGCTTTAAAGGCGTCCGGCCTCGTCGGGACGGGCGGCGAGGCGAAAGTCCTGATCCAGGCCGGAGAGGTCAGCGTGAACGGTGAGGTCGAGACACGCCGCGGTCGCAGGCTCCAAGAGGGTGACGTGGTCGAGGTGGGGGACGAGCGGTTGGAGATCGGTTGAGCGCCTATCTGCGGGCCCTACGCCTGGTCAACTTCCGCAACTACGTCGATGCCACGGCCCTGCTCGCCCCTGGCCTGAACGTGGTCGTGGGGGACAACGCCCAGGGGAAGACGAACCTGCTCGAGGCCGTCGCCTTCAACGTCACGGGCTCCTCGCCCCGCACCCCGAAGGAGAACGAGGTCGTCCGGTGGGGCGCAGACTTCGCCCGGGCCGAGGCTCGCATAGCACTCGACGGCTCTACGGGCGAACGCGCCGTGGCCATTGGCTACGCTCCAGGGCAGAAGAAGCGGATCACCGTCGACGGGGTCCCGGCTTCCTCCCTCACCAACTACGCCGCCGGCGGCGCGGGGGCCCGCGTCGTCACGTTCTTCCCCGACGACATAAGGGTCGTGAAGGGCGCGCCCGCAGACCGTAGGGAGTTTCTGGACGCCCTGCTCTCCTCGCTACGCCCCGCTTACGCCCGCGCCGCGGTCGAGTACGCCAAGGCAGTCCAGCAGCGCAACCAGCTCCTGAGACGCATCAGGGACGGGTTCTCCTCCGAGAGGACGCTCGCGACGTGGGACAGAAAGGTCGTCGAACTCGGAAAGACCGTCCTCGCCGGGCGCGAGGCAGCTCTGCCCGTCCTGGAGGAACATTTCATAGACGCTCTAAGGGCCCTATATGGCCCCGAGAAGGCCGCGATACGCTACTGGCATAGTTCAACCCTCGAAGAGTACTCCGAGGTGCTCAGAGAGGCGCACAACGCCGATGTCGAACGTGGGACCACTTCGGTCGGACCGCACAGGGACGACTTCGAGGTCTCGCTCGGTGGGGTGAACCTGACCACCTTCGGGTCCCAGGGGCAGCAGCGGATCGCGACGCTGGCGCTCAAGTTCGCGTCGAGGGACTACGTGCGGGGGGCTGTGGGGGAGGACCCGATCCTGCTCTTCGACGACGTGATGAGCGAGCTCGACGAGCGGCGGAGGGAGTATCTTGCCGGATATTTTCTGGAGAGCACGCAGGCTGTGATCTCGACGACCAACCTCGAATATTTCGACGAAGAAATCTTGAGAAGATCCCGTATCATACGCATATCTGGTGGTTCCATCCTGGAGACCGCAACGGATGGTGCCAGGAGATAGCGCGACCCTGAGAAACCGGCTTATTTAAGCCGCAAATGAGCCGAAGTGGTATTTGGAAACGGCGGCGAATGTGTTACAATCATCGGGTGCAGAGTTACGATGAAAAGAACGTCTCCGGCGCGTTCGCCGGGCTAACCAAGAGGAGGGTCCGGTTCATTGACGGCTAACCCCACGACCAAGAATACCAAGAGCGCTTACGATGCAAGTTCGATCCAGGTCCTCGAAGGCCTCGAGGCCGTCAAGCGGCGCCCTGGTATGTACATCGGTTCGACGGGGCCCAGGGGTCTTCACCACCTCGTCCGGGAGATCATCGACAACTCCATAGACGAGGCGCTGGCCGGACATTGTACGGAGGTACTCGTCACCATCCACCCCGACAACTCTGTAACGGTCACCGACGACGGGCGCGGTATGCCAGTAGGCAAGATGGCGAAGTACGGCAAGCCCGCCGCCGAGGTCATCATGACGACGCTTCACGCCGGCGGTAAGTTCGGCGGGGAAGGTTACAAGGTCTCCGGCGGATTGCACGGCGTCGGCGCCTCTGTGGTGAATGCGCTGTCCGAGTGGCTAGAGCTGGAGATCAGGCGCGAGGGACACGTGTGGAGCCAGCGCTACGAGCGCGGGTTCCCGAAAGGCGCTCTCACAAAGGACCGCAAGCTCAAGAAGGGCGAGGGGACGGGCACCATCGTAAGCTTCCAGCCCGACCCCGAGGTCTTTACCGAGACCCAGGACTTCTCTTTCGACACTTTGAGCCGCTGGTTCCGCGAGTGGGCTTTCCTCAACAAGGGACTCAAGATCCGGCTCGTAGACGAGCGGGAAGAAGAAAGGGACGTCACGTACCAGTACGAGGGCGGCATAAGGGACTTCGTGGAGCACATCAACGAGGCGAAGGACCCCGTCCACAAGACTATCTTCTACCTTGAGCGCGAGGAGGAGGTAGGGGACGTGGAGGTCGCCATGCAGTGGAACAGCGGCTTCCAGGACTCTGTCTTCACGTTCGCCAACAACATCAACACTCACGAAGGAGGCACGCACCTCTCTGGTTTCAGGTCGGCGCTGTCGCGGACGATCAACGCTTACGCCAGGCAGAAGGGTCTTCTCAAGGAGAAAGAGGAGAGCCTTACCGGCGACGACATCAGGGAAGGTCTGGCCGCGGTGATCTCGGTCAAGCTGCAGGAGCCCCAGTTCGAGGGGCAGACCAAGACCAAGCTCGGGAACACGGAGGTCAAGGGCCTCGTCGAGAGCGTGACCAACCGTTATCTTGCCGAGTTCCTGGAGGAGCGGCCGGGTGAAGCCAAGGCAATCGTCAACAAGGCTTTGCAGGCCGCGCGGGCGCGGCTCGCGGCCAGGACGGTGAGGGAGAAGATCCGCAAGGGCTACCTGGAGAGCTCGACGTTGCCTGGCAAGCTCGCCGATTGCTCGTCCAAGGACCCTGCGAGGAGCGAGCTTTACATCGTCGAGGGCAACTCGGCCGGCGGATCGGCCAAAGGCGGAAGGGACAGAAACTTCCAGGCCATACTGCCATTGCGCGGCAAGATCCTCAACGTAGAGAAAGCCAACATCAACAAGATCCTCTCCAACGCCGAAATACAGGCCCTGATAAGCGCGATAGGCGCCGGTGTGGGGGAGAGTTTCGATCTCGAGCAGGCGCGGTACAACAAGATCGTCATCATGGCCGACGCCGATGTGGACGGAAGTCATATTCGAACGTTGGTGCTGACGTTTTTGTATCGCAACATGCGAGAATTGATCGAGGCCGGCTACGTCTACATCGCTCTTCCTCCGCTCTACAAGATCACGCACAATCGCCGCGAGCACTACGCCAAAAACGACGCCGAGTTGAGAGAGACGATGGATCGTATCAGGGCCAACGGAAACGCCAGTATCTCCCGCTTCAAGGGCCTCTCGGAGATGAACCCGCACCAGCTCTGGGAGACGACTATGGACCCGCAGAACAGGACGATGCTCCAGGTCACGGTCGAGTCGGCGGCGGTGGCTGATGAGCTGTTCACCGCGCTAATGGGCGACAAGGTGGAGCCGCGCAAACAGTTTATCGAGGAGAACGCAAGAAAGGTAAAAAACCTGGATGCTTGATACTTTCTCGGGCAACGTACAGCCCCACTCCATAGAAGATGAGCTAAAGGACTCTTTCCTTTCCTACGCCATGAGCGTGATCGTCTCGCGCGCCTTGCCTGACGTGCGCGACGGCCTGAAGCCCGTCCACCGGCGCGTTCTCTACGCGATGCAGGATCTCGGCCTGCAGCCCAACAGGCCTTACCGCAAGAGCGCGACTGTGGTCGGAGACGTCATGGGCAAGTACCACCCGCACGGGGACCAGGCGATCTACGACGCGCTGGCGCGCATGGCCCAGGACTTCGCGCTCAGATACCCGCTCGTAGACGGCCAGGGGAACTTCGGGAGCGTAGACGGCGATCCCCCTGGCGCGATGAGGTACACAGAGGCCAGGCTCACCCGCATGGCGACCGAGATGCTGAGGGACATAAACGCCGACACCGTTGACTTCATCCCGAACTTCGACGAGAGCCTGAAACAGCCTGAGGTCTTGCCGGCGCGGTTCCCTAACCTGCTCGTCAACGGGTCTGACGGCATCGCGGTAGGTATGGCCACCAAGATCCCACCCCACAACCTCGGCGAGGTCGTCGACGCCACGATAGCCCTCATAGACGACCCCGAGCTGGATGACGAGCAGGTCGCAAAGCACATCAAGGGCCCCGATTTCCCGACGGGGGGTGTTATCGTCGGCCTGCGCGGCATACGCGACGCCATTCAGACCGGACGGGGCTCCGTACGGGTGCAGGCCAAGGCCCATACCGAGCAGATCAAGGGCAACAGGACCCAGATCGTGGTCACGGAGATCCCTTACCAGGTCAACAAGAGCTACCTGCTACAGAAGATCGCTGAGCTGGTCAAGGACCGCAAGCTGCAAGACATCTCCGACCTGCGCGACGAGTCAGACCGGAACGGGATGCGCATAGTGATCGAGCTGAAGCGCGAGGCCGTGCCCAAGGTCGTCCTCAACAACCTCTACAAGCACACCCAGATGCAGCAAAGCTTCGGGGTGAACCTGGTCGCGCTCGTAGACGGTGTGCCGAGGACGCTCTCCTACAAGCAGACCCTGGGGCACTACATCGCCCACCAGTTCGAGGTGGTGACGCGCAGGACGCGCTACGAGCTCGGGCGGGCCAGGGCTCGGGCCCACATCCTCGAAGGACTGCTGATCGCGCTTGGGGACCTCGACGAGGTCGTGGCGACCATCCGCCGCTCCCGTAGCGTGGAGACGGCGCGCAAGAACCTGATGAAGGGGTTCGGGCTCTCGGAACGCCAGGCGCAGGCCATCCTCGACCTCAGGCTGCAGAGGCTCACCGCGATGGAGCGTCAGAAGGTCCAGCGGGAGCACAGGGACCTGCGCGAGAAGATCGAGTATCTCGAGGGCATCCTGGCCGATGAGTCCAAGGTCTACGGGATCGTCAAGGAGGAGCTCGGCGAGGTCAGGGCGGCCTACGCTGACGATCGCAGGACGGCGATCACGGCAGAGGAGGGCGTCGACTTCGAGATAGAGGACCTCATAGCCGAGGAGGAGATGGTGATCTCCATCTCCAACGGCGGTTACCTGAAGAGCGTACCCGTCAACTCCTTCCGCAAGCAGGGCCGTGGTGGGGTGGGCGTCGCCGGAATGGAACTCAAAGAGGGCGACTACATCGACCACCTCTTTATCACGACGACGCACCACTACATGCTCTTCTTTACCAACAAGGGCAAGGTCTACAGACTAAAGGTCCACCAGCTCCCGCGCATGGGCCGCGCGGCGAAGGGCAGGCACATCGCCAATATGCTCCCCCTCGCGCAGGGCGAGCACATCGCTTCCGTCCTGGCCACCAAAGAGTTCGAGGAGGCCGAGTACCTGCTCTTCGCGACCAAGAGGGGCATCGTCAAGAAGACGAGGTTCCTGGAGTACAACACGCCATTGAAGAACGATGGGATCATCGCGATCAACCTCGCCGGCGAGGACGAGCTGATCTCCGTCCGGTACGCCTCAGAGGGTGACGAAGTCGTCATCGTGAGCCGCAATGGCAAGGGCATCCGCTTCAAGCAGACCGACGCACGACCGATGGGACGTGCTACGGCCGGGGTCAAGGGCATCACGCTGGGTAGTGACGACGTGGTGCTCTCTATGGATGTGATCTCAGACGATGCTGCTGACCTTTTCATACTCACCGAGCGTGGTTTCGGAAAGCGCACAGCCCTCTCGCAGTACAGGCCCCAGGGACGTGGCGGCCAGGGCGTTATGGCTATGAAGACCGACGGAGAACGCGGCAAACTGGCCGGCGTGCGGGTCGTCCGTCCCGGACTCCACGAGCTCATGATCGTCTCCAACTTCGGGACGACCATCCGCATAGATGCCGACTCGGTCTCGCGACAGGGCCGCGCGGCGCAGGGAGTCAGGGTGATGAACCTGAGGAGCGGCGACTCGGTGAGCGCCATAGCCAAAGTCATCTCCTCCCGCTCCGCCGACGCGGACGGCGCCACGGACGAGTTGACACTGGATGAGATCTCCGGGGAGAGTCAGACAGGCACCTCTACAGCAGGGCTTCCCGAACCTGAGGAGAACGGGACGGTGCCAGGTGCATAGCGAGTGCGAAGGCGTGGTCGAGTGCACGGCCCTCGTTCTCGCCGAGAGCTGCACGGAGTACGAAGATAGGCTGACGCTCTTCGGGGTGCTCGATGAGATCCGCCCTAACGACGCCAGCGGTACATCCTTCGTCGTCTACACCAAGTTCGAGGGGTGCGAACATGCCTCGGACAAGGAGCGCAGGGCCCGCATCATCGTCACCGACGAGGACGGAGAGGTCCTGATGGAGTCGGCGGAGTATTCCGTCTACCTCGACGGAACAGAAGAACCCGTGACGATAGTAGCAGCCTTCGACTTGCCCGAAGGCTTCGAGGTCGGGGAGAAACTACTCTGGATCGAGGCCGTCCTCGACGAGGAGACACTCTCCCAGACCGTGGTCAGGATCCACGACCGCTACAGTGTATAAGAGACCAACAGAGGCCCGGATTCCCGGGCCTCTCCTCTACGTAAGGAAACCTATTCATGCCTGAAGATCTGGCAATATTCATCGACTGGGAGAACATCTACATCTCCACGGTCACGGAGTACAAATCAAAGCCGAACGTCTCGGCCATACTGGAGAAAGCCCGCGAGTACGGGCGCATCGTCTCGGCCACTGCCTACGCCGACTGGACCGACGGAGACTTCCGCCAGGCCCCGCCGACCCTCTACTCGAACGGCATCGCGCCGCGCTACATATCAGCCAGGTACTTCCCCGGCGGCAAGTCCCAGAAGCGTCGCACAAACTCCATAGACGTGATGCTCGCGGTCGAGTGCTCGGACTTCTTGCACAACCACCCGCAAGTGGACACCTACATCCTCGTCACAGGCGATGGGGACTTTATCCCGCTCGTCAGCCTGCTCAGAAGCAAGGGGAAGAACGTGGTCGTGATCGGGGTCTCCGAGGCGACTTCGTACCACCTGATCGAATCCGCAGACCACTTTGTCTCCTACGCCTCCCTGCTCGAGGAGGACCGCGCCGCCCGCGCCCAAGACAGGGAACCGAAAAGGGAGGCCGCGGACCCCTACGAAGAATTGGTCAGGGCCGTCCGGACGTTGAAGAAGGGCGGCAAGACGCGGGTCCTCGGGCAGGTGAAGCAGCAGATGATCGTGCAGCTCGGGTCTTTTGACGAGCGGAACGCAGGCTTCAAGAAGTTCAAGGATTTCGTAGTCGAAGCGGAGCGCCGCGGCCTGGTAAACACGGTTGACCAGGACCTTGAGCTCCAGGTCTACCTGCCCGGCGAGAAGGTTCCCGACCTGCAGGAGACCGACCTCGCAGCCGAGGAGCCCTCCTCACAGAGCCAGTCGGCAAATCGGAACAGGGGCAACGGCAGGCCCGCGCGAGAAGAGCGCCAGCGAGAAGAACCGGAACCAGGCTTCGACCTCCTCGAAGACCTCACACCCTACGAGCTCAAGACGGTCTGCACGAGCGTCGCCTCCCTCGAACAGCCTGCCACCTTCGTGGAGATCTTCTCCAGCATCCGCGATCTGGACGAGCGCGGCGAACTGGAGCTCTCCCGGGAGGAGATCGGGGACGTCATAACCGCCATGCTCGACGCGGATTATCTGGGCAAGGTGCGCCAGAAACCATACGAACAGGCGAAGGCGGACATGACCTTCTACGCCCTGAACGCGGACAAGCAAGAGGTCAAGAACGCGCTGAACAGCGGCTGACTCTAGTCGGCCAGCTTGTAGACGGTGAGGGCGGCGAGGCCGAGGGCGGTCGTCATCTGGACCAGAGACAACCCTACTATCCCGGCTACCTGTATCGCCGAGACGCTGCTGAACACGACCTGCACGGCGAATATCGCGCCGAAACCGATGGCGAACCACAGTATCGCCTTGGTCCTGTCTCCTTCACTCCATGTAGCCATCCCGAGCAGCGCCGGGATGTAGAACGCCAGGATCAAAGGTATCAGACGCAGGATACCAACACCTGTGTCGATCATCGTCTCCATGCTCAAAGTCTACACCATAGGTTCCGGGATACTGGAAAATCGTGCGCGACGAATGTACGCTAATACGTTAGTATGATTACAATTAAATAGAGGTGGTGGCGTGTGGGAATAAATCAGAGGGTCTCCCTCAGGAAGTTCATAGACGACATCCGTCGCTGGGTGGAGGAGGACAGAAGCGACGAGTGGAT
>DASSCV010000248.1:0-9630 GCA_035697505.1 Rubrobacter sp.
AACTCTCGATCCGAAATGCCTCAACCGGCGGGTCAGCAAACACCCTCTGAGCCGGAACTCCGACCACAACAGCACCACACACAGCCACAAGAGCAACTTCTGCCGGCGGCCGAAGATACCGGTTGGCCCAAGCCCACCGAAGAAGAGCGACAGAGCGCCAATGCTGCACGCCGCTACGAACTGCTTCCCGGGGCGATAATGGGCCTCACGATACACTCGATAGGCATCTACAACGCTCCCGTGTTCGACTCAGATAGCCAGTGGGCACTGGCCACGGGGGTGGCCCACGTCCCGGAGACCTCCTTGCCATGGTCACAGAGTGCTCAGAGGAACGTCTACCTGGCAGGACATCGAATGGGTTTTAGGGGAACCTGGAGTCGTATGATCTTCTATAACCTCGACAAGCTGAGGGAGGCGATAAGGTAGTGCTCAAGGACCGCACAGGCCGTACCTATGAGTACCGGGTAAGTGAAACCTTCCTTGCTGCCCCCGACGATTCATGGGTTATGGGGCAGGTTTAGGGGAGGGATATGCTGACGTTGCAGACTTGCACTCCGATCCCTACCTTCCAGAAGCGTCTGATCGTACGTGCAGACCGCGTATAGCTCACAGCCTCCTACAGTACGACGCTGCCTGGGGCAATCCATGAATATCTCCCTCCCCCGTTTCGATCCCGGCCATGTAAGAGACCAGGACTCTTCGACGTGAGCGGCACACCAAAGGACTGGTCCCTGCACCATTGGGCGTACGCGAAGGTGTTGGAGATCTTCGGCGCGGACCTTCGCTCGCTCGCGACGTTTCGCATCGTGCTGGCGCTCCTTGTGCTCTCTGACCTTGCCATTCGGGCTACCGACCTCTCCGCTCATTACACCGACGCGGGCATCATGCCCCGCACCGTTCTTGTGGAGCAGGTGTTGAGCCCCTGGGCGTTCTCGCTCGACCTCATCAACGGGGGAGGGCTGTTCCAGGCGCTGTTGTTCGGCGTCGCGGCGCTCGCGGCGTTTGGTATGCTCGTCGGCTACCGCACGCGCCTTATGACCTTCGTCGTGTGGGTGTTGCTGCTCTCGATTCAGTTGCGCAACCCCCTGCTCAACGGCTCCGAGAGCCCCATGTTGCGCATGTTGCTGTTCTGGGGCATGTTGTTGCCGCTCGGCGCCTACTGGTCGGTGGACCGCGCGCGGTCTGCGCTCCCGCGTCCTTCGCCACGCTTTCTGTCGCTGGCCACCTTCGGCCTGTTCATGCAGATCGCCTTCATCTACTGGTTCACCGCCGCCCTGAAGTCAGGACCCGAGTGGCGCACGGATTACACCGCGCTCTACTACGCGCTCAGCCTGGACCAGCTCGCCACGCCTATCGGCCACTTGCTGCTCGACTTCCCCAGCTTGCTCCAGGTGCTGACCTTCGGCACGGTCCTGCTCGAGGCCCTCGGGCCGCTCCTGCTATTCTGCCCTTTTTTCACCGGTCCGGTCCGCACCGGGGCCGCGCTGGCATTTATGAGCTTCCATTTCGGCATATGGCTGACGATGGACATAGGGATCTTCCCCTGGATCAGCGCCTTCTGCATGGTCTGCTTTTTCCCCACCTGGTTCTGGGACAGGGCTTCGACGCTCCGCTCCGTGCTGTTGCGGCGGTTCGAGTTCGCCCGCCGCCTGCAACTGGCCACGGCGCGGTTGGGCAACGCCATCGTCGCCTTCTGCAAGGCGGTCCTTTCGTTCCTGATGGACGCCAGGCAAATCCTGTTCTCGAGCCCTGCGCTGCACGGCGACTCGCTCACTGACCACACCGCGGTCTCAGTCCCGCCCCTGACGGCCGAAACGCGGCACGGCGAAGCCCCCGCCGAAGAACCGGAACTGGCGGAGCTGCGGTCTTCGCTCGCCACGAACCTGCTCGCCTTCTTCTTTATCTTCTACATCCTCTGCTGGAACCTCACCACGGCTACCTCGTTCACGTTGCCCGAGCGCACCGTCTCCCTCGGCCCCTTCCTCGGCCTCGACCAGTACTGGGGCATGTTCGCCCCCTCCCCGAGCAGGGAAGACGGCTGGTACGTGATCCCCGGCGTCCTGCACGACGGCCAGAAGGTGGATCTCATGCCCATCACCCGCGACGACTACGGCATGCACCCTGTCTCTTACGAGAAACCGCAAGACATCCCCGCCACCTACAAGAACGAGCATTGGCGTAAATACCTCGAGAACATCTACAACCAGGATCACGCCGACCAGCGCCTGTACTTCGGCCAGTACATCTGCCGCCAGTGGAACGCCCGTCATACGGGCGCGGACACCCTTGAAACCTTCCGCATCATCTACATGCTGGAGCTGACACTGCCGGACTACCGCCAGTCCAAACCGGAGAAGGTGGACCTCTGGAACCACGAATGCTAGCGACACGTGTGCCCGACCGCAGACGGAGTCACCGCCCGATCCGTTGCTAATGGACGCTGAACCTTTGCCGGGCACCGATCTCGATGGTCGCACCGATGCTCCGAAAAACGGCGGGCTTCTAGCGAGGCGGCGCCGGACGCCGTTCGGGAAGTGATGGCGAACCGGTGGGACAGGATCGCCCTTGCCTCAGTCCTGGCAGGCGTTGTCGTCCGCATAATCTGGGGGTTGGTGATCCACCCTCCCCTCGATTATCTCTACTCGGATATGGGCGCCTACGTCGAGCGGGCCCAGCGGCTAGCCACTGGCGCCGGCCTGCAACGGCCCGACGCCTTCTTTCCGCCGGGGACCCACATATTGCTGGCAGCCCCAATGACTCTCTTCGGGACGGAACGGGCGGGATTGTGGGGAGGGGCCGTTCTATGGTGCGCACTCTCCGCTGCGATCCCGTTCTTCGCGTGGCGGTTAGCGCGCTTGTTGCTCAACCCGGCCGCCGCCGCCCTGACCGCGCTCTTCTGCGCGTTCTGGCCACTGTACATCACCTATGGAGGGTACTTCACCTCCGAAACGCCCTCCCTTGCGTTTCTGCTCGCTTCCCTGTGGGCCGGCTACCGGGCCGGCAGGCTCTCGGGCAGGAAGGCAGGTTGGCTCGGCCTGGCGGCCGGCCTGCTCGGGGGCGTGGCGGTCGCCAACCGCCCGCAACTCATCCTGAACCTCGCAGTGCTGGTGGTGCCGTTGTTGTTTCGTCTCCGCCGCCAGGCACTGGCTCTCGCCGGCATCGTCGCCGGCAGCGCGCTCATCCTGGCCGGCACCGCCTTGCACAACAGCGCGGCGGCCGGCAAACCTACTGGACTCAGTGAGAATGCGGGCCTGAACTTCTGGATGGGACAGTGTGATGTCCACGACGTGACCACCGTCGATCCCGTCAAGAACATCACCTTCCAATTCGGCAATCCTGTGTGGGCGCAACTGGAGCGGGGTGGTACCTACTACTTCGAGGGCCGCCTGGTATGGGATCAGGGGTTCTTCTACGAGATGGGCCTGCGGTGTATCGAAAGGGACGGCCTCGGTCACATCCGGGTCCTGGCCAGGAACGTCCTGAACATGAGCGCCACGACGGTTCCCTGGCCGCAGGTCAACGAGGCCTCTCAGCGCGGCGTGGTGCGGCTTAGCAACCTGGTGTACTGCCTTCTGCTGCCGCTGATAGTCATCGACTCCGTCTTCGCCCTCGTCCGGCGCCCCGCCTCCGGCCAGTCCTCGGGGGAGGCGGTGATGCTGCTCCAGCTGGCCTGCGCGTTCGTGGTGGCGATCGTCTTCTTCGGCGACCCTCGCGTGCGAAGCTCCTACGATGTCTTCGGCCTAGCCCTGCTCGCCGCGCGCGTCGCCGACAGGTTCGGCCTCGAAGATGTAGGGCGGAAACCCGCTGAGTAGGACCATGGCTCGTCAGCAACCAGTGCCCGACGTGGCTTGAGGACACCGCCGGGATAGGCCTCGACGGCGTCCCCAAGTAGTTCCGTAAACGTTGCATATCATTGCAGCTCAAAGATCGACCCTTCGGGCTCTTGATCTCTCGGGCACACTAGTCTCGAGCCAATTGAAATACTGGCAGCAGTGGTATACACCATAAGGACGTCCTCCGATAGACTTGTCGGAGGTCTGCGCACAGTTACTAGGATGGGAGCGTATGCTGCAGCCTCACAGCAGAGACCGGGCACGATCCTTCGAGAACAGGGACGCCTCGAAGAACAAGGACTTGCTATCTGCCAACAAGGTGCTCTTTGTCGGTGTAAAATGGTAGCAAGATGCGACTAATTATCTCCGAGAAAGCAAATACTGCGAAGAAGATCGCCCAGTTTCTCTCCGAAGGGCCTGTCAAGGAGGGCAAGCACCGCTCCGTGCCGCACCACACGTTTACCTGGAATGGGGAGGAGACGGTCTCTGTTGGTTTGAAGGGGCACGTCCTCAACCCGGAGTATCCCGAGGAATACTCGAACTGGCAGAAAGTCGAGCCGCGGGAGCTCATAGACGCGGAGATCCTGAAGTCCGTCTCGGAGAAGGGCGTGGCCCAGGCCGTAACGTCGCTCGCGAAGAAGGCGGAAAGGGTGGTCATCGCCACGGACTTCGACCGTGAGGGGGAGTTGATCGGCGTCGAAGCCCTCTCTCTGGTCTTCGATGCTAACCCGAAGCTCATGGACCATGTCGAGCGTGCCCGCTTCTCCGCCCTCACGCCGGGCGAGGTCGGCCGTGCCTTCGACGAGCTGATGGAGGTCTCCAACGACCTGGCTGACGCCGGCGAGGCGCGGCAGGATATAGACCTGATCTGGGGTGCGACCCTGACCCGCTGGGTCTCACGCGCCACAAAGCGCTACGGGAGCGCCTTCCTCTCGGTAGGACGCGTCCAGTCACCGACGCTGGTCCTCATAGCCGACCGTGAGCGCGAGCGGCGTGCCTTCGTCCCTGTGCCTTACTGGGAGCTGGAGGTAAACCTGAAAAACGGCGAACCGTTCACCGTTCGCCACCAGACCGAGCGCTTCGAGGACGAGGCGAGGGCGAAGAGGGCCTACGAGAACGTCGCCGACACCGCGACGGTCGTTGAGGTCGAGCAGAAGTCCGCTACCCGCAGGCCGCCAACGCCGTTCAACACGACAGCCTTCCTGACCGCGGCCGCGAACATCGGGATCAGCCCTTCCAGGGCGGCCCGTATAGCCGAGGATCTGTACACGGACGGCTTCATCTCTTATCCCAGGACGGACAACACCGTATACCCGCGCTCGCTCGACCTGCGCGAGGTGCTGGGGTACCTGGGTAGCGTCGAGGGGGTCGGACAGCACGTCAAGAGGCTGTTCTCCCAGGAGAAGCTTTCGCCCACGCGCGGGAAGAAGGAGACGACGGACCACCCCCCGATCTACCCGACCGGCTACGCGTCGAAGAAGTCGATGCGGGATGACCGGTGGAAGATCTACCAGCTCGTTGTAAGACGCTTTCTCGCCACCCTCTCAGCCCCGGCGAAGACGTTGCGTACGACGCTGCGTTTCGACTCGGGCGGCGAACCGCTCGTCACGGGCGGGACGGTGGTCACGGAGGAGGGTTGGCTCGGTGTCTACCCTTACAGCAGGCGCGCAGACGAGGAGATACCTGACCTCGCCGAGGGCGACGTCGTGCAGGTGATCGGTAAAGAGATCCTCTCCAAAGAGACCCAGCCTCCGGGCCGTTACGGTGCGGGCCGCCTCATAAACGTGATGGAAGACCTTGGACTCGGCACGAAGGCGACTCGCCCTAGCATAATCCAGAACCTCTACGACCGCGGCTACGTCCACGACGACCCGCTGGTCCCTACCGAGAAGGGTATGGCCGTGGCGCAGGCACTCACGGACTTTGCCTCCGAGATCGCCTCGCACGAGATGACCGCCGAGCTGGAGCGCAGCATGGATGAGATCTCAGAGGGCAAGGTCAGCAAGGACTCCGTTGTCGACTCGTCGCGCGACGTGCTTCGCAGAGTCTACGACCATCTCCAGAGCTCCGAGACCGAGTTCGCGGACATCGTGTGGGAGGGCATAAGGACCGACGAGACAATAGGCAAGTGCCCCGAAAGCGGACACGACCTGATAATCCGCCGCAACCGTAAGAGCCGCAAGCGCTTTGTCGGCTGCACGGGCTACCCAGACTGCACGGTCACCTACCCGCTCCCGCAGCGGGGTGAGATCATACCCCTCGGTACCCGGTGCGACGCCTGTGGCTCTCCAGAGATAAAGGTGCTTGGGGGGAAGCGTCCCTGGGTAACATGTATTAATATGGATTGCCCTAAGAAACAGGAGCAGCGTGAGGCCGCCGAGAAGGCGAAAGAGGGGGGTGAGGGCTCATCGATACAGAGCGCTCAGGAACTTCAGAAGTCCACCACATAGAGAGCAGGCTCGACCTGGACCTGGCCGATGAGCCCCCTTTCTATAGACCTACTGCGTATATCCGCGCTACCGGTTACCTTATTATCCTCGCCATCATCGTTGTGGTCTGGTATTCTGCCGTATATAGTTGAGTTAAGATATTGTTAAAAGGTGAGTAGAGTTTGCCCCCGATTATTGGCATAACGGCGACGTTGAAAGAGGATGTTGAGGCGATTGCGGAGCGTCCGCTGGGCAGATTCGTGAGGACCGACCTTGACTACATCGAGGGTGTCGCGGGGGCTGGGGGCGCACCCGTGGTCTTACCGCCGACGGGGGATGAGGGGGTTGCTGAGGCGGTGATCCACAGCCTAGACGGGTTGCTCTTGAGCGGCGGGAGCGACCTGGATCCCGGCTATTACGGTGAGGAGCCGGTACTCGAACTCGGGGTAACGCTCCCCGAGCGGGATGCTTTCGAGATGGCGCTGGTGAGATTAGCCTTGCGGCGTGGGATGCCGGTCTTCGGGATCTGCCGGGGGATGCAGGTCCTGAACGTGGCCCTTGGAGGTACGCTGTACCAGGACCTTCCTTCACAGTGGGAGGGGGATGTGCTCAAGCACAGGCAGGACACTCCCAAGTGGCAGCCCGCGCACGAGGTAAGGGTCAGGGAGGGGTCCTACATTGCCGAGGTCATGGGCCGCGAGGTTGTAAAGGTCAACTCTTACCACCATCAAGGGGTAAGAGTCCTCGCCGAAGGGCTGGTCGCGACGGGCCACTCCACTGATGGGGTGATCGAGGCCCTTGAGGCCGGGGACCTCTCCGAGCGGTGGCTGCTCGGCGTCCAGTGGCACGCCGAGGCGATGCGCGGCGCCGGTCCTCAGCAGGAAAGTCTTTTCGAGGCGCACGTCTCGGCGGCGGAGCGGCACGCCGTGCGCGAGGCTGCGGCCTAGCTGGAAGGCCAGCCGCAGAGTACGCGGAGGGGCATCTTCGTAACGATTGAGGGCCCTGACTTCTCGGGCAAGTCCACCCTGGTACGGGCCATCAGACCACTGCTCGAAGGTTCGAGACCTTCGACACACTTCACCCGCGAGCCAGGCGGCACCCCGGCGGCCGAGATCATCAGGGAGGTCGTTCTCGACCCTGGGACAAAGATGGACGCCTGGACGGAGGCGTACTTGTACGCGGCAGCCCGCGCTGACCACGTGCGCGCTACGATACTCCCGCGTCTCGAAGCCGGCGAGAACGTGCTCTGCGAGCGATACCTGGACTCCAGCCTCGCCTACCAGGGCTTCGGAAGAGGGCTCGGCGTCGAGGCGGTACGCGCCCTGAACGCTTATGCCGTCGGGACCGTCGTGCCTGACAGGACTTTCTATCTGCGGCTCGACCAGGACGAGAGGGAACGGCGGGCAAGGGAACTCGGGGTCCCTCCAGACAGGATCGAGGCGGTAGGCACCAGCTTCATGCGGCGTGTGGAGCAGGGTTTCGAGGAATTGGCGCGTCTGGAAACCGAGAGGATCGAAGTCCTCGACGCTTCGCTCTCGGCGGAGGATCTCGCCAGACGAGTGGTGGGTAGGATGCGCGACCTGCAATATACTCGTGAGGCTGATGGCTGACCGGAAGGACAGGTTCGAGGACGTACTCGGAAACGGGACGGCGTTGCGGCTCCTCGGGCGGGCCCTAGAGACCGGTGAAGTCTCGCAGGCGTATCTATTCCACGGGCCTCCAGGCGTGGGCAAGCGGATGGTCGCGCTGAGGTTCGGGGCCGCGCTGGTGGCCGGAGGCGACGAGTCGGCGGAGGAAAGGGCGCTCAGGGGACTGCATCCTGATCTGACGGAGATAGTACCCCAGGGGGCGTTCACGACCATCGGGCAGGTGAGGGAGATAGTGCGTCTGGCGGCGAGCCGGCCTTTCGAGGGTGCGCGCCGGGCATTCATCCTGAGGGCTGATACGCTAAACGTGCAGGCCGCGAACGCGCTACTCAAGACGCTCGAAGAACCCGAAGGTGAGACGGTTTTCGTGCTGCTCGCGACCTCGCGTGAGGGGGTACTGCCCACGATCCTCTCCCGCGCCCAGATCCTGCGGTTCAACCCCGTGCCGACGAACGTCGTCGTTGGGTTCCTGCAAGAGAGGGGCGCCGCCGAGCCCGGGCTCGCTGCCCAGCTCGGTAGGGGAAGCGTCGGGCTCTCACTGCGGTACGCGGAGGACCCCGAGTTTGCGAAACTGCGCGAGGCGGTCTTTGTAGCGGGGTTCGCTCTCTCGGAGGATTTCGAAGGAAGGCACGAGGCCGTCAGGAAGATCGTCGGCCGCGCCGAAGCGGTGGGCGAGGCGCGGGAGCGCGAGTTTATGGCTGAGGTCGAGGAGCCGGACAGGCGCGCGAAGGAAGGAGCCAAACGCGCGGGAAGAGCGGCGAGAGACGGCGCGGTAAGAGAGGCACTGGAGCTATTGGCCCTTCTGTACAGGGATGCTGCTGTGACAGAGGCGGATGCGGAGGGTCTGGTGGCCAACACGGACAGGGTGGTAGAGATACGAGGGTACGTGGAGGAGTATCCAGGGGCGGATTGGGCCGGTGCTGCGCATGCTACGGGGGAAGCTCGCGCTGCACTGGCGTATAATGTCACTCCGGAGGCGATCCTGGAGGTGACGTTATCGCGCATACGGCGGAAGATACTCGTACCCTCCCGAGGCTCGTGGATGTCAGGGTCCCCGGCTGGAGCATCACCAGGCTCTGCTACGCGCGGGACCTTGACCTCAGGGTCGGCTACACAGTAGTCGTCGCAACCGAGGTGGGGGAGTTGGTCGGTCGCGTCGCCCTGACGCCTCGCCGCCGCGAGCCGTACACACAACCATATGACATAGTCAGGATCGTCACTGAGGAGGACTCCAGGACTGAGGATCGCAACAGGGAACTGGGACGCGCCGTCAGGGAAGAGGCCAGGAAACTCGCCAGGGACCACAGGATCGAAGGCGTGCAGTTTGTAGGTTGCGACGTCTCCCTGGACGGCTCCTACATCGAGGTCAAGTACCAGACCGACGACAAGGACGTGGACCTTGGCCCCGTAAAGAGTGGCCTCGAACGGGCCTACGATGCGAAGATCGCCTTCAGAGAGTACCGTTTTATAGAGCGGTCTGGGGACGCAAGTGGATGTGACACGTGCGGCCTGCCCCTATGCTGCGCGACGTGGAGTGGTGCCAGGAGTATGGGTCCGGTCAACGTCAGGCTGGCCAAGCAGCAAGGCGTGACGCCTAACGAGAAGATCCTGGGTTGCTGTGGAGAGGTGAAGTGCTGCATGCGCTACGAGCACGATACCTACAAGGAGTTCAAGCAGCGCGCGCCCTTCCGCAATTCGACCGTCAAGCTCGGCGATAGGGAA